>JBIKYU010000078.1:0-6935 GCA_044355085.1 Rickettsiales bacterium | reverse complement strand
CCAAAAGTGGGGATGGTTCGTGAGCCATCCCCACGACTGATATCATGTAGTGCAATTTAATATTTTTACGCACTATTAAGACTTTGAAATGGAGTTAGTATTATATTCGTCAAAATTTTAGCTGCGCCCGAAAAAACTATACGCCGAAACTATTCCCGCAGCCGCAGCGCGTTGCCGCGTTAGGATTGTTAATTTCAAACTGTGCGCTGCCTAAGGTTACTCGGTAATCTAGAACTGCATTTTCCATAAACGGAGCAGAAATTGGATCAACAACAACAGCAGAATCTTGATTTTTAAAAATTAAATCATCGCTCTTTGCTTCATTAACAAGCATATAGGAATACTGAAACCCAGAGCATCCACCACTTTCAACGCGTACGCGTAGCATTAAATTGGTGCTATTTTCGCGCTGAGCTAACGCTTTAATTTGTGCTGCAGCTGCTGCTGTAAAACTAAAGGAAAAATTGGTTGTTTCGATTGACTGCTCGTTAGTGGTCATTAGAATCTCGCCTCTTTTTGATGATTGATAACTCAAATAGCAAAGAATCAAAGCAGATGCCAATTTTTGATCTTCCCTACGCTGGAAAAAAAGCGCCATACGCTGCTTTGGCAAGCAAAGCAAGTAATCGTCTGCATGCCGAACCTGAAGCAGAAGGCCGTAGTGCGTTCAGGCGCGATTGCGACCGTATAATTCATTCCTCTGCTTTTCGTCGACTGGAATATAAAACGCAAGTTTTTGTAAATCACGAGGGAGATCATTATCGCACACGTCTAACGCACAGCTTAGAAGTGGCGCAAATTGCGCGTTCTATCAGTCGTAATTTAGGATTAGATGAAGATTTGGCTGAAGCAATTTCTCTTGCTCATGATCTTGGTCACACGCCTTTTGGCCATGCAGGCGAGGATGGTTTAAGCGCGGCAATGAAAAATTATGGCGGATTTAGCCATAACGCACAGACTTTAAAAATTCTGACCAAACTTGAGCAGCGCTATGCAGAGTTTGATGGTTTGAATCTTACCTGGGAAACTTTGGAAGGAATCGCCAAGCATAACGGGCCTTTGCTGGGTAAATATCGCAGCGAGCGTTATAAAAAAGGCGATTTGCCGCAATCAATTCTTGATTACAATAAAAAACATGATCTGGCTTTGGATAAATATCCTTCGCTTGAGGCACAAGTAGCTGCTCTCGCTGATGATATTGCCTACTGTAATCACGATTTAGACGACGGTATCCGCGCTAAATTATTTACTCTGAAGGAAATAGAAGCATTACCTTTGGTTGGAAAAATTGTTGCTGAAGTGCAAGGCAAATATCCTAAAATTCAGGAAACGCGCGCTGTACATGAAGTTATAAGGCGCTTGATTCATCGCATGATTTATGATCTTTTGCTTGCAACCAATGCAGTTTTGGAAAAGAAAAAAATTCGTAGCATTGAAGATGTGCAAAACGCTGGCGAAGCTTTGGTGAGGTTTTCGGCTGAAGTTTCTGAGCCATGTTTAGTTATTCGTGATTTCCTCATGCAGCGTATGTATCGCCATTACCGCGTCAACCGAATGACTAGTAAAGCGCGTAGAATGGTACAAGAGATTTTTACGGTTTTATTTAATGAGCCTGAATGCCTACCATGCGAATGGCGCACAGAGGCGATTTCTGCCAAAGATGAGAGAAGTCGCGCCATAATAGTTGCGGATTTTATCGCAGGCATGACCGATCGTTTTGCCATAGAAGAACATGCAAAATTATTTGACATGCAGCGACTTTCATAAAATTTTTTGAACAAAATAATAAAAGAGAAAAAAATGCACGTTTTTGCTCGTCTTCAAGCCGCTGTAAAAAATATTATTGCGGAAGCTATCCAAAATGGAAATTTGCCAGAAGCGGCGCGCTCTATAGAAATTACAGTTGAGCCACCGCGTGAAGCCGAACATGGCGACGCAGCTTGCAACGCCGCGATGGTGCTAGCAAAAACTGCAGGAAAATCACCGCGGTTAATTGCTGAATTTTTGCTTCAGCAATTAAAAAAATTACCAGATATAAATTCTGTAGAAATTGCTGGCCCTGGCTTCATCAATATTCGCTTGAATAATTCTGTTTGGCAGGAAGAATTATTGCGCATAAGCGAGCAAAAAAACTCCTACGGAAATTCTGCAATCGGGAAAGGCGAAACTATTCATATTGAATATGTTTCCGCAAATCCGACAGGGCCGATGCATGTTGGCCATGCGCGCGGAGCAGTAGTTGGTGATGCTCTGGCCGCTTTGCTTGCAAAGGCTGGCTATAAAGTTGTGAAAGAATATTACATAAATGACGCTGGCGGCCAGATTGATACTTTGGCGCGCTCGTGTTTTCTACGTTATCGCGAAGCATTAGGTGATGAAATAGGAGCAATTCCAGCTGGTCTTTATCCAGGTAGTTATTTGATTCCAGTGGGAAAAAAACTGGTCGAAATTTTTGGCCAGAATTTAAAAAATCTGCCTGAAGCGGAATATCTCCAAAAAATAAAACCAATCGCTACGGCTGAAATGATGCTGCTGATCAAAAAAGATTTGCAGGATATGGGAATTTTTCATGATGTTTTTACCTCAGAAGCAGCGTTGCATAGCGCGGGTGCGATTGAAAAAACTATCTCGGCATTGCAGGAAAAAGCCCTGGTTTATCGAGGCGTGTTGGAGCCACCAAAAGGCAAAACTCCCGATGATTGGGAGCCGCGCGAGCAGACGCTTTTCAAAACCACTGAATTTGGTGATGACGTAGATCGTCCGCTACAAAAATCTGATGGTAGCTGGACCTATTTTGCTGCAGATATTGCCTATCATTGGCATAAATTAGAACGCGGTTTCTCGCGCATGGTTTTGATTTTAGGCGCAGATCACGGCGGCTATGTAGGACGCATGAAAGCTGCTGTTTCGGCTATGAGCTCTGGTAAAGCCAGCATAGAAATGAAGCTCTGTCAGATTGTGAATTTTTTAGAAAATGGCGTGCCGCTGAAAATGTCAAAACGCGCCGGAACTTTCGCAACAGTGCGTGATGTTATGGATGAAGTCGGCGCAGAAGTTTTGCGCTTCATTATGCTTACACGCAAAAACGATGTTGTTTTGGATTTCGATTTACAAAAAGTAAAAGAGCAATCGCGCGATAATCCAGTGTTCTACGTTCAATATGCTTATGCGCGGAGCTGTTCGGTATTAAGGCACGCAGAAAAAGAAATGCCAGATGCATTTCAGTCGGCAAAAATTCCTGATAAAAAATTACTGGCAAATTTAGATACGCAGGAAGAGCTAGCATTACTGCGGGTTATGGCTGTTTGGCCGCGTATTGTAGAAGCTTCTGCACGTAGCTTCGAGCCGCATCGTATTGCATTTTATTTGCAAGAACTCGCAGCATCATTTCATGCTTTGTGGAATCGCGGAAAAGATGATGCAAGCCTACGTTTTATCTTGAGCGAAAATTCTGAAAAAACCGCAGCACGTCTAGCTTTACTGCAGTCATTATGTTATGTGATTGCCTCCGGCCTTAGCATTATGGCAGTCAAACCTCTGGAGGAAATGTAGGGTATGGCACAGCGCAAAAATACAAAAACCGCTGCTTCCAAATCTTCACGTAAAAAAAACGCGCGTAAAAATTTTGATCGTGAAGCTCTAGAGCAGCAATTGCTCATAGAATACAACGCAGAAGCAGAAGAAGCTGAGGAAGATGTTGAAGAAGAGCAGAAGCAAGAGGAATCAAGCGAAGAATACGATCAGGAAGATGAGCAGGAGGAAGAAGAAACCGAGGAAGAGGAAAATTCTGAAGAAACTGAAGATAATTCAGACGAATTAGATGAAAATAATGATGATGACCCCAATGAAGCAGTAAGAGCCTATCTTGACGAAGATGAAGCACCAGATAACAAGCGCAAAATCGTTCTTTTTTTATTTGCTGCAGTTGCGCTTTCAGTCAGTGCATTTTTAGGTTACGCCTGGTACAGCGATAAAGTAGCGATTACCAACGCTGCGCAAGGAGAAATTCCTCTTTTAAAAGCAGATAAAACCCCGATCAAGGAGGCGCCATCTGAAGAAGAAAATGTCACTGTTCCAGACCTTGACAAGCGTGTTTATGATGCGATCAATCCTGGGGCTAAACAAGTGAATGCAAAAGCAGAGAGAATTCTACCAAAGCCTGAAGAGCCAATCGATTTAGCGCAGATAGGAAAACAAAAAACCGAAAAAAATAACGATCAACCAACAGCAGAAACAGAAACAATCAGCAACGATTCTGCGGAAGAGAACGCCCTTACCGAAGAAGAAAAAAACATCGTAATTCCAGATGAAAATTCTTCCTTGGTTGAAAAATCCACCGATAAAAACGCTGCAGAAAATGCAGAAAATATCTCTAGCGCTGCTGAAAATACCGAGAAAACCACAGCAGAAGAACCAGAAAAAACCGCAGAAAAAACCGCAGAAAAAACCGCAGAAAAAAACGCTGAAATTTCAGATGAAGATCAACTAACTGCTTTGGCGGAAAAGGTTTCATCTGCTAATGAGACAGAAAAATCTCAGCCCAAACCGCAATTGCGTCCTGGCAAAAAAGCACCTGAATCTAGCAAAAATGAATCCAGCAAAATCAAGGATAACAAAGAAACAGAGGTTTCTTTAAAAACCAAAAATGCTCAACCAAAAAATCTTGATAAGGCTGCTGATGCTGGACAAAAACTCAAGGCCAAAAATAATGCTTCTTCAGCTGCGCGCATTCAATTAGGCGCGTTCAAAACTAAAGAAGAAGCCTTATCTGAATGGAAAAAAATCAAAGCTAAGCATGCCGATGCAACCAAAAATTTGGAAGCAATAACCGAGCGTGCCGATCTTGGCGAAAAAGGCATTTTCTATCGTTTGCAAGCTGGTAATTTAGCAAATGAAAATGAAGGTCGTACAGTTTGTAAAAAATTAATCGCACAATCACAGGGGTGTTTTCTTGTCTCTACACATAACTAATCGTCGCGCTTTTATAACGGGAATTTCTGGTTTGGCGCTCACTACAGAAGAAAAAAATTTCATCCAAGAATATCGTCCTCTTGGTTATATTTTATTCGCGCGTAATGTTGAAAACCCCGAGCAAGTTTTACGACTAACCGCAGAATTACAAGCGCAGTTAGGTGAAAATTCGCCGATCCTAATTGATCAGGAAGGTGGTAGAGTAGCGCGTCTGAAACCGCCGCATTGGCCAGTTTTTCCTAGTATGCAAAAACTTGTTGATGACGCTGAAAATAAAGAGGCCGCAAGTTTTTCATGCTATCAGCAAGGTAAAAATCTCGGCGCGATGTTAAAAAAACTCGGCATAAATGTTGATTGCGCGCCAGTTCTAGATTTACGCCTCCCAAATACTCACGCAATTATTGGCGATAGAAGCCCAAGCGCCGATCCTGAATTAGTAGCTCATTATGGCGAAGCCTTAGCGCTTGGATTGATGGAAGAAAAAGTTTTCCCGATCATCAAACATATTCCCGGCCATGGTCGCGCAACGCTCGATAGTCACGAAGATTTGCCCATCGTCGATGTAGATTTCGAAACGCTGAAGAGAACAGATTTCCTGCCTTTCAAGCTGCTTGCGCATTTGCCGCTCGCAATGACAGCGCATATAATTTACACCGCTCTTGACGCAAAACTTCCCGCTACACTTTCGCCAATTGTCATTCGTTATATTCGCGATGAAATCGGCTTTAGCGGCTGGCTGATGTCTGATGATGTTTCAATGAAAGCCCTGCGCGGAAGCATCAAAGAACGCGTTGATTCTTTATTCGCAGCTGGTTGCGATATTGCCTTACATTGCAACGGAGAAATGGCAGAAATGCTTGAAGTAGCGGAAGCGTCGCCGATTTTTAATCGTGCTTCAGAACTGAAATTATAAAAACGCTGGCAGCGACAACGTCAGGATAAAAAATGCTCGCTGTATTTTCCCAACTGGAATGCTGACGCTTTTTTTACCAAGAAATCTTACATTCCTTCTCCCCCGCTTGCAGGGGAGAAATTACAGCGATTTATATGTCAGAATAAAAATATGAAATTCTGTTAGTTGTGTGATTCGTCATAGTAATGGACATATTCACCTTCAATTCCCTTGCTGCCAGAACGCGAAGATGATTGAGGAAACTGCTTTGCGGCGGCTTCTTTTTCCATTTGATGTTTAGGTAAAATACGAATTGGCAGCTCGGTGTGGCCTGCTGCGCGCGCTTCTTCATCCATAATTCTCTCGAGCTCAGCTAAGCGATCCATGCGTGAGCGATATGCATCTACAGATTCTGGTGTCGTATTCGGCAAAGCTTGGCGCGTATCAATAGGTGGCATAATTGGCGCATAAGCAGCATTGGGAATTTGTATTGGTTTGTTGTCGTAAAATTCTGTAGAAGCAGGCATCTGAGCAGGAATGGCGTTCTGCTGTGCCGCTAAAGAGCTGTAATATTGCGCATAATAAGCAGCCTCTTGAGGAGGAATATTATTAGGCATTTGCGGCTGCCCATAAATTTGATTCGGCGCAGCTTCTTGGGAAACAATAGGCTGAGCCGCTTGTGTCGTATAAATTTGCGTCTGCTGGATATTTTGTTTCGTATCCTGCAAAGCTTGAGCAAGAGCTGTATTACGCTCTTTACAATGATTTAATTCTCGTCTGCATGATTCCAAAGATTCATGCAGATATTCATTTTCCTGCGCTAGCTCATTGCGTTCATGACGAATAACATCAAGTTCAGTCATTATCGAAACAATTTTTTCAGCAGAAATAATATTATTTTGAGTCTGAGCTTGTAAGTGTAGAGCAGGTAACTCAATCGGTTCAACTGGAGCAAAAGCAGGAGCAGAGAGGGCAGGAAGATCAGAATTTATTTCCGCCGCAACTACATAAGCAGCAGATAAATTTGTAGATTCAGATTCAGATTCAGGCTCCATAAAAGAGCCACCTAAAT
>JBIKYU010000077.1:0-6973 GCA_044355085.1 Rickettsiales bacterium | reverse complement strand
ACATTATAACAATTTCTCTTCAAGCCATTGACCCAATGAAATTGTTGCAGGTTTGAGGTTTTTTAGGCGCTGGTTTTTTTCCTTTATTTTATTTTGTAAGATCTGCCTGAAAGCTTTGTTCTGCGCGATTTTTAGGGCGAGCTCGATATATTCTGCGCTGGAATTTGTGATGCAGTCGCTAATTTCAAGCTGGTTATATTTTCCTAAAGTTCCGCGTCCGCGCATTAGATCGGTTGCTAGAGTTACAACGGGAATTCCAAGGCCAAGCGCTAGATAGGCAGTGCTTCCCATCGAAAAATAAATTGCATCAAGTACAATGTCGGCGAGTTCTAAAATGCGGCAGAAGCGGACTTGATCTTGCCAGGTGAGAATATGTGTGCGCTTTATTTGATGAGTGTTTAAATTCTGCTGCAAAATATTTCTAAATAATTCTCCCAGTGAGCTAGCTGAAGGATTAGCAAAAAATATCAGCTGCGCATTTTTATCACGCTCTAATATTTCGCTAAAAATTGGCCAGTGATCAGGGTGGCATTTCAAGAGATTATGCGGGAAAAGATAGATGTTTCCCTGCTCTGGTAAGCCAAGGCTGGCTTTAGAAAATTCAGGAATATTTTCTGGTGGAGTTGGTCCGCTGCCTGGATTTGTCGCAAGTAAAACTAGTTTTTCACTGTAATGATCTGCTGCGGATGCAATTTCCATTTCGGCTGAAGATAAAAAATAATCAATGTTTTTAATGCCAGATGTGGTCGGGTGCGCGCCAGTTATGCATTGTATGGGCGCTAATCTTGCGTGCGCGAGGAGATAGGAAAAAAACTTCATGCCTAAATCGAGATAAAGCAGCAGGTCGCATTCGCTCTCGGCAATTATTTTTTGTGCGCTGTCTATATCTCGTGGCAGGAAAATTAGCTTTGGCATTTCTGCATGTTGGCCGTTTTTATTTTCATGGTAAGAAAAACCAAGAAACTCCCAGTGTGGATAATCAGCCATTAAAGCGTTTATAAGCGGTTGATAGCAAATGGTTACAATGTCGTCTTTGAGGAAGTTGGAAATAATTCCAATGCGTGGAAATTGGCTTTTTCTCTTGTTCTTAGCGAGAAGGTTATTGGTTATTTTGGGACAGATTTTTTCAAAAATTTTGGAAGTTTTTTCTAAAAAAATGCGATCATTGGTCGCAAAATAAATGTGAATGAAATATGGAATGAGCTGCGCCCCTGAAACTGGACAAACAATTAAGAGCTCTTATTCATGAACGAATGGGAGGATTTTATGACGAAGATTAAAGTAAGGAAGCAGTATAGTCGTGATTTGAAGCTGAAAATTGTTCTTGAGTTGCTTCGTGGAGAGAAGACTCTTTCGCAGCTATCGAGTGATTACGGTGTTCATTCCACGCAACTGAAGGAATGGAAGGATCAGGCTCTGGAAGCGATGTCGGAGCGCTTTTCCATTCGTCGCGGTCGCAAGGATAAAGGGGTTAACGAGCGCACACTTTATGAAGAGATTGGCCGTTTGAAAGTGGAGGTTGATTTTCTACAGGGAAAGCTCGAAGCCTGAGCACTGCAGAGCGCGTTGGCTGCATTGATCGGGCGCATGAAATTATTCCGATAAGACGTCAGTGTGAATTGCTAGGCATTTCCCGTTCGGCAGCGTATGTAGAAAAAAGTTTTGCTTGGCAGGATGACCTCATTTTGGATCGCCGCCTAGACGAACTCTATACCGCCCATCCTTTTTTAGGCTATCGCAAGCTGACGGTTTTGCTGCGTAAGGAAGGATTGCACATAAACGGTAAGCGCGTTCGTCGGGCGATGAAGAGATTGGGGATAGCTGCAATCTATCCGAAACCCAATACAAGCATTTCTTCCTCTAAAAATGCGGTGTTCCCGTATTTATTGAAAGGGGTGACGCTTGTATCGCCAAACCACGTTTGGGCAACCGACATCACCTACATCCGCACGCGGATTGGTTATGTGTATCTGATTGCAGTGATAGATTGGTTTAGCCGCTATGTTCTTGCGTGGCGGCTATCTACGACAATGGAAACATATTTTTGTTTGCAGGCGCTAGACGATGCTTTAGAACAGGGAACTCCGCTGATCTTTAACACCGATCAGGGCAGCCAGTTTACCAGTCATGCCTTCGTAGGACGCTTACAGAAAGCGGGCATTCGAGTTAGCATGGATGGTAGAGGAAGTTATCACGACAATATTTTTACTGAGCGTCTATGGCGATCAGTAAAATATGAAGAGGTCTATTTACGCGAATATAGGTCGATTACAGATGCAACTGAACATCTGCGTAACTACTTCCTCTTCTACAACAACAACCGACCGCATCAGGCGCTGGAATATAAAACTCCAGCAAATGTGCATCGGGAACAAACAACAAAAAAACAGCTCTTAATTAAATAAAAAATCTGTCCAGCAAATGGGGCGCAGTTCAGAATAGCATCACATTGACTTTCTAAATCAGCAATTTCTGGTGCCTCTAGAAGCCATTTATCAGCTTGTGCATATAGATTTTGCTGTGCTGAAATTAAATCAGCTGTTTTGGCATAGATTGGTGCTTGTAAGAAATCTGCGCGCAGCTCGAGTGCTTTTAAATTAAAGCGTTTGGCTCCTTCCCGCATCGCTTGTTTAGCTCTTGTTGTGTAATATCCGCCTTCTAAAATATTGCAGTAAATTCTCCAAAAATGCGCGTTGTTTGGCTGAGATTTGACAAGGGTTTCAATTATTGGCAGCGCAGCATTATATTGTCCAGAAGTGGCAAGCAATAAACAATAATGATAGGAGATTTCCTGGTTTTTAGGGTGGCGATTATGGAGAGATGCTAGCTCAGTAAAAGCTTTTTTTTTTGCCCTAAATTATTGAGTGCGATTGCGTGTGCGGTTTGAATTTTCTCATCATCAGGTGTTTGCTTGAGTGCCGCTTCACAATGTGCTTTGAGTGCAGAAAATTGCTGCGCTTTTTCAAGAGTGCTTAAAGTTTGATAAATAAAACTTTGGCGAATTTGTTCATTTGGTGAGTTTTTTTCTGCAAGCAAATGGTGGTTTATGGCTTCATCAAAACGATTTTGCTGACGTAGAATTGTAGCCAGGCTGTTGTGATAGCCAGCGATGTTTTTTGCTCGTGCGATTGCTATCAACACTGCTTTTTCTGCTGCTTCTGGCTGTTCGTTCGCGAGTTGACAAAGGCCTTCTAAATGCCAGGCCTCGGCATGAATAATATTATCCTGCAAAAGAGGCTTTAATTCTTGCTGTGCTTGTGCGTAATTGCTGCGGCTGAAGAAATCTTTGGCACGATTGGTTATTTCTTCTGCTTGCTTGGATGAATATTGGTTTGCGGTGGAAGTTGGTACAGAAATATCAGCAGTATTTTTTGTAGAAGCAGCGTATTTTTCCTCGGGATTCTTTTCTAAAATTGATTTGAACCAAACAGCAAGAGCATCTGCTGCTTCTGCTGTGGAAAATAAAATCTGTTTTTTATCGGCAATTTTTTTGCTAACTGAATTGCGGAAGTCTTTGTCTTGCGCCACTTTTAGGGCGAGAGATATATATTCTTCTGGCGTGTGGGCAACGGTATCCATAATATTCATTGATTTAAAACGCGCATAAGCGCCGCGCCCGCGCATGAGCGGTGCTACAAAAGTAATAAGTGGAATATCTAGGCTCAAGACTAAAAACATTGTGCTGCCCATAGAAAAATGCCACGGATCAAGAACAGCATCGGCATGCTGTAAAGTCGCGGTGAAAGCGCTTTTTTCCTGCCAGGGCAGAAAATGAATGCGCGCAATTTCTTCGCCTAAATATGATTGCAGAATATTTTCTAGCTCGGCGCGCCAGCAGGTTTGCTGCTGTGAATCATGCAAAATAATTTGTGCAGATGAATCTTCTTGCAAAAGCGTTGCAATAACGGCGTAAAAATCTGGATGAATTTTATGCGGTGAAACGGGGCAGAGATAGAGATTTCCTTGTGTTGGTAGGCCAAGTTCTGATTTGCTTGGCAATTTTTCGCAATAGCTTGCTTGTGGTCCAGTTCCTGGCATTACATCAAGTAAAATTAATTTTTCGCTGTAATGATCTTGTGCGTCTTCTGCTTCAATTAATGACGAGGAAATATAGTAATCAACAGTATCAATTCCTGAAGTTAATGGATGGCCACCGATTGTGCATTGCACGGGAGCCAAGCGTGAATGGGCCAGATAATATGAAATAGGATCCATGCCTAAATCGAGATAAAGTAAAATATCGCATTGCTGATTAGCGATAATTTCGCGCGCATGAGCGGTTGAATCTGGCAGGTTAATATGTGCATCACAATGCTTATAAAGCTGTTTTGTTACTTCATCTTCACGCGTTCCTAAAACAAAAATGGTGAGATTAATTTCAGGATGGCGTTTTTTGAGCTCCATTATTGTTGTGCCGTAGCATTGGCTGATTACGCCTGCGTTGAAGAAGCGTGATAAAATACCGAGTTTGATTTGTTTTTTTGGATGGCGCTTAGTTTTGTTTTTGCAATTCTCGGCGGTGAAATTAAGTGCAGGGCAAATTTGGCGCAGAAGACGCGAAAAATTCTGCATGAATTCACGGTCATTGAGCCCTTGATAAGCGTGATGAAAAGGAATCAGAGAAAGCTCTTCTGGATTTTCTAAATATAAATTCGCGTTAAAAAGCTGCGCTAAGTTATTTTCTAATTGCGCGCGTACGGAAAAAATTTCTTCGTTGGAATAGTAAATATGCGGCGCGAGCAAAGCCAGGCGCAGATTCATCGCATCGCTTTTGAATTTATCTAAATAGGTGTCTGTTATGCGATAGGATTGTTCGATATCGCCGTAGCAATGTGCAGATTCGCACAAAGCCTGCCAAAGCATGTGATCTTCAGGAAAAAGCTCGATTCCGCGCGCGCATAATTTTAGGCAATCGGCAAAGCGTTTGGCTTGAAAATAATGTTTGAAAAGCTGATAAAAAAATTCTGGATATGAATATTTTTGACAAAATTCTTCGAGGATCGGTCCGCTGATTTCAGCTGCAGTTATTTTCAAAATTATAAGATTAGCGATGCTTTTTATCTGTGTGTTATTTGGTTCTAATTGCAGCGCTGTAGTAATTTGTGCTAAAGCAGAATCGTGTTTTTCGAGGAAATGCAAACACGTGGCGTGAGAAGAGAAATATTCGGCATTGGCTGTTTTGCTGTTATCAATCGCTTGTGCGAAAGCGGCTGCTGCATCTTGCCATTTTTCTTGCTGGGCATAAATTTTTCCAAGCGTGTCAAAATAATTTGTTTGCTGCGGTTTTTTTGCCAAAGCTTTTATGAGAAAATTTTCAGCTGCAGAATATTGCTGAAGCATTAGCGCGGTTACGGCTTGCAAATATAGAGATTCTGCAGTTTCCGGCTGAGTGTTTTTCCATTCTTGTAACAAAAATTGCGCATCTGTGGCATTGCCTTGTTGCAAGGTGGATTCAATTTTTGCAAGTGTAAGTGTCATTGTTGTTTCTCTGAAAGTAACAAAGATGGTGTTTTGTTTGGTTTAGGTGTGTTTCAGATAAAGGAAAGCAATTATTGGTACAATATAATTATACCGATTGTGCTTTGAAAAATCGGCAACATGATTAGTGATGGGTAAAAATTCTTTGCGTAAAAATTCAGGAAAATGGAAGCGCTAATGGAGTGGAAAACTCAGCCAAAATTATTGGCGCCGCAACTTAATATCGAATGGTCGAGAGGCTTTGCGCAAATTCCAACGCCGATAATTTTATCGGATGGGAGAGTGCGAATTTTTTACTCAACGCGTGATGAGAGAAATTACAGCCACACGCTTTGGGTTGATGTTGCAGTTGATGATCCGCTGCGAATTCTCGATTTTTCTAGCCAGCCAATTTTACCTTTGGGTGAGAAAAATTCTTTCGATGAATGCGGAATAATGCCAGCTTGTGCATTTTATATGGGTGATGAAATCTGGCTCTATTACACGGGTTGGCGCGTGCCTGAAGATTTTCCTTATCGCTTGGAGATTGGCTTGGCAATTAGTGTTGATGGTGGAAAAACTTTTACAAAAAAATCGGATGAATCATTAATCGGAGCGCAAGAAATTTATCAATATGGTGCAACATCGCCGTTTATTTTTAGAGTCGAGGGAAAATTGCAGATGTTATTTTCGGTATTTTCGCCGTGGCAAAAATTAAATGGCAGATTGGAATCGCGCTATAGTTTTCAGCGCGCAATTTCTGTTGATGGCTTGCGATGGCAAAATTGCGGCGTGCCTGAAGGTTTGGAAATTCCTGATGATTTTGCGGCCATTCGCGCAACGGGTTTTTATGCGCAAGATAAATGGAATTTTTGTTACTGCGCGCGCAGGGTTTCTGCTTTTCGTGATGATCGTGATGCGGCGTATCATCTGGTTTTTATGCATTCAGATGATGGCATAAAATGGCAAAAAAGCAGGCAAGAAAATATTTTTATGCCAAGTGATTTTGCACAAATAATGCAGGCATATCCTTATATTTACCGAGCTGCAGATAAAATTTTTATGCTTTATAACGGCGATAATTTCGGCCGAGCAGGAATTTTAATCGCTGAAATGGATGGTGATTTTTAAAATCTAAGCGCTTTTTGAACGTCCGCAAGAATGGGAAAATTGGGCTTGATTAATTGACGTTCAACGCTGCGTTTATATGCGCAAGGATAGCCGCGCTCGATAAAAGTTGGTTCAGCTAAATTTTCAAATCTTGTGCTGCAAGCAATGCGAAGCCCGCTGCCGTTTTTGCTGCTGCGATGAATTACAAATGCGTTGAAAAAAACCACATCGCCAGGTTCGGCAATTAGTGGAATAAAATCTTCTTCATTGAATTCATGGCTTGGAATTTCAAAAGCGCTGTTGGTAATTTCGCCTTGGATTAGGCCGCGTTTGTGGCTGCCTGGAATTATATCAACAGTAAATCTTTTAGAATTAACTGGAGTAAGTGGTAGCCAAACGACAACAG
>JBIKYU010000015.1:0-22658 GCA_044355085.1 Rickettsiales bacterium | reverse complement strand
CGCTTTCAAGAAACTTATTTTCAACAATTCCCTGGCTATTACTGCACAGGTGATGGCGCAAAACGCGATGCTGATGGTTATTACTGGATTACTGGCCGCATCGATGATGTTCTCAATGTTTCAGGCCATCGCTTAGGCACGGCTGAAATTGAAAGCGCACTTGTTGCGCATCCACTTGTTGCTGAAGCTGCTGTTGTTGGTTATCCGCACCCGATAAAAGGCCAAGGAATTTACGCTTTTGTGATTTTAAAAAGCGCCGCTAAGTTAGAAGAAAATCTTGCTACCGATTTGAGCAAATGGGTAGGCCTACAAATTGGCGCTATTGCAAAACCTGATTTAGTTCACATCACGCCCAATTTACCTAAAACGCGCTCAGGCAAAATTATGCGTCGCATTTTACGCAAAATTGCGGAAGATGATCTCACGAATTTTGGCGACACTAACACTCTCATGAATCCAGAATGCGTTGATTATCTCATCGAAACTCGCTTAAACCTTCAAACACCGAAGATACCTGCATGAGCGCCCATATTCTGATTGTTGAAGACAACGAACTAAACCGCAAACTGTTCCGAGATTTGCTTGAGGTTCACAATTATCGCGTCAGCACCGCCGATGAAGCCGCGCAAGTTCTCCCAAAAATGCGCAATGATCTACCTGATCTGGTTTTAATGGATATACAGCTCCACAGCGCAACGGGCACCGATATTATGTTGGAGATAAAAGCCGATTCACAACTCAAGCATATTCCTGTCATTGCCATCACCGCTTTCGTATTGCGCGACGACCGTGAACGCCTGCTAAACGCAGGTTTTGAAGGATATATACCTAAGCCAATTTCCATTGATTCATTTCTTACAACCATTCGCCAACAGCTTGAACGCGCTAAAATCTCTTAAGCAAAGGAATGAAAAATGCCCGCACGTATTCTTGTTGTTGATGATTTAGCACCAAATCGTAAACTCCTGGAAGCGAAGTTAAAAAGCCAGTTCTACGACGTTATAACTGCAGAAAATGGCGTCGAGGCACTGCATCTTTTGCAAGAAAACAAACCAGATATCATCCTCATGGATGTGATGATGCCACAAATGAACGGCTTCGAAGCATGCAGGCGCATCAAAAAAGATCCAAAAACAGCCGATATTCCAATCATAATGGTAACAGCGCTCACCGATATTGATGACCGCATTCAAGGACTCGATGCAGGAGCTGATGATTTCCTGACCAAACCAATCAACGATCTCCCTCTTTTTGCGCGCATTCGCTCTCTTGTCCGCCTCAGAAACATAACTAACGAGCTCCGCCTACGCGATGAAACTGGTGCAAAGCTTGGCTCTTCTTCCGATTTATTTACGCAAGTTACTACCGAAAACAGCCGCATTCTTGTGATTGATGAGGACGCTTCAGAAGCGCAGCAATTTGTTGAAGCACTCAGTTCAATTCATGCGCAAACTGAAATCGCCACTTCACAATCAGATGGCGTACACGCATCAGAAACTGGCACTTTCGACGTTATAATTGTCAATGCACAAGTAGGCGAACATAACGGCCTGAATCTTTGCGCGCATATTCGTAGCCAAGATAAATCGCGTACAACCGCTCTTTTGCTTCTTGTTGAAGATAACGACACCGATACTTTAGTGCGCGGCCTTGATATGGGTATCAATGATTACCTAATCACACCAATAGACAGCAACGAAATCCGCGCCCGCATTCGCACACAGATCAGAAGAAAACGCTATCAGGATGCGCTAAAAGACAGCTACAAACAAAGCATTTCTCTTGCTTCAATCGACGGGCTGACAAAATTATTCAATCGCCGTTATTTCGATGTGCATATCGAGGCGATGCTTAGTCAAGCACTTGCCAATCAACGCCATCTTTCTTTTATGATTCTAGATATTGATCACTTCAAACGCGTCAATGATCAACACGGGCATTTAGGCGGAGACGCCGTACTACAGCAAATTCCTGAACGTATAGTAAGCAGCGTGCGCGCAACCGACCTAGTCGCGCGTTACGGCGGAGAAGAATTCGCTGTAATTATGCCAAGCACGAATATTCAACAAGCATCAGCAGTAGCAGAACGCATCCGCTCAAATATAGAGAAAAAGCCCTTCATACTTCCAGGAAATAGTGCTCTTAGCTGCACCGCCAGTCTTGGCGTTTCAACCGTACATGCTGAAGATTCCGTTGCTAATCTTATTCACCGCGCCGACCGCGCCCTTTACCACGTCAAGGAAACTGGCCGCAACCGCGTCGCTGCTTATAAATAATGTTTTTAAGACTGCGAGTTTTTTTTACGGAGCGTAATAAAAAACTAAGCCGCAAAAATGCAGAAGCTAAAAATATGGAATGGTATAACTACAAATTCGCATTCAGCAACTGCCACAACACACACGCCACGCCGCTTTCATTATTGAGATCATACGCTCCAGAACTGATGCAAACTCCGCTCGCATTTGTGCCATCTTGTCCGCGCATATTATTATTGCTTACATCAGCAAGAGAACCTCCTGGTTTGCCGTTATCAAATAGCTGCTCTAAATTCCACACTTCAACTGGCGTCAGCACCGCATATCCACCAACATTGTTGATGAATTTGGAAAAGCGAATTTTGACCTGATTTGCTGCATGATCCTCGACTTCATAACCTGTAAAACCAAGAGCAGAAGGCCCAAGCATCAAGCCAACTCCAGGCTTGGTTGTTGCCGCATCATATGAACCAGAAATCAGCCCCGCCAGTTTCAGATGCTGCCAAAAGTAAAGCTTCTCCTGCGCTGTAACACGCGAGCTATTATCACCATTTGCTGTTGCTCCCAACTGCGCCACTGCATCACCAAAATCACCAGGCAAATAAGTATATGTTCCCTGAAAGCTTGTCATCGCTGAATAAACAGTGCTGAAATCTGTCATTATCCGCTGCAGAGCGGCTTTATGTTTCAAACTATTCCCCACTAAAACCGTCGCCAAAAGCATTGCCATAATCGCCATTGCAATTGCAATTTCCACCAAACTAAATCCGCGATTATTTCTCATTTAATTTCCCCAATTGTCTTGCTTGTTCTTTTCAGTATGTTGCGATTCCTTATGACAGACTACAATCCAAAGCGGAACCATAATGTTTGATTCTCTAAGCCAACGTTTTACTGGAATTTTCGACCGCCTAAAACGCAAAGGCCTGCTCTCTGAGCAAGATGTAGACAGCGCATTGCGTGAAATTCGCCTGGCTTTACTAGAAGCCGATGTCGCCCTACCCGTGGCAAAAGAATTCGTCGAAAAAGTTCGCATTCAAGCAATCGGAGCCGAGCTCTTTAAAAGCGTTTCCGCTGCTCAGCTAGTTATAAAAATTGTCAATGATGTCTTAGTAGAAACTCTTGGTAACGCCGAAGAAAGCGAATTACAAATTCGCGCTCTACCAACTGTGATTTTAATGGCGGGATTACAAGGCTCAGGAAAAACAACAACTACAGGCAAATTAGCGCATCGCTTACAGCAAAAACAGCGCAAAAAAGTTTTGATGGCCTCGCTAGATATTTACCGCCCTGCTGCGCAAAAACAATTGGAAGTTCTTGGCACGCAAAATTCCATCGCCACTCTGCCAATCATTGCCAATGAAAATCCAGCGGCAATTACAGCGCGCGCGCTAGAGGAAGCTAAAAAAGGTGGCTTCGATGTTTTACTACTCGATACAGCTGGGCGTTTGCATATCGATGATGGACTGATGCATGAATTGCAGCAGATAAAATCTCTCGCCAATCCGCATGAAGTAATACTTGTGGCCGATGCCATGACTGGTCAAGATGCAGTCAGAAGCGCTGAAGCATTTCACAAAGCAGTGGGAATTACTGGCGTTATTCTTACGCGCATGGACGGTGATTCACGCGGAGGCGCCGCACTTTCATTGCGAATGACAACTGGACAACCGATAAAATTCCTTGGTCTTGGCGAAAAAATTGATGAAATAGAACCGTTCGATCCCAAACGTATCGCAAATCGTATGCTCGATATGGGCGATATTGTCTCATTGGTCGAACGCGCCGCTGAAGCAGTGGCTGAAGATGAAGCAGCACGCCTTGAACGCCGCATGCAAAAAGGTCTTTTCTCACTCAATGATCTTGCAACACAGCTCCGTACATTACAGAAAATGGGCGGTGTTAGCGGAATTCTGACTCTTCTTCCTGGCGTTGGAAAACTAAAAGATGCAATCGGCGACCAAAAAAACGATCGAAAACTCCAACGCATGGAAGCCATAATTCGCGCCATGACACCACAAGAACGCAAACATCCAGAAATTCTCAATGCCTCACGCAAACGGCGCATTGCAAGCGGCTCTGGCGTTGATATTGCCCTGGTCAATACTTTGCTTAAACAACATCTGCAAATGGCAAAAATGGTCAAAAAATTCAGCACAATGGACAAAAAAGCGCTAATGCGCGGTGGTTTCAATAATCTTTTCCGACAATAATTTTTGACAAACTCATAAATTTTGCTTAAAGAACCGCCCCGCCTTAAATTCTGGCTTTAAAAATTTATTAGGGAGTTACACCGATGGGCTCGAAGAATAATCCGAAAAATCGCGGTGACGCAGCTACCGGCAAACAATTAAACGGCAAAACTGTTAAACCAGTTCTATATATTGGCACTTACGAAGGCCACGGAACTTACATGGCTGTTATGTCTGATGACGGTAAAATGGTTCTTGATAACAGCAAAAAACCTATTGCTTGGGATTCAATCTAATAGCGATTCATGCTTTAAAGCATGAATACGATTATTTGCCACAGCGAATCAAAATAAATTAAAACGGCGTTTGCACAAAACGCCGTTTTTTATGGATAAAGCCAACTATGCTGCCATTCACCTGCTGCTATTCTTATATAGCAAATCCTGGTATGCAGCCGCGCCTTACCTTCCTGCCAAAATTCTATCCGCTCTGGAATTATACGAAAGCCTGACCAAAAATCTGGCCTTGGTACTGGCTTTCCTTCATATAGAGCGCGCATTTTTTCCATGCGCTTACTTAAATCATCACTCGATTCCATAGTCTGTGATTGCTTTGAAGCCCAAGCGCCAAGCTGACTTTCGCGCGCACGACTTAAAAAATATTCATCTGCATCGAAAGCAGAAACGCTCTCAACCGCTCCTGATACACGCACCTGTCGCTGCTGTGTTCGCCAATGAAAACACAAAGAAGCTTTTGGATTCTCCTTCATATTGCACGCTTTACGACTGGTGAGATTCGTAAAAACACAAAAGCCTTTTTTGCTTACATCTTTTACCAACACGATTCTAACGCTTGGGAAACCTTCAGCATCAGCAGTAGCTAGCGCCGCCATCGTGGCATCCTCGCCAGAGTTTTCTGTCTCATGCGCCCATTTTGCAAATAGCGCTATAGGATCAGAGACAATTTCAATCGGTCTTTGCTCAAGCATCAATTACTCTTTTGCGCTCTTTAAATTCCGCCACACTGAAGCCAAAACCGCCAAGCCCAAAATTCCTACAATCACCAATAACGAAAATGCAGTTGGAATTTTTATCACATTAATAAGCAACATTTTTATACCAACGAAACTTAGGATAAAAGCCAATCCCAGCTTCAGATAATGAAATTTGCTCATTGCTCCTGCCAATAAAAAATACATCGAGCGCAAACCTAAAATGGCGAACACATTCGATGTATAAACAATGAATGGGTCAGTGGTTATGGCAAAAATTGCTGGCACTGAATCAACTGCAAACATCAAATCAGTTGCTTCAATCAACAGCAAAACCAAAAACAGCGGCGTTGCATATGATTTTCCATGCTGCCTAATAAAAAATCTATCCCCATGATAATGCTGCGTTATCGGAAAAATCTTGCGCGCCAAAACAACAACCAGATTTTTCTCAGGATCAAATTCTTCACTGGCGCGAAAGAACATCATTTTTATTCCTGTAATCAGCAGGAAAATTCCAAATAAATATAGAACCCAATGGAACTCTTGCACTAGCGCCGATCCCGCGCCGATCAAAATGCCGCGCATGATCAAAGCGCCGATAATTCCCCACATTAAAACGCGGTGCTGATGCGCGTTTGGCACATGAAAATGCGCAAAAATCAGCGCCATTATAAACACGTTATCCATGCTGAGTGAAAGCTCGACTAAATATCCAGTCGCAAATTCCAAACCTTTTTTATGACCAAGCGTCATGCTAACACCGATGCCAAACAGCACCGCAAACGTGAACCAAATACTCACCATGATTCCCGCTTCTTTTGGACGAATCACGTGGCTTTTACGATGAAAAAGCCCTAAATCAATCGCCAACGCGCAAAGGACAAAAACAATAAATCCAACCCACCAAACTGACGTTACTTCTATCATAATAAAACTGCCAAATTCCTGTTTTCAAAAAGCGAGCTTAGGTAACAGTTCTTAAGCGCCGAAGCAACGGAGATTTATTTTGCAAGAGTTTTTCTGATGCTCTAAAAAATTCAGCAATTAAAAATTTCAGCGAGAAAATTTTGTGCCGCAAGATAAAAACAACAACAGTAGTTTTTTTGAAAATCTTTCTTGGAAACTCGCACCAATTTATCGGCAACTAGCTAGGCTTTTAGTTTTTACACTTTACCGCGTTGAATTTATCGGCTTCGAGAAAATACCAAAAGATGGACCAGTAATTTTAATTTCAAATCATATTTCTTACGTCGATGGACTCATACTACAAGCAGCCTGTAAGCGGCCAATTATCTACATTATAGACAAGCCAATATATGAACTTCCCGTTGTAAATTATTTCATGCGCCTGTCAAAAGCGATTCCTATTTTTCCTAAAAAAGAAGATGTTCAAGCAGCACTCAATCAAGTTTCAAGAGCACTAGAAAACGGCGAAGCCGTGTGCATTTTCCCCGAAGGACAACTCACCTACACAGGGCATTTAGGACGTTTCAAGCCAGGCGTTGAATGGATCATCGAGCGCGACCCTGTACAAATTTATCCGATTGCTCTGCGCGGTTTATGGGGAAGTATTTTCAGCCGCAAATATATAAAAGCACGCTTCCGCTGGCTGCCACGCAGCTTCAGAAGGCCGATAAAAGCCGTGTGTGGCAACGTTATTCACCCCGAACAAGTAAAAGTAAATCAAATGCAAAAAATAATTCTCCAACTGCGCCGCGAACATCGCATGGATTGATACAAAAAAACAAAGCCCTACAAGCCTTGCGCTAAGCAATATTTATGCGTAATGTAGCCGCCCATTTTTTCAAATTAGAGACTTAAATCAAATGGCCATAACTGAAAAAGATGTGCGCAAATCGGCGCGACTAGCGCGGATACGCTTAGATGATTCTGAAATTCCAACTTTAGTTAATGAACTAGGTTCAATATTAAGTTGGATCGACCAACTACAAGCCGTTCCAACGGAAGGTGTCGAGCCAACATCATCTGTAAGCGGCGAGAATCTCGCTCTGCGCGATGATGTTGTAAGCGCTGGCAATCAACCCGAGCTGGTCCTTAAAAACGCTCCAGGCGGCGCAAAATACGGCTATTTCGTCGTTCCTAAAGTTGTGGAGTAAATTAAAATGGAATTACACAAACACAGTATCAAAGATTTACTCTCAGGCCTTGCGCGCAAATCTTTTTCCGCAACTGAAGTCGTAAAATCATTTTTAGCACGCATGGAAAATCAACGCGATTTAAATAGCTTTGTGCTTGAAACACCAGAGCAAGCGCTAGAAGCGGCAAAACAAGCTGATTCTCGCTTAGCCAAAGGTGAGGCACTCTTGCTTGATGGCGTACCAATTGCTGTCAAAGATTTATTCTGCACAAAGGATATTCGCACAACCGCTTGTTCAAAAATTCTCAGCTCTTTTGTTCCAACTTATGAATCGACCGTAACAGCAAATTTATTCGCCAATGGTGGAATCATGCTTGGCAAAACCAATATGGATGAATTCGCCATGGGTTCAGCCAACGCCAACAGTTTTTTCGGCCCAGTAAAAAACCCATGGAAACGCCGCAATGATAATAGAGATTTAGTTCCCGGCGGATCATCAGGCGGCTCTGCTGCTGCTGTTGCGGCTGGTCTTGGCGCTGGCGCACTTGGTAGCGACACTGGCGGATCAATTCGTCAACCCGCTTCATTTTGCGGAATTGTTGGTATAAAACCAACCTATGGTCGCTGCTCACGTTACGGCATGATTGCATTTGCAAGCTCGCTTGATCAAGCGGGAGTCTTCGCACGCAATGTTCACGATGCCGCAATATTACTTGAAGCCATCAGCGGTTTTGACGCCAAAGATTCAACCTCTGTAAACAGATCTGTTCCTGAATTTTCCAAGCTTTTGTCTACTGATTTAAAAGGAAAAAAAATTGGAATTCCAAAAGAATATCGCATCGAAGGCATGATTCCAGAAGTAGAAAAATTATGGGATGAAGGCGCAAATTGGCTGCGTGCGCAAGGCGCAGAAATCATCGATATTTCTCTCCCGCACACACATTATGCCCTACCTGCTTACTATATTTTAGCACCAGCTGAAGCCTCATCAAACCTAGCACGCTATGACGGCGTACGTTATGGAGAGCGCATCTCACCTGAGGGCGGAAATTTGAATGATCTCTACGAACACACGCGTGCAGATGGTTTTGGTCGGGAAGTACGCCGGAGAATTTTAATCGGCACTTATGTTTTATCAGCAGGCTATTACGAAGCCTACTACGCCAAAGCGCAGCGCGTTCGCACCTTGATCGCAAACGACTTCAAAAATGCCTTCACGCAAGTTGATGCAATTCTTACACCAACCGCACCATCTGATGCCTTCGCAATGGGTGAAGTGGTTGATCCTGTTACAATGTATCTAAACGATGTGTTCACCATTCCCGCAAGTTTAGCTGGCTTGCCTGGCGCATCAATTCCAGCGGGATTATCTGCAAACGGCCTGCCGCTTGGCCTGCAAATTATTGCCAAACCTTGGGATGAAGTAAATCTGCTGCAAATATCATCCGCACTCGAGCACGCAGCGAATTTCGACACCAGCACAAAATTATAGGCTACATATGACTGAAACCTATCGCATAAAAGGAAACACGGGCCTTTGGGAAGTTGTCATTGGCTTAGAAATCCACGCACAAGTCACCAGCAATTCAAAATTATTCTCTGGTGCCAGCACTAGTTTTGGCGATGAACCAAATCATAATGTTGCGTTTCTTGATGCTGGAATGCCAGGCATGCTGCCAGTTTTAAACCGCGAAGCTGTGGCGCAAGCAGTTCGCACAGGCTTTGGCTTAAATGCAATTATCAATAAACGCTCGGTCTTTGATCGCAAAAATTATTTCTACGCTGATCTCCCGCTTGGTTATCAAATTTCGCAATTTTTTCATCCGATTGTCGGCGAAGGCCAAGTAAATATTTTGCTAAAAGATGGCAGCGAAAAAATTATCGGCATTGAGCGCATCCATCTGGAACAAGACGCAGGAAAATCTCTGCATGACCAATCGCCGAATGAAACTTTTGTTGATTTCAACCGCGCTGGCGTTGCCTTGATGGAAATTGTCTCGCGCCCTGATTTGCGCTCACCAGAAGAAGCCGCCGAATATGTCAAAAAAATTCGTGCAATCATGCGCTATCTGGGCACTTGTGATGGTGACATGGAAAAAGGCTCAATGCGTTGCGACGTCAATGTTTCCGTGCGTAAAGAAGGCGAGACGAAACTCGGCACGCGCTGCGAAATCAAAAACGTTAATTCAATTCGTTTCTTACAAAAAGCCGTTGAATATGAAGCTTCCCGCCAAGTTGAGCTGCTTGAAGATGGCAAAATAGTCGCTCAAGAAACCAGGCTCTTTGATGCCACAACTGGTACAACCCGCACTATGCGCAGCAAAGAAGACGCACATGATTACCGCTATTTTCCTGATCCTGATTTATTACCATTAGTTTTGACGGATGAATTTATTGCCGAAATAAAAAATAATTTACCTGAATTGCCCGATGCAAAACAAAAGCGCTACACTCAGAAAATGGGCTTGTCTGCTTATGATGCCAGCGTCATTGCCGCAGATAAAGAAACCGCTGCATTTTTTGAAACTCTTGCTGAAAAAAACGATGCCAAACTTGCGTCAAATTGGTTGACGGTTGAATTATTTGGCCGCCTAAATAAACGCGAAATTTCCATCGAAAATTCTCCTGTTTCTGCTCAAGCTTTATCTGAACTTCTGGATCTAATCCGCGATGAAACCATCTCAGGCAAAATCGCCAAAGAGGTTTTAGATGAAATGATGGAGAGCGGGCAATCAGCCTCTAAAATCGTTACTGAGAAAGGCTTACAGCAAGTTACTGATTCATCAGAAATCGAAAAAACTATCGATGAAGTAATCAAAGCCAACGCCGATAAACTGGCTGAATATCGCTCGGGAAAAGATAAACTCTTCGGCTTTTTTGTCGGCCAAGTTATGAAACTAAGCGGCGGCAAAGCCAATCCCGCTTTGGTGAATGATCTACTCAAACAAAAGCTTGCTGGATAATGTCAGAAAAAAACCCGCATCTTTTTTGTTTTGGCTTAGGTTTTTCGGCCCTGGCGCTCGCAGAAATTTGTCAGAAAAATGGCTGGCGCGTAAGCGGAACCGTTCGCAGCGCACATAAACAAGAACAGCTGCAAATGCGCGGAATCACTGCTCATATCTACGATGAAAATCTTCCGCTGCTTTATCCAGATGCCGCTTTTTCTGGCGTCACGCATATTTTAATTTCCATTCCACCCAACGATTCTGGCGATATTGTCTTTCAAGATTACGCAGAAATTATCAATAATTTGCCACATCTAGAATGGCTTGGCTATTGCTCAACCACTGGAGTTTACGGCGATCACAACGGCGCTTGGGTTGATGAGAATTCACCAACCAATCCCAAACATCTCCGCGCCAAACGCCGCCTAATGGCTGAAGAACAATGGCTTCAGAATAATAAAACAACGCATATTTTCCGCATATCAGGAATCTACGGACCTAAACGCTCTGCTCTAGATTCGCTCAAAAATGGCAGTGCGAAACGTATCGATAAACCTGGTCATGTTTTTTGTCGCATTCACGTTGATGATATTGCGCAAGCACTTTTTGCCTCAACGCAAAATAAAACTGCGGGAGAAATTTTTAATCTCGCTGACGATAACCCCGCCGAACAATCTGAAGTAATTGCCTATGCTGCAGAAATTTTGCACATCACACCACCAGCGCTGATAAAATTCGAAAATGCTGATTTATCGGAAATGGCCCGCGATTTTTATTCCGCCAATCGGCGCGTATCATCTAAAAAAATCAAAGAAAAACTCGGAATCAAATGGCTCTATCCAAGCTACAAAGAAGGTCTTCTGCATTGTTTGCTTCGTAACGCTGGCAATTTCTAAAAAAATACGCAGAGCAAAATGACAAAATAAATTTTTCACACTCAATGGGCACGAGCCAGGAAAATTTCTCCGCCATTATTTCTGCTCATAAAAAAGAAAAAATTCTGATGAATATTTTTTGCTGGCATGCCGAGAAATTTATCGGCATATTGTTTTTCGCTGTGGGAGGAGTGATTTATAATTTCGATTTTTTATCAGAATTATAAGTTACTAATTAGCGGTACATTGTATTTTTGTATTACGCTTGAAATGCTTTGTATTTCTAGCGTTTTTGACGGGTCTTTAGTTTGGGGAAATTTATGACACGCACTCCTTTTTTTGATTTTTCACCTAACCTTGTTTCGGCATTAATGCAATGTGAGGCAGCGTACAGATTGCTGCCAACATTATCTGAAGAAGAAAGCATAAATAACGCACTCGTTTCCGCCTTTCATCTTGAAGGAAGGGCGATGCTTTCAGGATGTGTGTCGTCTTTATGTGATAGCGATGCGTGGTCAGAGCAAGCTCTGGCTAACACAGGTTTAGTGCAAGGATATCGCGCGGCCTTGCGCGATGTTATTTTATGGTCCGATCATTCAGATCAACCGCTTTCTTCAGAAATATTGCAGCGCTTTATGGGGTGGGTTTTGAGCGAGGGCGCACAACAAAAATCAGCGCAATATCGCGGAGCTGGTCAGCGTTTCGAGCGTCCAGCGGTTTTTGGTGCATATCAGCCCCCTTCTTACGCCGATATTGAAGATGAAATGAAGTGCTTGTGGCAGTGGCTTAGCAAGGCTTCTGATATGCCTGCTTTGGTTAGAGCATCAGTAGCTTTTTATCGCGTCGTTTCAATTCAACCATTTTCTGAACATCCTTTTTTAGCAGCAAGTTTAGTTGCACGCGCAATCATGTTGCGTGATGGCTACGCAGCAGGCGGATGTTTGGAGGAAATCTGGCTACGCGATTGGCGAAAATTTGCGCAATGGTTTGGTGATTCTGCTAGACGTCAAACCTATGCTGGGCGCTGTTATGCCGATTTAACTGAATGGTTGTTTTATGTGGTTGAAGGCGCAACAAATTTCTATCAATTGCGTAGAAAACAAATTGATTTTGCCGATTCTCAGCAGCAAATGCGCAAACAAAATGATTCTATCACCAATCATTTAGAAGCATTATTGGCCAGACGCAAAACGGCGGAAATTGATGGCGCTGAACGTGCACGTGCACGTGCCAGCGTATCTATGTTCATAAGAGATTCTGTACAGAAAGAAAATCAGGCTTCTTCAGCACGTTCGAACGAAGAAAAAGCCGAAGTAAATGCAGCAGTTTCTAATATTTGTCTGCTGCCTACGCGCGATATTACGGCATTTTCAATTACGCCTCCGCAGCAAATAACTTCTGCTGATGCAGGTACAAATGACGCTGCTTATGGAAATTTCGCCGAGGAAAATTTTAGCGATGCAGAAGAAAATCTAGAAATCGGTCGTCGTGAAAAACGCTTGCTCAAATGGTTTTCTGAAAATGAAATTTTAACTGGAAAAGATGTGCGACGTATTTTCAAATTACAGCCGCGCACAGCATCTGGTCTTTGCGCCGACTGGGTTGCAGGAAATTTACTAGAAGTGCTTGATCCTTCTAACAAGGCACGCAGCTATAGTGCGGGTGAGGCCTTAAAAGCCTTGCTTCAAGCAACAGCAGAAGAAGCAAAACCAGAAAAAATCTCTGCGCTACCTATTCAATCTGAGCTCCGCCGTCTCGCCAAAAGACCAGCTGGCAGGCGCGGAAGCTCTAGCAAAAAATTGCTAGCAGCTGGTGGAATGCGCTTACGCCTACGCGATTAGAAAATCAATTTTCTCTGCTGAATATAATACCATTCCATATTTTAAAGCCTTATTGAGAATCTGCTTTGTTTTCTAACTTATGTGAAACCAAAGCAGCGACAATATCAGGATAAAAAGATGGAATGGTATAAGTTACATAGACGAAATTCCATGAACTAATATAGCAGCAGATTATTGCGGTTTTGTAAGTTTTTTATGTCCATTTAGGTTGCAAAAAACCATGAAATGCAGTGAGCATTTTAGAATAATCTAGTGCAAGCAGATCAAAGGGATTGAAGCTTTCTAAAATAGGGAGCGAACAGCCCGCACTACATCATCCCCACACGGCAGCGCCAACGGCTCCAGATTTGCTGCATATGGTAGCGGAATATCTTTTCCAGTTACGCGGAGCACTGGGGCATCGAGAAGATCGAAAGCTTCTTCCATTATTAATGCTGAAATTTCGGAGCCGATTCCTGCATATGGCCAACCTTCTTCTACTGAAACTAGGCGATGAGTTTTGCGTAGAGATTTAAAAATTGTTTCTTTATCAAGCGGCCGCAATGTCCGCAAATCAATAACTTCGGCTGATATTCCTTCTGCTGCTAATTTATCTGCTGCTTCTAGCACATATTTTACTGGCAATGAAAACGCGGTAATTGTTACGTCGCTTCCTTCTCGTAAAACCGCTGCTTTACCAATTTCAACTATGTGATCCTCTGTCTCTGGAACTTCCTGCTTATTGCCGTAGAGAATTTCATGCTCCAAAAAAATCACTGGATTGGGATCACGAATCGCCGCTTTGAGCAAACCCTTGGCATCGGCTGCGCTGTAAGGCGCAATAACTTTTAATCCTGGAACATGCGCATACCAGCTGGCGTAACATTGTGAATGCTGCGCTCCAACGCGCGCTGCTGCTCCATTCGGACCACGAAACACAATTGGACAACGCACTTGTCCGCCAGACATATAAAGAGTTTTCGCCGCTGAATTTATAATCTGATCAATCGCCTGCATCGCAAAATTGAAAGTCATAAATTCAACAATCGGCACTAAACCAGCAAATGCCGAACCAACCGCTAAGCCAGCAAAACCATGCTCGGTTATCGGCGTATCAATCACACGCTTTGCACCAAATTCGCTAAGCAAACCTTGTGTTACTTTATAGGCTCCCTGATATTCAGCAACTTCTTCGCCCATCACAAAAACATTTGCATCGCGGCGCATTTCCTCAGCCATCGCATCACGCAAAGCCTCACGCACAGTTATTTGCGGCATTTTTTCTCTCCCAGAAATTCTAAAAAACATTCAAAATTATATCAAAATTAGCGATAAACATCCGTCCATAATTCCACCACACTTGGCTCAGGGCTTGCTTCGCAGAACTCTACAACTTCAGCAATTTTTTCACGGATTTCTTTTTCAATTTCCTGCAAGTTTTGTTCCTGAGATTTATCTTGCTCGAGAATTTTCAAACGCAACCGATCAATTGGATCACGCGTCTCGCGCATATCAGTAACCTCCTCGCGCGAACGATATTTCGCTGGATCAGACATTGAGTGACCACGATAACGATAGGTTTTCATTTCAAGAATCAACGGACCTTTGCCAGAGCGCACATATGCCAAAGCCTCATCAGCTGCTGCTCTAACCGCCAGCACATCCATTCCATCAACCTGTTTTCCTGGAATTCCGAAAGCCTCGCCCCGCCGATAAAGTTCGGTTGTTGCAGATGAGCGTTTTACCGATGTTCCCATCGCATATTCGTTATTTTCTATCACATAAATCACAGGCAATTTCCACAGCTCCGCCATGTTGAAAGCCTCGTAAACTTGGCCTTGATTCGCTGCACCATCGCCAAAAAATGTTAAGCAAACATCCGTTGTACCCTGATATTGTTTTGCAAAAGCAATTCCTGTACCGAGCGGAACAGGCGCACCAACAATGCCATGCCCGCCAAAAAAGCCGCGCTCAGTATCAAACATATGCATTGAACCGCCCTTACCCTTAGAGCAACCATCAGCCCTTCCCATCAACTCAGCCAAAACTGATTTTGGCTCACTGCCACAAGCAAGCATCAAACCATGATCGCGATATGTTGTAATTACCGCGTCTTTTCCTGGAGAAATCGCCGAAACCATACCAACTGCAACCGCTTCCTGGCCAATATAAAGATGGCAAAATCCTGCTATTTTTCCCATGCCATAAAGCTGCCCTGCTTTTTCCTCGAAACGGCGAATCAAAAGCATTTCTTTGTAATAAGCCAGCAATGTAGAAATCACATCTACACTATCAGCTTTAGAAACGCTCTCTACCTTGTTTTTTTCTGTTTTCACCATATCAAAAACTCTCCCAAAATAACGGTGGCGATTCCTACATAAATTCGCATATATCCGCAAGCAACAAAAATGGTGCAGCGCATTACAAATCCAAGAAATTTTCCACTTCAATCAGCAAATATATTATTCCATCATTTCCTTTAGCGGCAATGCATCCTTGCTTCGCCAAGAAAACCACTTCATTTGAATGAATTAATATAAAAGCGGTAAACCGTACTGCGAATCGGAAGCATCACCGTAAATCTTTTCCAATTCTGGCCGCATATTTTGTAAAATCCCTGCCTCGATTGCCGTAATAATTACCCGCAAAACCGCAAAAGGGTTTGCGTTCGCTCACGGTACGCGGTGCTCTATTCGCCTGGCCCAAGGATTCGCCGTCGAGCAAGGAATTCTAAGCGCAACTGTTCGATTATTTCCACCCCAACTAACCGTATAAGGTGATAGGCTGCGCGGCTTATAACGCTTTTTATCTTCTAAATTCGGCGCAAAAATTGGCATAGATTCTTGCAAATGCCGCAGCAATCCTTCGATCACAGCCAACATCAGATCACTCTCTTCAGCGCTATCAGGATTTTTGGCCAAGGGAAATTCACCCGCCTCATTCCATAAATTTACATGAATATGTAAGCCACTGCCAGGCTGATCCTCATAGGGAAGTGCGCTAAAATCTGCGTCATTTTGATGTATCTTTGCCTGATTTTTAATCAAAGTCCGCGCCAGTGAAATCTGCTGGGCCAGTAAAACTGCATCATCAACAAAAGGCAAAGCCCATTCATATTGATTCACACCACGCTCTTTCTCTAGCACAAAGCGTGGCAAATTTTGCGCTGCCATTTCAACGAATAATGCCGACAACAATTCAACACTGGGAGTTGTTATAAAGTACCATTCTATTTCCGCACCAAAACGCAGGTTCCAACCAGTATTTTTGGCAAAAGAAAAGGCGGCCTGCTCTAATTCAGCAGCCGCCCAAGATTCTTCATAATCAGTCACAAAAACCTACGCTGCGATATGGCCATTCAACCATTCAAGCAAACTACTTTTTGGCAAAGAACCAACTTTTGTTGCAACATTTTTTCCATCCTTAAACAGAATCAAAGTTGGAATACCACGCACGCTGAACTTAGTCGGCGTCTCAGGATTTTGATCTATGTTCACCTTAAAAACTTTTAGCTTGCCTGCCATTTCTTGTGAAATTTCTTCAACAATTGGCGCCAATTGACGACATGGACCACACCACTCCGCCCAAAAATCAACCAAAACATAGCCTTTTGCTTGTATAATTTCTGCGTCAAACGACGCGTCTGTTGCTTCATGTGCCATCTTGCATCTCCTTGCATTATCAAAAACGGACGAATGATATAACGAGACCACCAACGGTTTTCAATAGGGCACCTACAGCTTCTTGAGCAGATTTATTTTTATTATACCAATTCCATTTCATAGCCGAACTAGAAGCACAGGAAATGAAATGATTTCGACGCCAAGGCAATAATAAGCCATTCCATCTTTTTATCTTCTAAATTGTCGCTGCATCGTTTTTTAATGCTTATGTAAGTTTTACTACAGTTAAAGCCAAAAAGACTCGCAGCTCATCATCATGTTTAAAAAACATGAAATGTTATTTAAATTATAAAACGGCATTATCACGCCTTTCTCGCAAAAGCGTTTGCACAAATTTTTTCAACCAAACCATCTGATGCACAAACAAACTGCCTGGCATTCAGTGTTTTCTCTAGAGCTCTATATTGCGCTATAGCATTAAAATGCTGAATGTCTTTTTCCCGCAGATCAGAAAAAACTATATTTTTTACCGATTCAGGCCAAAGATTTACATCAGCACCATACAAAGCCAAATAACGTTCTAAGTCTCGTAGCGCAAAGGGCATTAGGGGCTCCTTACAAATCAACGATTACGAAATATTTTTCCTGGAAAAAATTGGTACCATTTCATTTTAAAAAACTTACAGAAGAAGGCTTTCCAAACGAAATGCAAAAAAATTATAGCTCCTCCTTGAGCTTGAAAAATATGGAATGGTATAAGATTTACATCTAGCAATAAAAAACGCAGCACCAAAAATTTATAAAAAAAGATGGAATGGCGTAATTTTACCAAGAAACCATGTTATAAAGTAACATTAATCAAAATAATCCTTTAGTAATTTTTGTTTCAGAGTTGCTTTAGCACGCATTAATAAAGATTGCAGAGCTTTTACTCGTAATCCCATAATATCAGCCGCTTCCTTATTACTCAGGCCTTCATAAAAACATAGATTCAATGCCGTCTGCTGCCTTAAAGGCAAATTACGAATATGTTGCTCAAGATTCTTTTCCTGCTCTCGCTGCAGCATTGCTTCTTCCTGAGTTGCAGAATCATCTACAAAAACATCGAAATCTGGCCAGGTTTCAGCACTCGTCTTTTTTTGCAAATCCAGACAAAGATTCACAACCACACGATAAAACCACACCGTAAATTGCGTACCAAATCCTTCCTGCCAATTGCCTGGCCGCTCCCATAATTTCAAGAAAGCATCTTGAACTATGTCTTCCGCCAAAACTCTTTGTCCAACAAAGCGATATGCTACGCGATAAAATCTTGTGACATGACGACGCAGCAAAAGCTCGAAAGCTAACTGCTCTCTGTTTTTTATACGCGCGAGCAAAGCTGCATCGTCTTCCGTCTCAATTCTTGGCACCGAAGCGCATGTTTTTTGCATGAATACAGAAAAGCAAAAATCTGCAGCCAATTAATTATCTGAAACAGTTGGAAAATATTGCCAACAATATTATCGCGATAAAAATTGGCTGAAATTTATAATGCTATCTCTTGCTATTTTCTTTTCCGTAGGCTTCATCTTTTTTCTCGCCATCAGGATTTTTCTTGCGTTTACGCGACATAGAATCAGCAAGGATTTTACGCTCCTCCTGAGAAAGATTAGCTGCAGCATTAGCAAAAGCCTCGCTGCGCGCGCCATACATTTGCATTTTTAGATTTTCTATTGATTTAGCTTTTGCAATATAGGCTGCTTTATCAAAATTCTGTGCCGCCAATAAGCCGCGCAATTCCTCTTTTTGTGCCTTGACCTGAGCATTCAAAGATTCATTTTTTTCATATGCTTGCTTCATCGTATCACGAAAAACATTGGCTTTTTTCTCTGGCAATTGTGACAGAGCCTTCTCCATAAACTGCGATGAACTTTTCCGCGAAGATTTTTCCTCCTCAGCTGCCCAAGAGTTAGAAACCGCAGCAGCAAAAAGACAAACAACCAACGCAGCACTTGCTAATAATTTTTTCATTAAAGAACTCCTTTATCTATTGAGAGAAAAAAACATCTACACAAAACAATACGACATAAAACAAAAAAACCTTCGCTATATTTTAAAAAGATTTCCATAAACCCAAATTAACTCAAGACCAATGCGAAGCACAGCGTTAATTACCTCTAAAAAAGGCAATAATGAAAAACCATCAAAGCTCTAAAACCATTGCATCTCCTTCATTCCGCAGATACGGAGACAATGCCCGCATAGCCAAACCATACCAACTGCCTGGATTTGGATTAGAAAAACCAACCATATATAATTCGTCCCGCGCCCGCGTCATTGCCACATAAAATAAGCGCAGAGATTCTTCCTCCTCGCGCTGCTGATTCAGCTCTTTGCTTTTTTTATAAATCGACGCATATTTGCTTTTATCATATTCCGCCCCCCACAAAGGCAATGCGTGCGTATCGCCGTAACATTCCAAGGCCTGACGAGGTTTTTTAGGCTCCTCCATATCCGCCAAAAAAACTATCGGCGCCTCCAAACCTTTTGCACCATGAACCGTTAAAATCCTTACTGCGCCTTCTATTCGCACATCAACAGACGATTCCAAAGCATGTTTACCTTGCATAATCCACTGCCTAAAACCTTGAATAGTCGCTGAAAATTCTTTTTCATATTGCGCTGCTAAATCCTGGAATTCATCAAGTACCGCATGCGCATCAACACCATAATAAGCCGCCCATAAACTGCGCTTATCATCTGCGGCAATAAATTTTATGAGCGCCTCCTGCGGCGAACAAAATGCAACCAGCTTTTGCCAGTTTGAAATATCCGCAAAAATTCTTTGCCACTGCTCATCATTTGCCGATTTTTCCTGTAAAGTCTGCCACAATGAATTTTCGCCACGCTCAAAACACAGCTTGAATAATTTCTCTTCCGAGACGCCATATAACGGTGATTTCAACAAACACGCCAATGACAAATCGTCATCAGGACAAATCATAACTGCAAGCCACGCTAACAAATCTTTTGCTACCAAATGTTCTTTGAGGATAATTTTTTCTGGCGAGAAAATTGGAATATTTCTCTGCCGAAAAGACTCCTGAAACGCCCGCATTAGCTCATCTTTACGCGTTCTTACTAAAATAATAATATGCGATAAATTGATTTTTATTTTTGTGTTTTGTAAGCACCTTCCATCTTCAATCCAGCACAAAATTTTATCGGCGATCTTCTGCGCCAAACACGCATATTTCCCTTCAATGTAGCGATAATGATCCGGAATTGGCCATGATTCTTTCGGATTTTTTTTGGCTTCTTCAAGCGACCAAAGCTCAACTCTGCCAACTTCCTTAGCGCGATATGGCAAATGCAGGATTTTTTCTTTATCAACCGCAAGCGCTTTTTTAAATTCAGGCAACGCCACCACCAAATCTACCGCACGCAATATTTCTGGCGTAGAACGAAACGAAAACGTCAAATCCACTTCTTTCCAACTATGCCCCAGAGCCTGAAATAATTGTCTACTCCAGACACGATTAGCGCTGAATAAATAAGGATCAGCACCCTGAAAAGCAAATATCGACTGCTTTATATCGCCGACAACAAAGAACGTTCGCCGCAATGGACCACCAGCATCAGCAGGCAAAAGCTCCTGCAAAATATGCAGCAATATTTCCCATTGCGCAGGGCTGGTATCCTGCGCTTCATCTAGTAAAATATGCTCAATTTTTCGATCAAGTTTTTCAAATAATAACGGCAAATTTTCTGCTGAATTAAAAACTCTCTGCGCCGCATAAATCATGTCATGAAAATCGACAACACCACTGGCATTTTTTCTGGCGCGATACCGCAAAATAATTTCATGCGCAAAATGAAGCAGAGCCTTGCTTCTAGCCACTAAACGAAAAGTTGCTATCGCTTCAATTGCATGCGCTATTTTTTCTTGCTCCGACAAAAATATCTTCTCTGCTTCTGGAAAATCCTTGATTAATGGTTTCGTCAAAAAATATTCAGAATTATAGGGCTTTTGATCTTTTGTGAAAAAGACATCGGCAAAAAATTCCAGCCAATCACTCAATCTTTGTTGCTCATCCCGATGAAACCAAGCCAGCAATTCGCTAGAATAACCACCTGCTCTCTTGCTATATTTTTGCATTAAATTTGCTAATTTATACAAATCTTCCCATGCTTTTGTTCCAGGTTTTAAAATCACATCAGCGATAACACCAGACTCATCGGCATAAGAAGTTGGCAATAATTTCTGCCAAAAATTCTGCCAAAAAATATCATCAAAAGATTTATCCCAAGCTAGATTTTGTCGCTCTAAATCAGAAACCAAATCAAGAAAAATACTTTCATGCGCGATTATAGAAATCTCACGCACAGCAACAGCAAAGCTATTTTTATGCGCTTTATTGAGGTTTTTATCAGCAGCAAGTTCTGTCAAAATTTCTTGCATAATCTCCTGCAACCAAAGCGATCTTAGGCCCGGCTCAATCACACGCATCGCTGTAGAAATACCCGCCTCAATTGGGAAATTTCCGATAATATTCTGACAAAAACCATGCAATGTCTGAATCGCCATGCCACCTGAAATATCCAGAAATTTTGCAAACATTCTCCGCGCACGCAAAATCTGCACCGCATTTGGCGCAACTTCCAACAAAGCGGTTAATTCAGAAAGCAGCTGTTCATGCTCGAGAGTAACCCAAAAAAGAAGCTTCTCCTCAAGCCTGACCAGCATTTCTGCAGCCGCAGCATTGGTATAGGTAATGCAAAGAATTCTCTCTGGCGCGACATCTTCGAGCAAAAGCCGCAATAACCTATCGGTTAAAACTTTGGTTTTACCAGTTCCAGCTGAAGCAGAAACCCACACAGAATGGCCAGGATGCGCTGCTAAACTTTGCTGTAAGGTCATATTATTTCTACCTTTTGATTTTTTTATTCACCAGTATTAAGTGACTGATTTTAAATTACTTACCGAAAACAACACTGCAATTTTGCCATTAAAACTATTCTGTAACATTTCTTTCTCAGTCAAACGCTATGGTTTTTCACTTTACAGCGCAAACATTTCTAGCGTAAAAGCAGCCGCGCAAAGATTTACGGAGATTTCGCATGACTTATATCGTTACTGACGCCTGTGTGCGTTGCAAATATACCGACTGTGTTGAAGTATGCCCGGTTGATTGTTTTTACGAAGGCGAAAACATGTTGGTTATCAACCCTGATGAATGTATTGATTGCGGCGTATGCGAGCCAGAATGCCCAGCAGACGCCATCAAACCAGAATCTAATGATCTGATCAGATGGCTAGAAATCAATCGCGAATTCTCAGCCGTATGGCCAAACATCACGAGCAAAAAAGAAGCTATGACTGATGCTGACCAATACAAAGAAGAAACTGATAAATTCGAGAAATATTTCAGCTCCCAACCTGGCGGAGACTAGTTTTTTAAAGCGCCTGCATTTTTGCAAGAGACTTCGGAAAGAGGATTCTTAGAATATCGGCTTTTATACCGATCTAGTGCAGATCCTTGCCATGATTTTGTTCCCGCAAAGCACGGATGCAGGTCATATTATTCACGGCCAAACCAGATAAAATTATTTTAAAATTCCTACAAAAAAGCCCTTCCTCTAAATAAAGAAGAAGGGCTTTTTTATTATAAATTTAGGTAATTCCGTTTAATATTTTTATGGTTTTTCGCCAAAAATATTGATGGCATTACCTACGAAAACCAACTCGCGGCGCTCGCCAAAAAATTTCAGCATTACGATCATAAGATTTATGAAGTCCATATAGAGGCGCAAAGCACCAAAAATCGCAACTTTGGTTAAAGAAGCTTGATCACCACCAGCATGCACAAAATA
>JBIKYU010000076.1:0-7020 GCA_044355085.1 Rickettsiales bacterium | reverse complement strand
CTCATAAACACCATCTTCACTCAGAACATTTTCCATCAAGCCTTTCTTCCCTCCGCAGCTTATTTTCATGTTTGGCTGCAAGCGAATTGCTGTATCAAAACAACTGTCTAAACATAGCCCTATAAACCGATTATTGCCGAAGCCTCGGTCGGCAAAAATCCTGTATTTATAACCTTTTGGAAGAATGTGACGCAAAGCTTTGACGAAAGCTTGCTCCATCTTTTTTTGATCCATTTGATCCCGTCTCTTCGGGTAATTTCTCATCGAGAAATAAATCGGGACCGTGATAGAGCCAGCCTGTATAGAGGCGCACAAGATTAAGAAATCATCTCTATCGCTTGTAAAGTCAACAATAACAGCAACTTCACCAATGTTTTTTCTGATAAGGTTTTGTTCGCGAAGCAGGGAAAAAACAGACTTAACATAGCAACGCCAGAAACTATCATTCAGTTGAAAGTTCTTATTCTTCATTAGCCTATAAATTCGCATATCATTGGCTTTTAAACTTTCATTGTTCATAACGCACAATGCTCTTGCAATGCTTGAAGTATTTGAACTTCCGCACCTAACCATTGCCTCTGTTACAGTTAAAATATTTCCAGCAAGATTATTGTGAAGTTTAGCAAAATTTGGCGCAAAACATTCTAGCAACATAACATCCTCCATACATTGGGCGGATGCACTATATCGCTAAAATTATTTTAGTAAATAGAAGTAGGGGAGTAAGGGCTATACGGGCGTTTGAATATCCACAAGAGCAGTTTTAGTAAAATGAAGTGTGTGCGTACCCATTCGTTGCTACCTCGTTGCTACCATTTTGGTAAATGGAAGTGAATTTTAGTGAATAAGGAGGAAGCAATTTTTATAGGTAAATTATTGATATTTCAATTGTAATAATGAGAGGTGAGAATAGGTAAATTCCTAGGCCATGTGGCTCATAACCTGAAGGTCGTCAGTTCAAATCTGGCCCCCGCAACCAATATTTCAAAGACTTAGACGAAATCCCCAGCACCGTCATTTTTCCAGGTGCTGCAATGCGGCGTAGATTTCTTGCAACCGATTCCATTTATCTCTTTCATTGCACTTGTAATACCTTAACATAAACCCATTGGCAGATAACCTGGTGGAGCGGATCAGCTTTATGCGGAAAAATTTTACTGAAGCAGACATAAAAACTAAGTACATCCTGCCCGCTATTATAAACGCAGGATGGGATTTGCAGACGCAGGTGCGCGAGGAAGTGTCCTTTACCAATGGTCGTATCATAGTGCGCGGCAAAATGGCCGTTCGTGGCACCAGCAAGCGCGCTGACTATATCCTGTATTATAAACCGAACATTCCACTCGCAATCATTGAGGCAAAAGACGATGGTCACCAATTGGGTGATGGGATGCAGCAAGCATTAGAATATGCAGAGATACTAGATATTCCTTTTGTATTTACCTCTAATGGCACGGGCTTTCGCTTTCATGATAAATCTGGCACGAGCGAACAAGTAGAGCGTGATTTGCCGCTTGATTTCCTGCCAAGCCCGCAGGAGCTGTGGAAACGTTACAAAAAGCTCCGCAATATTGAAACAGCGTCAGCTGAGGCGGTGGTCACGCAGGATTATTATTCTGATGGTAGCGGCAAATCCCCGCGCTATTACCAGCTCAATGCCATTAACCGCACGATGGAAGCCATCGCCAAAGGCCAAGATCGCATTCTGCTTGTGATGGCCACCGGCACGGGAAAAACTTACACAGCTTTTCAGATTATCTGGCGCTTGTGGAAATCCAAAACCAAGAAGCGCATCCTATTCCTAGCAGACCGCAATATCCTTGTCGATCAAACCCGTCAAGGTGATTTCAAGCCCTTTGGTCAGGCAATGACGAAGATCAAGAACAGACAAATCGACAAATCCTACGAGATATATTTATCTCTGTATCAAGCCTTTACTGGCACGGAGGAAGAGCAGAATATCTACAAACAATTCTCACCTGACTTCTTCGATCTGGTGATTGTGGACGAATGCCATCGTAGCAGCGCAGCGGAGGATTCCGCATGGCGTGCGATATTGGAATATTTTTCCAGTGCTACCCAAATCGGCCTCACGGCGACTCCAAAAGAAACGGCGGATGTCTCTAATAAAAATTATTTCGGCGAACCTGTTTACACCTACTCCCTAAAACAGGGCATTGAGGATGGTTTCCTTGCGCCCTACAAAGTGATCCGCATTGATATTGACCGTGATGTGATTGGCTTCCGCCCAGAAAAGGGACAGGCGGATAAATACGGCAACCTGATTGAAGACCGCATTTATAATCAGAAAGACTTTAATCGCACGCTGGTAATCGAGGAACGTGACTTGTTAGTGGCGCAGAAAATCACCGCCTACCTCAAAGCCACCAACCGCTTCGATAAAACCATTGTGTTCTGCGAGGACATTGACCACGCCGAACGTATGCGCCATGCACTGGCCAACCTCAACAGTGACCTCGTACTTCAAAATCATCGCTATGTCATGAAAATCACAGGTGACGACCAACAGGGCAAGGCCGAGCTGGATAACTTCATCGACCCTGAAATTGTTCACCCCGTCATTGCCACCACCTCCAAACTACTCACCACCGGCGTGGATGCCAAAACCTGCAAACTGATCGTACTCGACCAATCCATCCAGTCCATGACCGAGTTTAAGCAGATCATCGGTCGCGGCACGCGCATCGACGAAGAACATGGAAAATTTTATTTCACCATCATGGATTTCAAAAAAGCCACTGAGCTATTTGCCGATCCTAAATTCGATGGCGAGCCAGTGCAGATTTATCAGCCTAGCGGCGATGATGATATAGTGCCGCCAGATGATGAATCGAATGTTGACCCGAGCGAAGGCACGCCGCAAAAGCCCGACATTTCCTTCGACCCCAACGCCGAGCCAGGGCAGAAGCGCGTGAAATACTACGTCAACAACTTAGAAGTAAGCGTCATCTCAGAGCGCGTGCAGTATATCGATAAAGACGGCAAGCTGGTGACGGAATCGCTGAAAGACTACACTAGGAAAACCGTGCAGAAGCAATTCCGCACGCTCGACGAATTCCTACGCCGCTGGACGGAATATGCGAAGAAAGAAGCTATCATAAAAGAGATGGAAGAGCATGGCCTCCTCCTGAGCGCTCTGCGCGAAGAAGTCAAAAATGGCGACCAATACAGCACATTCGATTTGATTTGCCATATCGTCTATGGCCAGCCGCCACTAACGCGCAAAGAACGTGCTGAGAATGTCCGCAAGCGTAATTATTTCACCAAATATGGCGACAAGGCACGCAACGTGCTGAATGCACTGCTCGATAAATACGCCGATGAAGACTTGAGCAGCATTGAAAGTGCCAAGGTACTAAGTCTCAAACCCATCAGCGAAATGGGCACCCCCGTGGAAATCATCAACGAATTCTTCGGCGGAAAAGAACAATATGAAGCCGCCCTCAAAGAGCTGGAAGAACAAATATTTAAGAAGGTAAATGGCGTATGAGCAACGTATCCGGCATTATTAAATCCATCCAAGACATCATGCGCAAAGACGTAGGCGTCGATGGTGACGCACAGCGCATCGGTCAGTTGGTGTGGATGTTCTTCCTTAAAATTCTTGATGACCAAGAAGAGCAGCTGGAACTCACCGAGGATAACTACAAATCTCCCATCCCCGAACCGCTGCGCTGGCGAAACTGGGCGGCAGATACCGAAGGCATTACAGGCGATGAGCTATCCGACTTTGTGAATATTAAGCTCTTCCCCACGCTTAAAGAACTAAGCGCCGAGGGCAAGCAAGGTGGCCGCGCCGTCGTGGTGCGTAACGTGTTTGTCGATGCGTATAACTACATGAAATCCGGCCAGCTGATCCGTCAGGTGGTGAATAAAATCAACGAAATCGACTTCAACCGCTCCGCTGATAAACACACCTTCGGCGATATTTACGAGCAAATCCTGAAAGACCTGCAAAGCGCTGGCAATTCCGGTGAATTCTACACCCCACGCGCCGTGACGCAGTTCATGGTGGACATGCTGAACCCGCAACTTGGTGAAATGGTGCTTGATCCTGCCTGCGGCACGGGCGGATTCTTAAGCTGCACCATCGAACATCTGCGCCAACAAACCAAAACCCCGAACGATTGGGAAACGCTGCAAAAGACCATCAACGGCGTGGAGAAAAAAGCCCTACCGCACTTGCTCTGCACCACCAACATGCTGCTGCACGGCATCGAAGTGCCCACCAACATTAAGCATGACAACATGCTGAGCACGCCAATCAAAGACCACCCGTGGCGCAAAAAGGTCGATGTGGTGCTCACCAACCCACCGTTCGGCGGCACCGAGGAAGATGGCATCGAAAACAACTTCCCAACCAGCTACCGCACACGCGAAACAGCGGATTTATTCCTGTTCCTAATCGTGGAAATGCTCAAAGACAAAGGCCGCGCCGCCGTGGTGCTGCCCGATGGTACGCTCTTTGGTGAAGGCATCAAAACCCGCCTGAAGGAAAAACTGCTGGAGGAGTGCAACCTGCACACCATTGTGCGCCTGCCGGGCGGCGTATTCAACCCCTACACGGGCATTAAAACCAACCTGCTATTCTTTGAAAAAGGCACGCCCACCAAGGAAATCTGGTACTACGAACACCAATATCCCGAAGGCTATAAAAGCTACAGCAAAACCAAGCCCATGCGCCGCGAAGAGTTTGATGTGGAGATGGCATGGTGGAATAAGCGCGAGGAAAGTGATTTTTCTTGGAAGGTAAGCATCGAATCCATCAAGGCGAATAACTATAACCTCGATGTAAAAAACCCGCGCAACATCGACCCCACGCACCGCGAGCCCGCCGAGTTACTGGCAGAATACCAAGCCGCCACTAGCGCCATGCAGCACACACAAAACCAGCTGAAAGACATCCTCGCCGAGGCTCTGCGCCGCCATGTGAAAAGCGAGGCGGCATAATGGATGCGGATCTCTTCCTCCAGCAATTCGGGCATCTTGCTAAGTGCGAAGGCGGCATAAAAAAACTGCGCGACGTGATTTTGCAGCTGGCTGTGCGCGGCAAACTGTTGGAACAGAACCCTAGCGATGATCCAGCGGATGTGCTGTTGAAGAAAATTGAAGCGGAGAAGAAGCGGCTAGTAAAAGAAGGGAAAATCAGAGCACGCGAGCATGTTCCTCTGGTAAAAAAAACAGATGATTTGTTCACTATACCCGCAAACTGGGCGTGGGTAAGTCTTGGCAACATTCAAGTGTTCACGAATGGATTCGCTTTTAAGAGCCAAGATTATCAAGATACTGGTGTGGGAATTGTACGCATTGGTGACATTGTAAAAGGTAACATCGCTTCATTAGATATGAAGAAAGTACCAGAACACTTTCTGGAGACTTTGGATAAGTCGTTACAAGTCAGGAAGCATGACGTGGTAATAGCAATGTCTGGTGCAACGACTGGTAAGATTGGGATTAATAATACCGATGAAGTGTTTTTGCTTAACCAGCGCGTCGGTAAGATTGAGCCAATTTTGGTAAATAAGCAGTATTTGCTCTCATACCTCGAGACAAAAATTGCAGAAAATCTAGCTAAATCTATGGGTAGCGCAATTCCCAATCTTAGTACCGCACAAATCAATGAAATCGAAGTACCCCTCCCGCCACTCGCTGAGCAGAAACGAATTGTCGCGAAGGTGGATGAGTTGATGGCGCTGTGCGATAAGTTGGAAGCCGAGCAGAAAGCCCAGCGCACGTTGAAAACGCAGGCCGTGCAATCCACCCTGCATCACCTTACCAGCGCCGAAAACCCCGCCAGCTTTGGCACCAGCCTCAATATCCTTGAGCGCACCTTCGGCAACTGGTTCGATGACCTCGCCACCGTCAAACACCTCCGCGCCACCATCCTGCAACTGGCCGTGCAAGGCAAACTCGTCCCCCAAAACCCCACCGACGAACCCGCCAGTGAACTCCTCAAACGCATCGAGGTAGAGAAAAAACGACTGGTGAAAGAGGGTAAGATAAAAAAGTCATCCGTAATTTCGGATAGTGTTCCTTCAGATTCCGAGCCTTTCAACCTTCCATACGGGTGGGCTTGGAGCCTCCTATGTGACATTACGTTATCAATATCAGATGGAGATCATCAGGCTCCTCCGCAAGCAGATAGAGGAATACCTTTTTTAGTCATTTCTAATGTTAGAAATGGAACGGTAGACACTCAAAAGGCTTCTAGATTCGTCCCTGAATCTTATTATGAAGGTCTGGATAGACAGCGCAAACCTGAGAAGGGCGATATTTTATATACCGTAACAGGTTCAATTGGCATTCCAGTGATTGTGGACACTGAGGATAAATTTTGTTTTCAGCGGCACATTGCAATCATTAAACCCTTAGATAATAGCGATAGACGCTACTTACACTTATATCTTAAATCTGACCTTGCGCTTGAGCAGGCAACAAAGTCTGCGACTGGGATTGCACAGCTAACTATACCTCTCAAATCACTTCGTAGTTTATTAGTTCCCCTCCCACCACTCGCCGAGCAAAAACGCATCGTCGCCAAGGTGGATGAGCTGATGACGCTCTGCGACCAGTTAGAGGCGCACATCACCAACGCCAAAACCATCAACACCCACCTAATGGACTCCCTTATCCACCGCATTGTGGCTCGCTAACCCTCCCCTAGAATAGATCCGATTGTAACTGGAGGATTTTCTTGTAATTAAAGAAGCAAGGAGATTTTCTATGAAGAAGCTAAATTGAGTGAATCACAGATTGTGAAGTTGTTGCAGGAAGGGGCTTCTGGCCATGAGACGATTGAGGTTTTGTACCGTCGTTATGGTGTATCTGAAGCAACATATTACGGATTGAAATCGCAATATGGCGGCACCCCGCTTCCCTGATTAATTAAACCTAAAACCAAACAAACCGCCATTCTCGGTAGCATCTGTAAGGCGCGTTGACATAAAGTACTTACTAATGTCAAAACCATCTCTAAAACCATCCTTCGGAATGGCATCA
>JBIKYU010000075.1:0-7058 GCA_044355085.1 Rickettsiales bacterium | reverse complement strand
AAACTGGCGAGCCAGTCTATCTTTCTACAACACCAACAAATGAAGGCGAGGCGCTTGGAAAATCTGACGTTGAAAAGCTAATCAACAGCAAAGCTGGCGATAAAATCACGCTAACCCACACAATCAGCCCAATGCTGCAAGAGCGCCTAAAAGACTTCCCGAAAGAAATTGTGCTCGATGTTGAAATAAAAAACATTGTTAAGCGCGTCCCTCATGAACTCAACGATGAATTAGCCAAACGCTTTGGCGTTGAAAACGTCGATGACCTTTTCAAGGAAGCCGAAAAGCAACTGCAATCAATGTATGCCGAAGAAATAAAATCAATCACTCAACGTCAATTACTTGATGGGCTTGATGAGAATCTAAAAATGCCTGTACCAAACAGCTTGCTTGAAAAACAATTCAATGAAATCTGGTCAGCACATGAGCGCGAACATAATCATCATGACCACACACATAGCGACGATGAAAAAGATGAATTCAGACGCATTGCTGAACGCCGCTTAAAACTTGGTCTTTTTCTCTCGGGCATTGCAAAAAGCAATAATCTCGAACCAAGCCGCGAAGAATTGCGCGAAGAAATTTTCTCACGCGCACGCGCATATCCTGGACAAGAGCATCGCGTTTTTGAATATTACAAAAACAATCAAGAAAGCATCGAGGCGCTTTCAAGCCAAATTCTCGAGCGCAAATCCTTGGATTTCATTCTCTCGCAAGCAACAGTTAGCTCAACAATATTATCACGCACCTCTTTGATCGAGCGCTTAAAGCAGGAACAAAAAGAAGAAGAATAGAAATCTTCCTGGCCTGATTTTTTTTAAAACATAAGTAAAAAAACTGCATGGAAAACTCCTGCAACAACTAAGTTTTTAACGAATTACACTCTCGATTTAATTTTTTGTAGCGAGATTCCAATTTTCGTTGCAAAAATATGCATCTATGAAGTTTTGACGGTTGCGTTGCTAAAACTCACTGTGTATACCGCTCCTGATTAGAAAAATATTTGGTGCATCAAAAACAATTTCTGATGCACTTAATTGATTTGAATTACGGGTATAATCTTGTTTTTTAGTTCCAGATGCAAAACTGCATCGGCATAAAAAGCAAAACCCGTCCCTCATGTAGAGAACCGGAGAGCAAGGATATGAGCCGTTGCACGCCCAATTGGGAAGCATCTTTTTCCCCCAATTCATTTTCAGAAAACATGTCTGATCCAGCCCATATGGATTTAGTGCCGATGGTGGTTGAACAAACCGCCCGTGGAGAGCGCGCTTTTGATATTTTTTCTCGCCTTTTAAAAGAACGCATCATTTTCTTAAATGGTCCTGTGCATGATGGCATGGCGCATTTGATTGTGGCGCAGCTTTTATTTTTGGAATCAGAAAATCCAGAAAAAGAAATTTTCATGTACATAAATTCTCCAGGCGGCGTAGTAACAGCTGGCCTCGCAATTTACGACACGATGCAATATATCCGCCCGAAAGTTTCAACTGTATGCATGGGGCAGGCGGCTTCTATGGGCTCGCTCTTGCTTACTGCGGGAGCAGAAGGAAAGCGTTACGCCCTACCAAACTCACGCATCATGATTCACCAGCCTTCTGGTGGTGCGCGCGGTCAAGCAACTGATATTGAAATTCAAGCGCGTGAAATTCTCAATCTGCGCGAGCGTTTAAATAAAATGTACGTCAAACATACAGGCCAAAAATTGTCCGTTATTGAGCGTGCTATGGAGCGCGATAATTTTATGTCTCCAGAGGAAGCATTAAAATTTGGATTGATTGATGAAATCGTTACAGAGCGGCCAACAGCAGCCTCTTCGTAGTTCTTTCGCAAAATTTTTATCTCTCTAAATTAGAAAAAGGTATTCGTATGTCAAAGTCTGACGGTAACGATTCAAAAAATACGCTCTATTGTTCTTTTTGCGGAAAAAGCCAGCACGAAGTCAGAAAACTAATCGCTGGCCCAACTGTTTTTATTTGCGATGAATGTGTTGAGCTCTGCCTCGATATTATCCGCGAAGAACATAAATCCACCTTACTAAAAGGCGGCGATGGCGTTCCGAATCCAAAAGATATTTTCAAAATTCTAAACGATTATGTAATCGGCCAAGAGCAAGCGAAAAAGGTTCTCTCGGTTGCGGTGCACAATCACTATAAACGCGTTGCCATGTCAGAAAAAGGCGGCGGCGACATCGAGCTTTCAAAATCAAATATCTTGCTAATTGGACCAACTGGTTCAGGAAAAACTTTGCTAGCACAAACTTTAGCGCGCATTCTTGATGTTCCATTCACCATGGCTGATGCAACTTCTCTAACTGAAGCTGGCTATGTTGGTGAAGACGTTGAAAACATTATTCTACGCCTATTACAAGCCGCTGATTACAATGTTGAGCGCGCACAAAAAGGCATAGTTTACATCGATGAAGTCGATAAAATTTCACGTAAATCTGATAATCCATCAATCACCCGCGATGTCTCTGGCGAAGGCGTTCAGCAAGCACTTCTGAAAATAATGGAAGGAACCGTTGCCTCTGTTCCACCGCAAGGCGGCAGAAAACATCCTCAGCAAGAATTTTTGCAAGTTGATACAACAAATATTTTATTCATTTGCGGCGGTGCTTTCTCTGGTGTTGAAAAAGTTATCGCTCAGCGTGGAAAAGGCACAGCAATTGGTTTTGGAGCTGATGTTCGTACTGAAGAAACAGTAAGAACTGGTGAATTGCTACGCCGAATTGAACCTGACGATTTGGTGAAATATGGACTGATTCCAGAATTTGTTGGTCGTCTTCCAGTGCTTGCAACGCTAGAAGATCTAGACCAAGCGGCATTAATTCAAATTTTGACTGAACCAAAAAATGCTTTGGTAAAGCAATATCAAAAGCTTTTTGAACTTGAAGATGTTTCTCTAACCTTCACTTCAGATGCACTTGACGCAATCGCCCGCCACGCAATCAAACGCAAAACCGGAGCACGCGGCTTACGCGCAATCATGGAAGGCCTATTGCTAGAAAGCATGTTCGAAATTCCAGGCAGCAAAAAAGTCAGCGAATTGATTGTAAACGGCGCAGTGGTTGATGGAAAAGAGCAGCCTAAAGCTATTGAAAAACCTTCTGCTGCAGAAGGCGAGGCTAAATCTTCGAAAAAATCTAGCAAAGATTCTAGCGCCAAAAAAACCACAACAAAAAAGCCAACTAACAAAACGCGCAAAAAATCATAATTACCTAATGCAAATCTTTCCTGCTGCTGAAATATCAAGCCCAGCTTTTTATTCCAGCAGCAACATCAATATTTGGTTTGGATAAATTTCTTGCTAGACTCTAACTATCCAACCACCGCCCAATAATTTTTCGCCATCATACGCAACACAAGCCTGACCTGGCGTTATCGCCCGCTCTGGCTGATGCAAAAGCACGCGCGCCTTATTATCGCTAAGCGGAAAAATTGTTGCAGGAACTGGCTCTTGTGCATAACGCAGTTTTACTTGGCAATGCAAACCTTCCTCAGAGATTTTGTCTCCCAACCAATTGAGCTCGGAAATACGCACTTCCTGAGAAAATAAATCGCTCTCCTCACCAACATAAACTGCTCGATTCTCTGGCTCGATTCTCACCACATAAAGCGGCGTTGGCCAAGAAATTCCCAGACCTTTGCGCTGCCCTAAAGTAAAATTGAGAATGCCAGAATGCTCCCCCAATTTTTCGCCATTCACATGCAGAATTTCTCCTGGCAGCACAGCTTCAGGCCGCAAGTTTTTTACCACCTCGCGATAATTTCCATTCGGCACAAAACAAATATCTTGAGAATCCGCTTTCTCCGCCACATTCAGGCCGAGCTCGCGCGCTAAAGATCTAGTTTCTTCCTTGCGCAATCCACCTAATGGAAAGCATAAATATTCCAGCTGTTCTTTGGTCGTAGTGAATAAAAAATAGCTCTGATCTTTGCGCGGATCGATAGCGCGGTGCATCTCCGCACCATGTTCAGTTTCTTTGCGCTGAACATAATGACCCGTTGCTAAACAATCAGCACCAAGTTCACGCGCCATGCGCATTAAATCACGAAACTTCACGCGCTGATTACAACGTATGCATGGAATTGGCGTTTCACCTCGCACATAGCTTTCAGCAAAATCGTCGATTACAGAAGCCTTAAACACGCTTTCATAATCTAGAACATAATGCGGAAAACCCATGCGGTCGGCCACTTGCTTTGCATCGTAAATATCTTGCCCAGCACAGCAGGCGCCTTTTTTTGCTAAATCAAGACCAGGATCATAAAGCTGCATTGTTAAGCCAATCACATCATAACCTTGCTGATGCAACAACGCCGCCACAGCAGAACTATCAACGCCACCCGACATCGCCACTGCAACGCGTGTTTTTGGGGGCTCTTTATCAAAAAAAGGCTTGGCTATACGCTCCCTGTATTGCTCGAACATTTTTATCCCTCCAACAAGGAGAAATCAGCAACCGGATTTAGCAGAGATATAAAATAAGCCAGCAAGGTAAGGCGATTTTTACGCATTCCTTGCTTTGAATCATTCACTGTAATTTCATCAAAAAAACGATTGATAATTGGCGCTAAATCAGCAAGCGACTTCATCGCCACAACAAATTTTTCTTCTGCCAAAAGACTAGGTAATTTTTGCTCTTGCGTGGCAATAGCATGATATAAATCTTTCTCCGCCGACTCGCACAACAAGCCAATATCAACAGTTTCAGCGCGATAAGAAATTTTATCTTTTGCTTCCTCAGCTGCTAATAAATTAGCCGCGCGCTTGTAAGCCGAGGCCAGAATTTTTCCCTCAGCGCTACCTAAAAACTCTCGCACACTCGTTGTTCGCAAATGTAGTTGATAGAGATCGTCATATTCCAAAACCGCTGCAAAGGCCGCCTGTAAATGATCTTGGCGCGCACCATCTTGACGCAGCTGCTGTTTGAAACGCTCTATAATAAATTCACTCACTTCTAAAAGCAGCGCATCTTTAATTTCAATAATATTCAAATAGCCGCTAGCAACCTGCATAAGAATCGTTGAAAGCGGCAGTCGCAGCTGATTTTCAATGATAATTCTAACAATTCCCAATGCAGCGCGCCGCAGAGCATAAGGATCACGCGAGCCAGTTGGTTTTTCACCCGCAGCAAAAAGCCCTACCAAATTATCGAATTTATCGGCAAGAGCAATCGCCTGACTAACTGGCGCATTCGTAACGTAATCTCGTGGACCAAGCGGACGATAATGATCAGAAATAGCATCAGCAACAGCCGCACAAGCTCCTTTATGCCGCGCATAATATCCGCCGATAATTCCCTGCAGCTCAGGAAATTCTCCCACCATTCCGCTTGCTAAATCATCTTTACAAGCAGAAGCAGCCTGCTCAACTTCCAACAAATCCGCCCCTGGAATCCAGACAGAAAGACGCTTTGCCAGCTCCGTTATACGCAAAACTTTTTGTCCAACCGTGCCTAATGACGCATGAAAGACAATTTTATTCAGCGCTTTTGTGCGCTCTTCTGCTTTGATTTTTAAATCCTGCTCCCAATAAAAACGCGCATCTTCAAGTCGGGCGCGCAGAACACGCAAATTACCTTCAATAATTTGGCCAGAGGTTTTCTCAGCAACGGGAATATTAGCCACAGTTAAAAAATACGGCGCCATAGTATTTTGCTTTGTTTGCAGCGCAAAATAACGCTGATGCGTACGCATAACGCTGATTAAAACTTCACCAGGCAACGACATAAAAACCGCATCGATTTCACCTCGTAAAACGCAGGGAAACTCTACAAGTCCGCTTACCTCTTCCAGAAGAGCTCCATCATTTTTCACGCGCAAAAATATCGGCTCCGCCAAAGCATTTGCTTGCGCTAATATTTCCTCTTCACGCTTATTGCTGTCGGCAATTACATAATTTTTTTTGAGAGTTTCCTCATATTCATCTGCATGCGCTAGAGAAAAAACATCTGGAGCTAAAAAACGATGACCTTCGCTCAAGCGATCAGCAGAAATATAATCCAAAACCACCGGTACAATTTCCGCATCAAGCAAGCATAAAATGCGGTGAACAGGACGAACCCAGCGCAGCTTATTTGCTCCCCACGCCATTGATTTTGGCCAAGAAAATTGCTGTAAAATATTGCTTAAAATTTCTGCTAATAACGGAGCAAGCGGAGCTTCAGCCTCGTTAATTTCAGCGAAGTAAAATTTTCCTTTATCGGTATCGCGCAAAACTAAATCAGCAACAGAAATATTCTGCGCGGCTGCAAAACCTTGCAAAGCTTCGATCTTAGCGCCTTCACGCGGACCACGTTTTTCGCTAAAAAGCGCTGGCTTAACCTTCGGCAAACCACGCACATAAATTGCTAAACGCCTTGGCGTGACAAAAGTTTTTGCCGATTCGTAGGAAATTCCTATCTCACTCAAAGCCTTGCTAAAAGCTCCCTCCAGCTGCGCAGCAGCAGGACGTTGCATACGAGCAGGAATTTCTTCGCTGAAAATTTCTAGCAAAAGATTCGGCATGATTTAAACCTTATAGGGAACATTTTGTGCATCGACCAAAACCACGCGCGGCTTATGTTTTTTAGCTTCGTCTTCAGAGCAAATTCCATAAGCGCATATGATGATCAAATCACCAACGCCAACCAAACGCGCAGCTGCGCCATTGACACAAATTTGTCCTGATTTTTCTGGCGCTTCGATTGCATAAGTAGTGAAACGCGCACCATTGGTAATGTTATAAACATCCACTTGCTCAAATGGCAGAATCCCTGAGGTCTCCAGCAGATTTTTATCAATGGAAATTGATCCCTCATAAGCGATATCCGCTTTGGTAATTGTTGCACGATGTATTTTTGCTTTTAAAACGGTGAGCTGCATAAAACTACTTTTTATTAAAATGGGTTTTCTTGACTGCGAAGCCATGCTTCACAACAACTTTTTGCTAGAGTTCTGACGCGCAAAATATAAGAAGCACGCTCAGTCGCGCTAATAACGCCGCGTGCATCCAAAACATTCAACGCATGACTTGCCTTCAAACAATGATCGTAAGCAGGCAAGGGCAGTTTG
>JBIKYU010000073.1:0-7348 GCA_044355085.1 Rickettsiales bacterium | reverse complement strand
CGATCCAGCCAGTAAAATCCCAGCTTGCTGATTGAGCGCTTTTTTTAAATCCTGCGTCACTATCTAACCGAAACATATGAAAAATTTCGCTGCCATGTTCATGCGTCATATAGTTAGCAGAATTGGCAAAAGCAGCCTGAGTTGCATTTATAAAAAACATAAATGCGAGAAAAAATATTTTAATGCGCATGAGTTTCTCTTGCTGATTTTGTCGATGATTTTTCAGGGGCCGAGTCTAATTTCGCCACCACAAGTTTTTGCATCATGCCAGACATCATGTGATAAAGTAGATGACAATGAAACGCCCATTCTCCAGGTTGATCGGCGGTAATTAAAACTGAATAAGAACCTGCAGGTGGAATAATTACTGTGTGTTTATTTGTTAGTTTTGCTGCGGCCTGGCCGTTTTCAAGCTGGACGAACATTCCGTGTAAATGCATCGGATGCGCCATCATAGTTTCGTTGGTGAAAGTAAGGCGCACGCGTTCGCCATATTCTAAGTTTATTGGTTTGGATTCAGAGAATTTTTTTCCGTTTATTGTCCAGATATAGCGCTGCATATTGCCGCCTAAGCGCACATCGATATTGCGCGAAGGTTGGCGCTGATCCTGCTGTACGCCTGCATAGCGTAAATCAGAATATGCAAGGGCTTTATGATTTTTTGGTTTGTTGGTTTCAGCCCAGCCACTTTCCATATCGTGATCATTCATGTTTGCATGATCCATTTCTTTCATGTTTTCCATCGGCATGTCGGCCATGGTTAAGTTAGTGCGTGGACGAGGTTGAGGAATTTCTCCGCGAAGGCCGGGTTTTGTTGCGAGTGTCGCAATGGCAAAGCCGCTGCGATCAAGCGATTCAGCAATTATGCTGTGGACTTGGTTTTCCGGCGTAAGAATAACATCGTAGGTTTCTGCAGGAGCAAAGCGGAATTCATCAACAGTAACTGGTTCAATATTTTGTCCGTCTGCTTGTACGACATTCATTTTTAAACCTGGAATTCTTACGTCAAAAAAAGACATTGCGGAGGCATTGATAAAACGCAGGCGGATTTTTTCACCAGGAGAAAAAATGCCCGTCCAATTTTCATCTACAGATTTTCCATTGATCAGGAATTTATAACCAGTGACATCAGATAAATCAGTTTTGGCCATGCGCATTTGATTCCAGTCTTTGTTTTTTTGCCAGGCAGTTCTTAAGCCAGAGTTTTTAACTTCTGCAAAAAAGTCACTTATTGTGCGGCGCGAAATAGCGTAATAATCTGATGATATTTTTAGATTTTTCATGATTTCTGATGAATCTTCTTGGTGAACATCTGAAAGTAAAATTACATAATCGCGCTGCGCTTTTATGCTCTCATGCTGCGGCGCAATAACAATCGCGCCGTAGAGACCATCTTGTTCTTGGCCCATTTCATGGGCGTGATACCAATAGGTTCCGCTTTGTTTTATCGGAAAACGATAGGTGAAAGTTTCACCAGATTTAATTCCTGGAAAGCCGTTAAATCCAGGAACGCCGTCCATTTCACCTGGCAAGATTAATCCGTGCCAGTGAATTGCGGTTGGTGAATTCATTTTATTTTCAACATGAATTACCGCCTCGTCGCCCTCTTTGAAATGCAGGATTGGAGCTGGTATTGAGACATTCACAGTTATTTTTTTGGCATTTATTGCAGCGATATTTATCGCCTCGTTTTTTATGGTGAGATTATATTCCTGGATATTTTTTGCTGCTGCTGTTTGGGCTGAGAATATTGCGAGAGAAAAAAATACGAATGCGATTAAAAACAGCGGAAATTTTTGGCGATAATTTTTCATGAGTGAATCTCGGCGAGTCTTTTAAGGAGCGGCGTTGCGGTTTCTGGATCAAGATCAAATGCCCGGCGCAGATCGTTTTTTGCGAGAGCATGAGCATTGATTTCAGAAAAATAATTGGCGCGCTCAAGCCAAGGAATGGCGGCAAGTTTGTGATATTCTTGGTGCGATTCTTCACAGCAAGAAATTGCTGCTGAATATGCTGCAACAGAATTATTAGTCAGCGCTTCTAAGTGCAGGATGAGAATGTTTTTTTCTGAAAAATCGTCCGCAACAATTTTTGAAAGCGGTGATGCAAATTTTAGAGTGTCATAGATTTTGAGATCAGTATTTTTTGACTGATTTTTTGCGGCTTCCAATCCAGTTTTTGCGGCTTCATTTTGCCGATGCAACCAAATCGCGCGGGAAAAATGCTGCTCTGCGGCGCTGAAATTTCCTGCTGCTAAAAAAATTTTACCAAGCTCGGTATTCAAGCCTGATTCCCAAAAATGAAAAAGCGGATGGTATGAAGCGCTGATTTTCACGGCCTCATGAAAAAACTGCTCTGCATCTTCAAATCTCTGTGCTTCTTTCATTGAAATTGCGCGCTCTAGCTGATGATTCCAAGTTGCGAATGCTTGAGCTAGGCATGCTTCCATAAGATTTCAGAGATTATCAGTTTTGAGGTTTTTTTTAATGGCGTTGTGTAATTCTTGCAGTGCGGTAACCATGCCTTTTGGATGTTGCCAAATCGATGAAACTACGGCCAAAAAATCTGCTCCAGCAATCACAAGCGGTGCGCAATTTTCTGCGCTAATTCCGCCAATTGCAACAGCAGGAATATTAACAGCTTCGCTCCACCAGCGCAGAATTTCTGCTTTTGGCTGCGCTCCAGAATTTTTAGTTGGTGATGGAAAAAATGTGCCAAAGGAAACATAATCAGCGCCTTGATCTCCAGCAATTAGCGCGCGGTCGATAGAATCGTAACAACTAACGCCGAGAATTTTTTCCGTTCCAAGTTTTTGGCGTGCGCGGTTTATTTCGCCGTCGCTGCTGCCGATGTGAACGCCATCAGCATTTGTTTTTAGCGCGATTTCAATGTCATTATTGATGATGCACATGACTCCGTGTTGATGGCAAAGTGGAATAATATCAGTGGCAATTCTTTCGATATTTTTTTGCTCTTCATCAGGCAGACGAATTTGAAATGAAGAAACTAAGCCAGTTTTTAAAGCTTCTTCAAGTTTGAAAAAATCTGACTCCTGCCAAGTCGGTTGGCTTAAGAGGTAAATCCCGCATTGCGGTGCAGCAATTTCTTTGTTGTTACTTTGTATCATTTTTGAAAACGCGCTTGAAAATTGTGTCAACATGCTTGCTGTGATAGGAGAGATCAAATAAATCAGCGAGAGTTTTTTGATCCGTATATTGAGAGATTTCCTGATCTTTTTGCAGTTCGCTTAAAAAATCTTTGCCTTCTTCCCAGGTTTTCATAGCATTACGCTGCACTGCAGTATAAGAGGCTTCGCGGCTGAGTCCTGCCTGGGTTAAATGCAAAAGAACGCGTTGCGAGAAAACTAAACCATTTAGTTTGTTGAGATTTTCTAGCATGCGTTCTGGATAAATCACCAGCTTATCAATCAAGCCAATTAAGCGATGCAAAGCAAAATCAAGAACAATAGTTGCATCGGGTGCGATCATGCGTTCGACTGATGAATGCGAAATATCGCGCTCATGCCAGAGTGCGACATTTTCAAGCGCTGGAGTAACATAACCGCGCACTAAGCGTGCAAGACCTGTGAGATTTTCTGATAAAACTGGATTGCGTTTATGCGGCATGGCGGAGCTGCCTTTTTGCCCAGGCGAGAAATATTCCTCTACTTCTAAAACTTCCGTGCGCTGCAAATGGCGGATTTCAACGGCGATATTTTCAATCGAGCTAGCAATTACGCCAAGTGTAGCAAAGAAAAAAGCGTGGCGATCACGCGGAATAACTTGTGTTGAAACTGGTTCTGCACTGAGGCCTAGTTTTTCTGCGACATATTCCTCAACATGCGGAGAAATATTTGCGAAAGTTCCGACCGCGCCTGATATTGCGGCGGTAGATATTTCCTTTCGCGCATGTAAAAGTCGCTCTTTATTGCGCTGCATTTCAGCAAAAAAACGTGCGAATTTTAAACCCATTGTGGTTGGTTCAGCATGAATTCCGTGGCTTCTGCCAATGCAAATCATGTCTTTTGTTTCAAAAGCACGGCGCTTTAAAACATCGAGTAATTTTTCTAAGCCTTGCAATAAAATATCTGTTGCTTGTTGTAATTGCACGGAAAGGCAGGTGTCGAGCACATCAGAGCTAGTCATTCCTTGGTGAACATAGCGCGATTCTTCGCCCACATATTCAGCAACATTAGTAAGGAAAGCGATGACATCATGTTTTACGGTGCGTTCGATTTCGTCAATGCGCGCAACATCAAACTTGCCTTTTTCCCATAAAGCTTTGGCTACACCTGCTGGGATAATCCCCTCCTCTTCTAGAGCTTCGCAAGCATAGGCTTCGATTTTTAGCCAAATGGCAAAACGATTTTCGGCTTCCCAAATGGAAACCATTTCTGGACGTGAATAGCGTGGAATCATTTTATTATCCTTGTCGTAATTCTTCGGCGATTAGGAAGGCAAGCTCAAGGCTTTGCGAGGCATTCAGTCGTGGGTCGCAATGTGTGTGATAGCGGTCTTTTAAGTCAATTTCAGAAATTGCCTGTGCGCCGCCAACGCATTCGGTTACGTCTTGTCCAGTCATTTCGCAATGCACACCGCCAGCGTAGCTTCCTTCCGCTTTGTGAATGTCAAAAAACTGACGTACCTCAGAAAGAATTTGGTGGAACGGACGCGTTTTATAACCATTTGGCGATTTAATCGTATTGCCGTGCATGGGGTCGCAAGACCAAATAACCTTGCGGCCTTCCGCCTGTACTCGTCGCACTAAATTTGGCAGGAAATCGCCGATTTTTTCAGCGCCCATGCGTGAGATCAAAGTTAATCGGCCAGGAATATTTTCTGGATTGAGCAAGTCAATTAGGCGCAATAAATCATCGGCATTTGTAGATGGTCCAATTTTACAGCCAATTGGGTTGGCAATGCCGCGCATAAATTCAACATGCGCTTCATCAAGCGCGCGGGTGCGGTCGCCAATCCAAAGCATATGAGCAGAACAAGCGTAGTATTTGTTGCTGAAGCGATCATGGCGGGTGAATGCTTCTTCGTAATTTAGCAATAAGGCTTCGTGAGATGTAAAAAATGTGGCCTCTTGAAACTGGCTTAAAGTGGCTGGATCAAGGCCCCAGGCGCGCATAAAATCGATGCTTTCATTGATGCGATCAACTACCTCGCGGAAGCGTTTGCCTTGCGGAGAAGTGCTGGTGAATTCTTCATTCCAGCGACTAACATTATTCAGTGCTGCGTATCCGCCTTTGCATAAAGCGCGTAAATAATTAAGTGTTGCAGTTGATTGATGATAAGCGCGCACCAAGCGTTCAGGATCAGGAATGCGTGAATTTGCTTCAAACTCAATGCCATTGACCATATCGCCGCGATAGCTTGGCAGTTCTTGTCCATTTTCAATTTCAGTATTTTGTGAGCGCGGCTTGGCGAATTGTCCAGCAATGCGACCAACTTTAACAACTGGTTTTCCTGCGCCGTACATTAGGGCGATGGTCATTTGTAGAATGACGCGCAAATAACGGCGGAGATTTTCTTCGTTGAATTCGGCGAAACTTTCAGCACAATCACCAGCTTGTAGAAGAAATGCTTTACCTTCAGCAACATCAGCTAAACGTTGATTTAGGTCTTGAATCTCGGTTGGATGAACAAGCGGAACAAAGCGAGAAAGGCGTTTTTCAACCGATTGAACGGCATTTTGATCTGGATATAGAGGCTGCTGTTTGGCAGGAAATTTGCGCCAAGAATCAGGAGACCAAGTTTTTTCTTGAGGTGAAGACACGGTTTTTAAAACCTTATTTTTGTTGATGAATTTTATAAAACTGGATTTTCTTTGTTTTTTAAAGAGAATTAAAAGCGCTTGTGCAAGCTAAAAAGCGCAGATATTCATAGCAATATGAAGCAAAAACGCAAATGCACTTTGCCGCTATTTTTGGTTTTTTATATTGGAATTTTATGAGTCGGAAATCAGAAGTTATTATTTTTCAGGGTGTGCCAGGTGCTCATGCAGATCTAGCCTGTAGGCAAGCCTATCCATATTACGAAAGCAAGGCGGTGGCTTCGTTTGATGAAGCGGTGCGTGCGGTTGAAAATGGTGATGCAAGTTTGTGTTTGATTCCGTTTGAAAATTCGCATGCGGGAAGAGTCGCTGAAATCCACAATTTATTGCCGCAAACTAAATTGCATATTGTAGGTGAATATTTTTTGCCAGTTGCGCATCATTTATTAGCTCCGAAAAATGCTTCGCTTAAAACGGTAAAAACCGTTTATTCGCATCCGCAAGCTTTGATGCAATGTCGAGAGCATGTGAACAAGCTTAAGCTGCAAAGCGAGAGTTTCTCTAACACAGCGGCGGCAGCGAAGGCGGTTTTTGAATGGAATGATCCAAGCAAAGCAGCGCTTGGTTCAAGATTGGCGGCTGAACTTTATGGCTTGCAGATTTTAAAACAAAATATGCATGATGCGGATGATAACACTACGTTGTTTATTGCCCTGGCGCGCGAACCTGCTGATCCTGATCTTTCTGATGCAATGGTTTTAACCAGCCTGTTTTTTAGCGCGAGGAATATTCCCGCAGCGCTTTATAAAGCGCTAGGAGGTTTTGCAACAAATCAGGTTAATCTGATAAAAATTGAAAGTTATATACCGAGTGGAAAATCTAAAAATGCCCAATTTTTTGTAACTTTTGAGGGGCATCCAAACGCGCGAAATGTGCAGTTGGCGATGGAAGAATTAGGCTTCTTTTGTAAAAAAGTAAAAGTTCTGGGAGTCTATCCTGCAGCAAAAGAGCGCTTTTCATAAGAGATGTTATTATAATTTTAATGCAAGTTTTGCTCTAAGGCCTGGAGCATTATCGCTGAAAGATAATTCGCCTTGATGTAGATCGGCAACTGCCACAATCAGGCTGAGCCCGAGACCGTGTCCGCTGGTGTTGCGGCTGGTATCAATGCGGAAAAATCTCTCTTTGGCTTTTTCATAAAGCTCTTTTGGAATGCCAATTCCATTGTCTGATACTAAAAGCTCGATCATCTCATTATTGCTTGAGAGTTTGATTTCGATTTTCCCCTGCTCTTGCGTGTATTTGCAGGCATTGGTAACCCTCCCCTAGAATAGATCCGATTGTAACTGGAGGATTTTCTTGTAATTAAAGAAGCAAGGAGATTTTCTATGAAGAAGCATAAATTGAGTGAATCACAGATTGTGAAGTTCTTGCAGGAAGGGGCTTCTGGCCAGGAGACGATTGAGGTTTTGTGCCGTCGTTATGGTGTATCTGAAGCGACATATTACGGATTGAAATCGCAATATGGCGGCATGTCGCTTTCTGAATTGAAGCGTTTGCGTGAACTTGA
>JBIKYU010000072.1:0-7375 GCA_044355085.1 Rickettsiales bacterium | reverse complement strand
CAACCGCATCGGTTTAGTAAAAACACGCAATGCGACTGAGACTATGCGCGTTCTGCCAGATGTGATTCCTCCAGAATTCATGCTCCATGCTCATCATTGGTTGATTCTACATGGTCGCTATATCTGCCTTGCCAGACGGCCAAGATGTCAAATTTGTACCATCAAAGATCTATGTAATTTTCCTGAAAAAATTTTAGATTAACCAGCTGAAATATGCTGCAGCTCTACAAATTCGCGATAATGCGGCGAGCTTTGCAGCAGCGTTTGGTGTGTTCCGCTAGCTTCTATTTTTCCTTGATTAAAAAACAAAATACGATCGGATTGCATAACAGTTGAAAGTCGATGCGCGATGACCAAAGTTGTGCGCCCTTCCTTGCTATGAATTAGCGCTTGTTGGAATAAATTTTCATTCGCGGCATCAAGTGAAGAAGTCGCCTCATCCAGCAATAAAATTCTTGGATTACGAAGCAAAGCGCGCGCTATAGCAAGACGCTGTTTTTGTCCGCCTGAGAGACGCACGCCGCGCTCTCCCACCAATGTTTGCATGCCGTTATCAAGCCTGCTGATGAACTCCATAGCAGCGGCTATTTCTGCAGCTTTTATTATTTCTGCATCAGTTGCGTGAGGCAGACCAAAAGAAATATTTTCTGCGATTGTTCCAGAAAATATCACGGGGTCTTGCGGAACCAGAGCAAAAGGCGCGCGCAGATCTTGCAAAAGCAGATTGTTTATCTCGACATCATCAAGATAAATTTTTCCCAAGTCAGGATCATAAAAACGCAAAAGCAAATTTATAATTGTGCTTTTTCCTGCACCTGAAGGCCCAACTAAAGCAAGCATTTCACCAGATTCAATCGTAAAAGATATTTTTTCCAAAGAAGCTTTTGTGGCAGAAGGATAAGTAAAGCTAACATCTTCAAAACGAACTGCGCCTTTTAGCGGCTGAGGCAGAGCAACAGGTTTTGTTGTTTCTAGCACTGAAGATTTTGCAGCGAGCAATTCAAAAAGCCGTTCAGCCGCTCCCGCTGCGCGCTGCATGTCGCTTGCAACTTCACTTAATGCGCCCGTTGCGCCCGCCACTAAAACCGCATAAAACAAAAATGAAGATAGAGCGCCAGCAGTCATTTTTCCTTGCAAAACATCATGTCCGCCAACCCAAACAACAAAAGAAACCGCAGAAAAAATCAGAATAATTACCAAAGCTGTGAGCGTTGCGCGGCGGACCACACGTGCCATTGCAGCTTTTAGCGCCAAATTAGCTTTTTCTGTAAAACGCTGATTCTCATAGGCCTCACGCGTGAATGATTGAACTGTTTGCAACGCATGCAAAGTTTCATCTGCTTGCGCTGCCAGCCCCGCTAAAGCATCCTGAGATGCACGCGAGAGGGCGCGCACTTTTCTTCCCAAAAAAATAATTGGAAGAACTACTAAAGGCACAACAATCAAAACCATTCCCGATAATTTTGGACTGGTAAAAAAGAGCAATCCCAAACCGCCAGTTAAAAGCAATATATTGCGCAAAGCCACGGAAAGACTACTTCCTACAACCATTTGCAGCAGCGATGCATCGGTTGTTAAGCGCGAAATAATTTCTGCCGTCTTCGTGTTTTCATAAAATTGCGGCGAAAGATTCAACAGATGCGAATATAGATCGCGGCGAATATCTGCGATGACATTTTCACCAACATAGGTCACCAGCAAAAAACGTAAAAACGTGCAAACCGCCATTAATAAGACAATTCCCAGCATCACCAGAACTGCCTGATCCAGTAAAGCTGTACTGCCCTTGCTTAAGCCTTCATCGACCAAAAACTGCAATCCTTTGCCCAAGCCAAGAACGGCGCTTGATGCAAAAATCAAAGCTAAAAATGCTCCAAACGCCGCCTTGCGATAAGGACGCAAATAGCGCAGCAATGGCCGCAAATTATTGATAGGAGCAATTTTTGCAGGATCACGCACGAGATTATCGATTGCACGACGATGTTCCATAAATTCTCAAAGCCATTATTTAAAAAGAAAGCTCATACAGCCTGAGATCTAGATTGCATATGTCTTGCATAATATTTTTTCTGCCTGGCGCGAAAATAAAATTTATGTACGCTCTAAAAACCACAGCAACAGCCCCATTAAAGCGGTTTGAATCGTGGTGACAATGCCAAAGATCGATAAAATGATTTTTACGCTTTGCTTTTCAACATAGGCTTTAAAGCGCTCTTCCATTAAATTCATGCGGTGATCAAGGCGAGTCTCAACATTTTTTAAATCGCTTTTGGTAGCAAGCTGTTCGTAACTGGTTTGAATTACTTCCATAACCGCTTCCGCTGAATCATTTTTCAAACCAGAATTCCGCAGCTTTTTGACCAATAAATTCGTATCAAGAGAGAGATTATTCATAAAATTTACTCAATTTTTTGCATTGAAAATGCAGGGCAGCGATCAGACTACATATAAAAATAAATCCGTCAAACATTTATTTTATAACAAAAAAACCGCGACCATAAAAAATCAACTTGTACGATTCTTAATCAAAGATACGTTCAAAAACATCCGATAATTATTTGAAATTTTCTCAAAAATTTTCGCACCAAAATTTTTTCTTTTTCTCTCGAGTCGCGCAGTTTTTTTTGCTTTTCTTGCGTTGTTGCGTTTCTGCTCTTATGGCATCTTGAGATTTTTTCTAAAAAATTTGGTTTTGAAAATGAATAAACACGCAAAAAATCAGCGCAAAAAATTTTTTACTATTCTGCTTTTTTTGGGAATTGCAGGATTTTTCCTGGCAATAATTACTTTGGTTTATGCCTTAATTGGTCTGCCAGATGTGCGAAAAATCACGCAAAAAAACTTTCAGCCCGCTGTTACTTTACTTGATATAAACGGCGAAATGCTTGCCCGTCTTGGCGATGGCAAGGGCGACGATGTTACCTATGATGAAATTCCAGCTGCTCTTATACAAGCAGTTACCGCAACAGAAGATCGGCGCTTTTTTGAACATGGCGGAATAGATTTTCGTGGAATCGCGCGGGCGATGCTGGTCAATATTCGTCATGGCCGCATTGTTGAAGGCGGCAGCACAATTACACAGCAACTGGCCAAAATTTTATTTTTAAATCCAGATCGAAATTTAAAACGCAAGCTGCAAGAAGCGCTGCTTTCCTTGTATTTGGAACATAAATTCTCCAAGAAACAAATTATTTCGCTCTATCTTAATCGCGTTTATTTGGGCGCTGGAAATTATGGAGCAAGTGCTGCTGCGCGTTATTATTTCGACAAATCCGTGCGCGATTTGAATCGCTATGAAGCAGCAGTAATTGCTGGGCTTTTGAAGGCTCCTTCGCGCTATGCGCCAACGCAAAACCCGCTTTCCACGCGCGCTCGCACGGAAGAAGTTTTAAAAAACATGATTGAGGCTGGTCATTTAAGCAAAGGCGCAGAAGCGGCGGTGCGCATGCGCGGCGATGCCACTCCTTTCAAGCAAGGCCCTTCAACTTCGGCGCTTTACGCGGCAGATTGGATTATGGAGCAACTGCCTTCTTTTATTGGCGAAATAAATTCACCGTTAATTGTTGAAACTAGCATCGATAGCAAATGGCAGAATTTTGCTGAATTAGCTTTTGCAGAAAATCTCAAAAAATTTCCTGAAAATGAACGGCCACAAGTGGCGTTGGTGGCCATGGCAAAAGATGGCGCTGTGCGCGCATTAATTGGCGGACGCGACTACCGCGAAAGTCAATTCAACCGCGCCATTCAAGCAAAGCGTCAACCAGGTTCGGCCTTTAAATTTGCTGTTTATGCTAGCGCGTTTGAAGCAGGTTTGTCACCGAATGACATACGTGAAGATGCGCCAATTCGTATTGGTAAATGGCAGCCAGAAAATTTTGATCATAAATATCGCGGAGATGTAACTCTTTCCGAGGCTTTTGCGTTTTCAATCAACACGGTTGCAGTGCGGCTAGCCAAAGAAATTGGCATAGGTGAAATTATCAATTTATCTGAAAAACTCGGCGTAGAATCGCCAATCAAGCCCGATTTAAGCAGCGCGCTTGGTAGCTCGGTTCTGTCGCCGCTGGAGCTTGCCACAATGTATGCGCATATTCCGAGCCGTGGATTTGCAGTTTGGCCTTATGCAATTACAAAAATCAGCAAGGAAAACGGGGAAATAATTTACGCGCGCGAAGCAGGAGCAAGCAACAAGATTCTTTCAGCGCACACGGTTCAGGCGATGGAGGAAATTTTGGCGCGCACAATTACAGAAGGAACAGGAAAAGCAGCAAATCCAAACCGCGCAGCAGGCGGAAAAACTGGAACTTCACAAGATTTTCGTGATGCGTGGTTTGCAGGCGTAACTCCAGAATTCACCGCAGTGATTTGGTATGGGCGCGATGATAATAAACCAATGCCGAAAATCAGCGGCGGCACTTTGCCAGCTACGAGTTGGCGTATTTTTGCAGAAAATATTTTGGCGGAAATGCCAGAGAAAAATTTCGGACAAAATATCGATGAGAACAATCAACAACAAGAAGCCGCCCCTTTTTGGGAGCGGCTCTTGCATTGGCCTTCTGATGATGAGTCGGAAATAAAAACCAAACCAAAAATTGAATATAAATATCCAGGGGATTAGGGAGTAGGACTATTAAAAACCTATGGTCATGTCTATGCCTGGGACTTTGCCTGGTGGTGGTGTTGGGACTGGCGATTCAATTACATTAGCATTTTGGAGTTCAAGACCTGTAAGTGGGGCAGCGGAAGCGTCAGACTTCGGCTTTTCGGCAGGCTTAGGGGTAGCGGCAGCGGCAGGCTGCTGATTAGCGGGAACGGCAGGCTGAGAGCTAGGAGCGGGAACGACAGTAGAGGGAGCGGAAGAGGAATCGGCAGCGGGAGACTTAGCGGCAGCGGCAGCGGCAGCGGCAGCGGCAACTTCAGCGGCAGGCTTCTCAGTGACAGCGGAAGCGGTAGCGGTAGCGTCAACGGCAGACTGCTGATTTTCGGCAGGCTTAGGGTCAGTCTCCTCAGTGGCAGAGGCAGCGGGAGGGGTAGCGGTAGTGGTAGCGGGAACTTCAGCGGCAGCGGTAGCGGCAGCGGTAGCGCCAGCGTCAGGCTGCGTCTGAGAGGTAGGGTTAGCGGTAAGATCGTTATCCATCTCATTCATATCTAGTTCGTTTATATTATTGGAACTGGGAACGACAGTATTATCTTCAATTTCTGGTCCGTCCATAAGTGAACTCCTTATATTTGCTTTAAGCACATCTCCAACGCGATCAGAGCTAAACCAACCGTCTTTTCCTCTGATACCAATCCCCAAAATATGCGCTCTGGCCTCGATTCCTCTGCCAATCGCTTTAGCTGCAAGCAGCTCTTCTTGCATTGCAGCCATTTGCATGGTTTGGCATATTTTTGTCATTAAGTTTATATCGTCTTTTAAACTCGCATACGAAACTGAATCAAATAATTGCTTCAGAGCCCAGCCTAAACCTGGAATAGCAGATAATGCATTAAGTACTTGTTCTTCAATATCTAACTCATTCTCTTTTAAATGATTTTTTAACATAGTAATGTTTGCATATATTATTTTGCTCTTTTCAAAATGTTTAAAGCTGTTTTGAGCAGCTAATATAACGCCGTTTTCCATGAAGTTTTGATGTTTTTTGTATGCTGTGGTGTTAACAAGTGCTGAAAAACTTGTTTTTAATTCTCCAATATAATTATCATTAAGCCTAGCCGCTCTAAGTTCTCTCTCTAAAAAACCAGCATCCTTACCTGTTCTCATAGTGTCAGAAATTGCTTTAACTACTTCCCTGGATACAGCTTTTCCTCCTGAATCATTTAAACTCTTAATAACAAGTCCAGCGCTCCCCATTGCATTTTTATAATCCTCAGAATTAAGGACTGCACCAAGTCCGAGCTTCACATCTTCTTCAGCATTTTTATCTTGCCAATTGGAGTAAAGGGCATAACCTGGAACAAGCTTTGCACCAACAGTCCGAGCAACTGGATTATCTGAAATTTTTAATTTCGTTGCTGCACCAGTTGCAATTCCAGCAAGACCAGCGCCACCAGCGCCGCTTGCACCAAGAGCAGCAAGAGTAGTAGAGCCACCAACTCCAGCATCCGATGTTGTCGGATTTGCTCCAGTAACTTTTCCAATTGACTGCCCAGCCTTCTCAGCTTGATTTTCAATAATAGCCATATTCGGCTGCACTCCAGCTACTTTATCAATAGTATTACTTGTATTTCCAGCCATAAAACCTCCGCGCTCATCATCGCTTTGTTAAGATTCGATGACGTGAATTTAGGCGAGAAGATTTAATTAATGATTAACAATCTTAGTAATTTTATGAAATTTATGATTTTTGGGATTCTTGAGATTTTTAGTGCAATGGCTTTAGCTGCAATAGTTTCTGGGCGCTTAAAAAAATCAGAGCGCAAATCAACTACAAACCAATCGCTGCGGCGATTTTATAATCAAATAAATTAAGCAACAAATTTGCTTCCGTAGAAAGTGGCTGCTGCAGTAGATTTGCGGCATCAGTTTGCGCATTAGACAAAAGCTGCTCGTGAAATTCTAAATTGGCGAAACGAAAATTTGGTAAACCAGTTTGCCTGGTTCCCAAAATATCGCCAGAGCCGCGCAAGCGTAAATCTTCCTCGGCGATGCGAAAACCATCTTCGCTTTGGCGTAAAATCTCCAAGCGTTCTGCTGCTCTGCTGCCACCTTTTTGATAAAGCAAAACACAGGATGAAGGCGAGGCTCCGCGCCCAACACGGCCACGCAATTGGTGCAATTGCGACAAGCCAAAACGCTCGGCCTGCTCAATAATAATTGCCGTTGCTTGCGGCACATCAACGCCAACTTCAACAACAGTTGTTGAAACTAAAATGCTGATTGTGCCTGCGCGGAATTGATTCATCACACGGTCGCGCTCAAGCGCTGGCATTTGCCCATGAACGACTGAAACGCGCTCTCCGTAACGATCTTGCAGAGTTTTTGCGCGCTCCTCGGCTGAGGCTAAATCGATCTGCTCCGATTCTTCAACCAGCGGACAAATCCAATAAACCTGCTCTTTGCGATCCAAAATATTTTGCAGCCTTTCAATAACTTCCGCCATTCTTTCCCAAGCGATAATGCGCGTTGTGATTGGCTGCTTGAAAGCGGGTTTTTCCATCAAGATTGAGCATTCCATATCGCCATAAAGCGTCATTGCCAGACTGCGCGGAATTGGTGTGGCCGACATCGCCAAAACATGAGTATTCACGCCCTTTTGCACCAGTCGTAAACGCTGCTGCACACCAAAACGATGCTGCTCGTCAATAATCACCAAACCTAAATTGGAAAAGCTAACGCTTTCCTGAAAAAGCGCATGTGTGCCAACTACAATTT
>JBIKYU010000071.1:0-7378 GCA_044355085.1 Rickettsiales bacterium | reverse complement strand
TGCTTGGCGAAGAGCAATCGGGTCATATTCGTGAAGTTGGAATGGAGCTTTACCAGGAAATGCTTTCTCAGGCGATTTTGCAGCTGAAAGAAGTGCAAGGAAATGAAGCGCAGAATGAACCATTCAGTCCGCAGTTAAATCTCTCTATTTCTGCTTTGATACCAGAAGATTATGTCGCCGATTTAGCTCTGCGCATGGGGCTTTATCGGCGCATTTCAGCGCTTGAGAGCAAAGAAGCGGTTGAGCAATTTGCGATGGAGATGACCGATCGCTTCGGAAAAATGCCTGCTGAGTTTGTTATATTATTACAATTGATGGAGTTAAAGCAGCTCTGCGTTAAAGCTCGTGTTGCGCGGATTGATGCTGGGCAAAAGGGTTTGCTGATTTATTTTCATCAGCATCAATTCCCAAATCCTGATGCATTGATTGCGTGGATTTCTAAAAATCCACTGCGTTATAAGCTCCGCCCTGATCAAGGAATTTTTGTCAGTGAAGCGCTGCAAAATGCGGAGCAAAGACTGCGCGTAGCCAGACATTTTGTCGAGCAATTGGTTTCTTTGTTGCAGTGAAACTCTCTAAAAAATTATGTTCTGTCTATTCCAAAACAAAATCATAAGGAAAATATTTTTGGCGCATTTCATGTCTTAGGGACAAATATTTTCTTCTTTCTTTGAAATATTTTTATTCATATCTCGGCATTTCAGTTTGTCGGTATTCTGGGATAAAATCTAATTTAATGAAAGACACAACTGATTGAAAGTTTTTGCTCCAGCAGTTGGAGAATCAGGGTTGCTGCGATAAAAATTATCTATGAAACGAGAAATATGAAAGCTTGAATAGCTGATGAGATCTCCTATGCTTCTCGCCCTTGTTTTTTGCGCCTTTTTTCCTGAAAAAAATCCATGCGCAAATAGCAGCTTTCCCGAGAATAATAAAAGGACTGCAAAATGAATTCTCCTGTTCCTGCTGATGTTTCTTCTGCTGCATATGGTGCGGAATCAATTCGCGTTTTAAAAGGCTTGGAAGCCGTACGTAAACGACCAGGTATGTATATCGGCGATACTGATGACGGCTCGGGCCTGCATCACATGGTTTATGAAGTTGTTGATAATGCGATTGATGAATCGCTTGCTGGTTATTGTGATTTAGTCGATGTTTGTTTAAACCCCGATGGCTCTTGTTCTGTAACTGATAATGGCCGCGGTATTCCAGTTGGAATTCATGAAGGTGAAGGCGTTTCAGCAGCCGAAGTAATCATGACCCAGCTTCATGCTGGTGGTAAGTTCGATCAAAATTCATACAAAGTTTCTGGTGGATTACACGGCGTTGGTGTGTCAGTTGTAAACGCCCTTTCTGCTTGGCTTGATCTAAAAATTTGGCGTGAAGACAAAGAGCATTTTGTGCGCTTTGAGCATGGTGATGTTGTAGCTCCGCTGAAAATAGTTGGTGATGCAAATGGCAAGCGCGGAACTTCTGTTACTTTCATGCCTTCTAGAGATACTTTTGCTTTCATTGAATTTACTTTTGAAACGCTGGAACATCGTCTGCGCGAATTGGCATTTTTAAATTCTGGTGTGCGTATTCGTTTGCGTGATTTGCGTGGTGAAGAGCCAATTGAAGTAGAATTTTTATATGAAGGCGGAACGGAAGCCTATGTGCGTTATCTTGATCGCAGCAAAACCGCTCTGCATCAGCCTTTGATGCTAGTTGGCGAAGCGCAGGGTATTTCAGTTGAAGTGGCGATGGAATGGAACGATTCCTATCACGAAAATTGTCTTTGCTTTACCAATAATATTCGTCAGCGTGATGGTGGAACTCACTTAGCTGCTTTTCGTGCGTCTTTGACTCGTACTATCAATCAATATTCACAAACTTTACCTGCTAATAAAAAAGAAAAAATAGTTCTTACAGGTGAAGATATGCGCGAGGGTCTTACTTGCGTTTTGTCCGTTAAAGTTCCAGATCCAAAATTTTCTTCGCAAACGAAAGACAAATTGGTTAGCTCGGAAGTCCGGCCAGTAGTAGAAAATGTTGTGAATGAACATTTAACGCGTTGGTTTGAGGAGCATCCGCAAGAAGCAAAATTGATTGTTGGCAAAGCGATGGAAGCTGCAACAGCGCGCGAAGCAGCGCGCAAAGCACGCGATTTAACCAGAAGAAAAAATGTTTTGGATCTTGGTGGTTTGCCTGGAAAATTAGCCGATTGTCAGGAAAAAGATCCAGCGCTCAGTGAAGTATTTATTGTTGAGGGAGATTCAGCTGGCGGTTCTGCAAAACAAGGGCGTGACCCGAAAACTCAGGCAATTCTTCCCCTACGCGGAAAAATTCTCAATGTTGAGCGTGCGCGATTTGACAAAATGCTTTCATCTGATGAAATCACTGCTTTGATTACTGCGATTGGAACTGGCATTGGACGAGATGATTTTTCTGCGGATAAAGCTCGTTATCACAAAATAATTATCATGACTGATGCTGATGTTGATGGCGCGCATATACGCACATTGTTGCTGACATTTTTCTACAGACAAATGCGAGAATTAATCGAGCGCGGATATTTATATATTGCGCAGCCGCCACTTTACAAAGCAACGCGCGGCAGCAGCGAAGTTTATTTGAAAAATGAAAAAGCATTGCAGGAATATTTAACTCAGCAGGCGCTAGATCATAGTATTTTAACTGGCAGTGATTCTCAGCCACGTGCAGGTGAGGATTTACGCATGCTGGTGCAGCATAGTCAGCGTTTTGTTGGATTAATTCGCGCTTTATCCAGAAGGTTGCCAGCGGAAATAATTCAAGCAGCAGCATTGGCTGGTGCTCTTACGCTTGAAGCGGTTGGTAAGCCTGAGAAAGCTTCTGCTTTGGCGGATGGCTTGAATAGATTGCGCACGGAAGAACATGTGGGAATTTGGGCTGGTCGCTTGGATGAAGACGGTCAGTTGGTGGTTGAGCGTGAAACGCGCGGAGTAATGGAGCGCGTAACTATCGATAAGGCTTCTTTGGCTGCGCCTGAAGCTCCTGAAATTGCAAGCTTGGCAGTTGATTTATCGGCGGTATTTTCAAAAGGTGCGAAACTGCAATTTAAACAGCAGGAAATTTTGCTTTTAACTCCGACTTCTTTTATTGAACAATTTATGGAATGCGGTCGCAAAGGCTTGGGAATTCAGCGTTTCAAAGGATTAGGAGAAATGAACGCCGATCAGCTTTGGGATACCACGCTAAATCCAGATACCAGAACATTACTGCAAGTGAAAGTGACTGATGTTGATGCAGCGGAGGAAACTTTCTCTACTTTAATGGGTGGAGTGGTTGAGCCGCGCCGGGAATTTATTCAGGAAAATGCGTTGAAAGTTTCGAATCTTGATACTTAAAAACATGTGTTTTTATTTTTGCTAAAACCTAACCCATCGCTTGTTTGATAAAGAATTTTTTCAGCATGTTTGCGTGCTCAACGATATTCATGCCGATGCGGCGTGAGGCTTTTACAACGCTAGAAGAGTCGCGAAAAACTGCGTTGATGCAATCGGTAAAAGCAAGCATTGAATGAACATCTCCGCGCCTTTCTTCGGCGTATTGAGCAATCATGGTTTGACTTGAAATCTGAAGTCCAAGAGCTCTGGTTTTTTTGAGATTTTCTGTAAGAGCTTCAACATCACGCAAGCCAACATTGAGTCCCTGCCCCGCAATTGGGTGCATACCATGTGCGGCATCGCCGATTAAAATAACGGCGTTTGAAAAAATTTCTGTCGGATAAATTAGTTTCAGCGGATAAGAAACACGCGGTGATGCTAGTGATATTTCACCTAATAAATTTTTTATACGCATTTGTAATTGATCGATAAATTCGGCCTCAGAAATTTGCATTAAGCGTTTAGCGAAGATTTCAGTTTCGGTCCAAACGAGAGAGGAAAAATTTTGCTCTGCCATCGGCAAAATTGCTAAAGGGCCGTTGGCGCGGAAATTTTCATGCGCGATAGATGCATGTTCTAAACTATGTTTTAAATTACAAGTGATTGCGGTTTGCTGATAATTTTTTTCACGCAAAGTGAAGTTCAGTTTTTTGCGCAGGCTGGAAGCCTTGCCTTCTGCGATTATTAGCAGGTTGGCGTTAAATTCATCGTGATTTTTAGAGATTATTTTAACGCAGGAATTTTTTTGCAAAACATCTGTGATTTCAGTTGGAGAGATCAGAAAAATATTTTGATGTTTTTTTAGCTCATTGAGAGCGGCGCGGTGCAAAACAGAGTTTTCAACCACATAGCCCATTGGATGTGCATGCACGAGATTGTGGTCGTAATGAATTGTCGTTGGTGAATCTTGATCGCTAATTAAAATATCGCGAATTTCTCCAGCAAAATTTTCAATATGTGGCCAAATATCAAGCTGCTGCAAAATAGATTTACTGCGCCAGGAAAGGGCGCTGGTGCGGCCATCTTCAGGTGGGGAGGAATTTAAATCATGGCGTTCAAGCAAGCAAATTTTGAAGCCAGATTTTGCTAGCGCAATGGCCATGCTTGCGCCAACTAAGCCAGCGCCAGATATGGCAATATCAAAATTTTGCGATTGTTTATTCATGCAGGTTGATAGAATTTTTTGTGGCTGCTGCTTTTACGGTGTTATCAAGTAAACAAGCTATTGTCATTGGTCCGACTCCGCCAGGAACAGGTGTGATTGCGTGCGCATTAGCAAGCGCATTTTTATAATCAACATCACCAACTAAGCGTCCGTCTTCTAAGCGATTTATACCAACATCAATAATTGTTGCGCCATTTTTTAACCAACTGCTTTGTACCCATTCAGGCTTGCCAATTGCTGCGATTACAATATCGGCGCTGCGGATGAAATCTGGCAGATTTTTAGTTTTTGAATGAACAATGGTAACGGTGCAATCAGCTGCAAGTAAAAGCTGCGCCATTGGTTTTCCGACAATGTTTGAGCGGCCAATCACCACGGCGTGTAAGCCAGATAAATCTGGCAAAATAGTTTTCAGGAGAATCATGCAGCCTTTCGGTGTGCAAGGAATAGAGCCAGAAATATCGCCCTGCCCTAATTTGCCAACATTCACGCAATGAAAACCATCGACATCTTTTTCTGGAGAAATTGCTTCTAATATTTTTTTGCTATCAATGTGTTTTGGTAAAGGCAATTGCACGAGAATTCCATGCACTGCGGAATCGTTATTTAGTTTTTCGATGATGCTGAGTAAATCAGTTTCGCTGGTGTTTTCGGGTAAGCGCTGCTCGAAGGAATTCATTCCCGCTTCTAGCGTGGCTTTATGTTTGTTGCGCACATAAACGGAGCTGGCTGGATCTTCACCAACTAGCACAACGGCAAGGCCAGGCGTGATTCCATGTGTTTTTAGCTGAGATACTTTTTCTGCGATTTTTATACGCAGATTTTCAGCAATTTTTTTTCCATCAATAATGATTGCAGACATTTTTTTTCTCGCTGAATTTCTTTTAAGAATTAGGAATTCCCTTGCTGGTGGAATATTCAAAATTTAAATGCTGATCGGGATGAATGAGTGGATATATCGAATGCGCGGCCATTGCTGCTTCAGAAAATCCGCAGAGAATTAGTTTTAATTTTCCTGGATAAGTGGCAATGTCGCCAATGGCAAAAATGCCTGTTTGTGAGGTTTCCATCGTGCTTGCAGAAACATTTATATGTTTTTGTGAGAGGCCCAAACCCCAATTTGCGATTGGTCCCAAATCCATTGAAAGACCAAAAAATGGCAGTAAGAAATCAGCTTGCAGTTCCAGAGAATTATTTTGCAAATCCTGAACGGTAACAGTTTTTATTTGGCCATTCTCGCCGCTTATTGAATGAAGTTGATATGGCACAACAAGTTGAATTTTTCCTGCTTTGGTGAGTTCCTCAACTCGCGCTTGGCTTTCAGGTGAGCAGCGGAATTTTGCTCTTCGATGAATAAGCGCAACATTGGCTGCGATGCTTGATAATTCAATTGCCCAGTCTGCAGCGGAATCGCCTCCGCCTGCAATTACAACGCGCTTGTTGCGGAAAATTTCTTTGTTAGAAACATGGTAAAAAACGGATTTTCCTTCAAATAATTCTATGTCAGAAAGTGGTGGACGATTCGGACCAAAAGCGCCGCCGCCTGCGGCAATTAAAATTGCTTTGGCGTTGATGACGGTATTTTTTTTGCTGATGAGAGAAAAATTTCCGCTCGCGCCTGTGATTTTTTCTATCGTTTCATTGCAAAGATATTGCGGAGAAAAAGCAGCAGCTTGTGCTAGTAATTTATCGGTTAAATCTTGACCAGAAATTTGTGGATATGCTGGAATATCATAAATTGGCTTTTCTGGATAAAGAGCGCTGCATTGGCCGCCGATATTTTCTAGCGCCTCAACAACAATCGTGCGCATGCGCAGCATTCCAGCTTGGAAAACAGCGAAAAGCCCAGCAGGGCCAGCGCCAATGATTGCAATATCAGTGTTGTAGTGATTGTTTGACATCGTTTTTTAAGTGCGCAATGCTTCGTTGTTAAAAAATTATTTTAAGTTCAAGAGAAGCTATATACGCAAACTTTTCTTGCAAAAGAAGTGCGAAATTTGCAGAACTAAAATCAAATAAACCGCAAATCGAAAAGATTCGGAAATTATGCTGCACAACTCTTCTTCCTATTCTTGGTTATCTTCTTATCCGGAAGATATAACCTGGGATTTTTCCCATCAGCCAAAATTATTGTGGAATTTTCCTGCGCAGGCTGCTTTGGAGTATGGAGATTCTCCTGCTTATGATTTTTTCGGCAAAAAAATTTCTTTTGCAGAATTATTTTCAGCGATTGAAAAGCTTGCGGCTGGATTCCAGTCAATTGGCGTAGTTGCTGGTGTGCGTGTTGGTTTGTTGCTGCCGAATTCTCCGACTTATATTTTGTGTTATTACGCTGCGATGCGCGTTGGTGCGGTGGTGGTGAATTTGAATCCGCTTTATAATTTTCATGAACTGAACCAGCAGGTTGTTGATGCTAATGTTGAAATTATTGCGACATTGAATATTAAATCGCTTTTTTCTAAAGCCTCTGCGTTGCTGAAAGATACTTGTTTGAAGAAGATTATTGTTGCAGATTTTCTTGATTCTCTACCATTTTTTAAGCGACAATTTTTTAGTTGGTTTCGTGCCGATGAACTCGCTGTAGTTAATTATGGCGGTAATATTTATAATATTTCTGAATTGCTTGAAGTTAAGGGATTTTCTAGTTTTCCTGATTATTTATCACCAACAGAGACAGTCGCTGTTTTACAATATACGGGCGGAACAACAGGATTGCCGAAGGCGGCTATGCTTTCGCATGCAAATATTCACGCCAATGTTTTGCAATGTGGTTTTTGGTTTTCTTCGATTGCAGAAAAGCAAGAAA
>JBIKYU010000070.1:0-7405 GCA_044355085.1 Rickettsiales bacterium | reverse complement strand
GTGGCACAAGTCGGGAAGAAATACGGCGTGCGGTTTTCCAGATCAATGAGCGCAAGATTCGCACCGAAATCTAAAAGATGCTGAACGATTTCAGGCGCGCTATAAGCGGCAGCAAGATGAAGCGGAGTAAGGCCTGTTTCATTAATCGCATTGATTTCTGAACCAGCACGAATCAGCTGATAGACCAGATCAGGAGTTCCAACTAACACGGCAAGATGCAGAATAGTCATGTCGTTGCTATCGCTTGCCTTAAGCCAGTTTGCCAGCTGCATACGATCGCTGTTTTTTAGCAGATCAACCACCATGCTGATATGGCCTCGCATTAAGGCGCGGTGCAAAAGCAAAGAGTTCTTACCTACATGCAATCTAACGCTTTCCAAGAAAGTAACCATAATTACTACCCCTTATAATTTGCTGATGACTAAATAAATGGTATCTGGCAAAAATGACAGGAGTATTACACAAATAAAATGGCTAAAAAATGGCGGTTTTCATGCTTTATGCCATTCCATCTTTTAGCCTGATAACAATTCAATTGTCCTGCCCCGCAAGCTTCACCTCGAAAAACTTACTTTTACTGATTTATGTTTTAGTACGCTTTGAATTCAAAAAAAACTCGCAGCTCATCCTGCATAAAAATGAAACAGTATAACCTGAATTTCCCATTGACTAAAAATGCCCGCAAAGATAGAAAACGCGTTCTTTTAGTTAAGAATTCGGGGGAGTTTTTTCTACAGGCATCTTATAAAAACAGCAAAATAAAATCAAAAAACGGGAGAAAAAATGAATACACGCATAACAAAAGGGCTTTTGGTTGGTTTGATATTACTGACAACAGCTTGCGGCCGTCAAATGGATGGCAATGTTTACACCAGCTCCGCTACAACGGGGAAAGTGCTAAAAGGCACTGTAATTTCTGCAATGCCAGTAAAAATCAAAGATTCCGACAAGCTTGGCAATAACGTTGTTGGCGGCGTTGCTGGCGGTGTTGGCGGCGGCTTGGCTGGCTCGCTTATTGGCGGCGGTCGCGGCAACGATATAGCAACAGTTGGCGGCGTTGTAGCTGGTGCGGTTTTAGGCAGCCTTCTGCAAGATAAATTATCTACCAGCGATGGCATGCAATATGTTGTTCAGCTTGATTCTTCGCAGAAGAAAGAGCGCAAAGCTAAAGTTAAAAAAATTGAATATAGCGGCGGCAAATCTGTTGACCGCGAAATAAGCGATTCCACACAAGTGGCTGAAACAGAAAGCGATGCAATCTCTGTAGTACAAGGAAAAGAGCCAATTATAGCTGTCGGCCAACGCGTTCTGGTAATGTATAACGATGACAGAACGAGAATTATTCCAGCGGGAATGTAATAGTTACTTTATAACAATAATAAAAATGCGGGTTTGAATTATCAGACCCGCATTTTTTATGTCTCTTGTTCAAAATTTTCTACAGCAAGTGCAGCTAAAATTCCGCGCGCTTTTACCAGAGTTTCTTGCCATTCTAATTCTGGATTCGAATCGGCGACTATTCCGCCACCAACTTGAAATTCAAACTCATTACCCTTGGCAATAAGCGTACGAATAACAACCGACATATCAAGCGATCCATCGCCGCCAATCAAGCCAAGTGCGCCAGAATAAACTCCGCGCGAAAATGGCTCTAATTGATGACATAATTTCATAGCTTGAATTTTTGGCGCGCCCGTCATCGAGCCAGGCGGAAAACAACCAAGCAAAGCCTGCCAAGACGTTGCTCCTGCTTTCAATTCGCCCGTGATTGTTGAAACGAGATGGTGAATTGTAGCGTAGCTTTCAAGCGCGAAAAGCTGCGGCACGTCTACAGTTCCAGGCTGGCAATATTTGGCGATATCGTGGCGACATAAATCGACAATCATCAGATTTTCCGCCTGATCTTTTTTGCTACTTTGTAACATTTCCTGCAGATATTTATCCTGCTCCTTATCGGCCGATCTTTTTATCGAACCTTTAATCGGCTGCATAATAATTTTTTTGCCATCGCTTTTTAGAAATGACTCAGGACTTGAAGATAAAATCCAGCTATCGCCAAAACGCAACAAAGCGCTGTAGGAAGAAGGGCTTTCCTTGCAAAGACGCGCAAAAAGCGCTGGCATTTCTGGCACCTTTTCCCAAATACCAAAATATTTACGCGTAAGATTGGCTTGATAAAGATCACCGTTTTTTATTGCCGATAATATTTGCAAAATATCGGCAATATATTCTGCTTTATTGCGATCACTCAAAAGCGAAATAGGGGCGGAAATGTTTTTGCTCTCAGGCATTGATGCAGGAGATGGCGGCAAAGTCTGTTTATTATCAGACCAAAAACTTAGTTTCTTGCTGCGATGATCCCAAAGTAGAATTTGTCTGTAGCGACGCAGACGAATAGAGCTCATGCTGATTTTACCTGGTTTTTCTGCAGGTAATTTTTCGAGCTGATTTTTTAAACCATAGCCAAGAACTCCGAAAAAAGCCGATTCCAGCTGCATATTTTCTTGCGTAAAAAGAGCAGCAGCCTGATTTGCATCTTCGGTATCGAGTGCAAAAATCGGCTCAAAGGCCAGATACGAAAAATTGCTAGAAGGAGAATCTTGGCGCGAGGAATAAAGAAAAGCAAAATCATCACCGCGCGCAGCAATATTTTGCAAAAAATTCAGCGGCTCGCTCCAGGGAATTTCCTTTATTTTCTGCAGCATAGGAAGATTTTTCATACGCATTGCTCTGCTATATCTTGCAATAAAAAATCTCGCAGATGCGCCGCAAGTTTTTCACTTTCAGGCCAAGTGAAATTCTCTGGCGCAAGAGATAAAACAGCGCGCGCCAGAATTCTGACATTCAAAATACAAACGGCGTCGGCGCTTTCTAGATCGGCTAATTTATAATCACCAACGTTAATTTCCCTAGGAAAACGTTGCAGCAAAGCGTGACGAATACTGCCTTTTAGCGCGCCATTTTCAAGCGATGGAGTATATAATTTTCCCGATTTTTGCCAAAGCAGCGAGCCTGCGCTGCATTCGCTTAGATTTCCTGAAATCGTCGTGCGCAGCGCTTCACCACAATTATTTTGTATTGCTTCAATGCGCGCCAAGATGGCATTTCCAGCTTGCAGAGTTTTCGCTGCAGTTGGTAATTGCGAAGGCAAAATACTGCGCCATCTACTATGCCAAATATTTAGCGGGCTGATTTCTATTTCTGTCATGGGAAAACAACGCGCCCAAATGCGCGGCTGAGAATTTTTAGCAGGCGCATAGCCATCGCCGCCATCGCCGCGAGAGATTTGCAGGCGCAGAAAGCCTCTGCACAAATTATTCTTTTTGATAGTTTGTAACAGAATTTCTGTAACATCTATTTCTGGAATCGAAAATGCCTGCAAGCCTTCAAATAAGCGCGCTAGATGGAACTCCATCTGATAAATAGAAGCGTTTTCTATGCGCATAGTTTCAAACACACCATCGCCAAAACGCAGACCGCGATCATCGATTGGCACCGCAGCTTGCGCAGCTGGAAACCATTGATCATGGAGGAAAATTAAATCAGAAAATTGCGTGGTCATAATTTTAATTTGCAAAACATTTTTTTAGTCGAGCTTTAAAAACTGGAATTTTTATTAAGAGCATTATATATAACCGCGCATATTTGGCAGGAAACCCGCAAAAAATCAAGCAATCCAGGCTCTTTATGGAAAACTCTCAATCTATAACAGCGCAAGCATATGTAATTGGTATTGGCTCTAATGTTGGCAACAGAGCCAGATATTGCCAAAATGCTATTGCTGCGCTTAGTACAATTTTACCCGACCTAAATGTTTCAGAATATTACGAGAATGCGGCCTTATTGCTGCCTGGCTCGCCTCCTGAATGGAATATGCCTTTCATAAACATGGCGATTTCTGGGCATTCCTCGTTAAATCCGCACGAGATGTTGTATGAATTACAAAGAATTGAAAATGCCATTGGCAGGAAAAAACTTGGCATTTGGGCCCCGCGTGAAATTGATTTGGATATTTTAGTTTGGGGGGGGGGAATTGTTGCCGATGAGAATCTAAAAATCCCTCATCCAGAGTTACTAAATCGCTCTTTTGCCATGCGTCCTTTGGCTGATTTATGGCCAGATTGGCGCTATCCATGCGCGGGAAAATATTACCTTAAAACGGCAGAGGAGATCTGCGCAGAACTTGGCTATTAATCTATTACCGCTTTTATCCAACAAAGCTGCACAAACTGAGAAAAATTATGCCAAGTCTTGTAGCTATTTTGAATTTAACACCTGATTCTTTTTCTGATGGGAATTCTTATCCTTCAGAAAAATCTGTGCTCGATGCAGTAGATGCGATGATTGATGCGGGCGCATCGGTAATTGATGTTGGTGCTGAATCAACGCGCCCTGGCGCATTTCCGCTTGATGCCAACGAGGAATGGGACCGCTTATCTCCGCTTATTGCCAATATTATAAAAATTGCTCATGCCAAACATGTTTTAGTAAGCGTTGATACAAGGCATGCACTGAATGCCTCACGTGTTGTAGCTTTGGGAGCAGATTGGATTAACGATATCAGCGGTGATGATAATGAAATTCTGCGCGTAGTTGCTGCAGCGGAGCGTAGCATTGTGCGCATGCACCACAACGGAATTCCAGCAAATCCAAACGCAAATATTGCTGAGGATGAAGATGTCTGCGAACTCATTCGTAGATTCGTTGAGAAAAATATCGCCCAAACAGAAAAATATGGCATTAAACGCCATCAATTAATTCTTGATCCTGGCATTGGTTTTGGCAAAAGCAGCGCGCAAAACTGGCAGATTCTCCAGGAAGTGGAGCGCTGGCATCATCGCGGCGCTGCTTGGCTGCTTGGGCATTCGCGCAAATCTTTTCTGAGTTATTTAACCGATAAACCAGCAAAGGAGCGCGATGTTGAAACGCTCGCAGTTTCAGCCTATGCCGCGCGCAAAGGATTTACTTATTTGCGTGTTCATAATGTTGCAATTCATACGCAGTTTTTTAGAACTTTAGAAGCGCTCGAGGTTTAGATGGTTTTTATGCCGCATTGGCCAAAAATGATTGGCCATAAACCAATTATCCTTGGGCTTGAGCGCATCGAAGAGATGCTCGCACAGCTTGGCAATCCGCATCATAATTTACCGCCTGTTATTCATATTGCTGGAACAAATGGCAAAGGCTCAACTCTGGCATTTTTGCGAGCATTTCTGCGGGCGCAAGGCAAAACAACGCATGTTTATACTTCGCCGCATTTGTTACATTTTAACGAAAGAATTGTCATCAGCGATGAGCAAATCAGCGATGACGCTCTTTATGAGTTGATGGAAGAATGCCGCTTGCGCATTGATGATTCACTGCAACCAACTTTTTTTGAGGCTACAACTGCTGCTGCTTTCCTCGCATTCAGCAGAAATAAGGCTGATTATCTATTGCTTGAAACTGGCTTAGGTGGGCGCTTAGACGCAACCAATGTTGTAGAAAAACCAGCACTTACAATCATCACGCCGATTAGTTTGGATCACATGGAATATTTGGGGCCAACGGTTGAATTAATTGCGGGAGAAAAAACAGGAATTTTGAAAAAACAAACGCCGTGCATTGTCAGCGCACAGGTTCCATCTGCTTTTGCCATGATCGAGAAACAGGCAGAAAAGCTTAATGTTCCGCTGATTGCATGCGGCTATGATTGGAATGTTGAAGAAACAGCAAACGGGTTTTTAGTACGCAGCATTGAAGATCCACAGCAGGAAAATTTTCCTTCACCTGCCCTGCCTGGTCCGCATCAATTTTTAAATGCAGCTACTGCAATTATGGCGCTACGCAATTTACCTGGCGCTGTTGCTTCTGAAAATTATATCCAAGAAGGACTGGCCAAAGTGCGCTGGATGGCTAGATTACAGAAGATTGAGCACGGCGAAACACGAAAGCTGCTTTCTAAAAATGCAGAATTTTTTATTGATGGTGCGCATAATTTTTCAGGCATGGAAGCGCTGGCTCTTACACTTGAGCGCTGGGAAAAAATTCCTACGATTTTGCTATTTGGTTGCACGAAAGGGCGCGACGCCAAAAGCCTTTTAAAACCTTTGCTTGCGCATATCACGCATTTAATTGCGGTGAAAATTCACACTGAGCCTTCAGCAATTGCGCCAGAAAAAATTGCGACAGCTTTGCAAGATTTGGATCTTAATATTTCAACAGCAGAAAATATTGAAGATGCTATTTTGGCTGCGAATAATTTAATGAAGAATCACACTGGGCGCTGGCGCTTGCTTTCGGCTGGTTCGCTTTACTTAGCTAGCGATATTTTGCGCGCTTAAATTCAAATCAATAAAATCGCTTCACATCCACATGCAAAAAACCCCTCAGCTTTATATGAGGGGTTTAGAGCAGGATCAGAGTTTTACAATCAAGACAAAAATCTGCGTTTATGCTTTAGTGCGTTTGGTTTTTTTGCTCTCTGCTTTTGGTAAATTTAAATAAGGTGCGAGATATTTTCCCGTGATGCTTTCCTTGCAAACAGCCACTTCCTCTGGCGTTCCAGTTGCGACAACATAACCACCATGTTCTCCACCACCTGGGCCGATATCGATTATGTAATCAGCGGTTTTTATCACATCAAGATTATGCTCGATTACAACAATCGTGTTGCCAGAATCAACCAACTGATGCAGAACGCGCAGTAATTTTCCAATGTCATCTGCATGCAAACCAGTTGTTGGTTCATCTAGAATGTAGAATGTGCGGCCAGTTGCATGACGCGAAAGTTCCTTTGCCAGCTTGACGCGCTGCGCTTCTCCGCCTGATAAAGTTGTTGCTGATTGCCCTAGGCGCACATAACCGAGACCAACTTCCACTAAAGCTGCAAGCTTATCGCGAATGGTTGGAACGGCAGAGAAAAACTCCAAAGCGCTTTCTGCGGTCATTTCTAGAACATCAGAAATAGAGACGTCTCTATAGCGTATTTCCAAGGTTTCGCGGTTATAGCGCTTGCCTTTACATTGCTCGCATTGAACATAAACATCAGGCAGAAAATGCATTTCGATTTTCAAAACTCCATCGCCTTGACAAGCCTCGCAACGCCCGCCTTTGACGTTGAACGAAAAACGTCCAGGTTTGTAGCCGCGCGCTTTTGCTTCTGGCAATGCCGTAAACCAATCACGAATCGGACCAAATGCACCAGTGTATGTTGCAGGATTTGAGCGCGGTGTGCGGCCAATTGGCGATTGATCAATATCGATAATTTTATCAATCATGTGTAAGCCTTGCAGGCTTTCATATGGCCCCGGTTTTTCGCTGCTGCCGTTTAATTGGCGCGACAAAGCTTTGTAGAGCGTGTGAATTACAAGGCTTGATTTTCCACCACCTGATACACCAGTTACGCAAGTAAATGCGCCAAGTG
>JBIKYU010000014.1:0-24207 GCA_044355085.1 Rickettsiales bacterium | reverse complement strand
CAGAAGCATGGATTGCTCATTACAACGAAGAGCGGCCGCATGAATCACTGGGCAATAAGAGCCCAAAAAATTTCGCCGAGCATAGGAATGGGGCATGCCCCATTCCTATGCTCACAACACCAACCGAAAATCTATCTAGTTTCAATTGGTACTAATTTTGGGTGGTTGACAATGGCGCGTTAATTGGCCTTAAACTCAAGCATATCAACGTTGGCAAAAAATACGTTGTTCAGGACCCAAAAGAAGTAGCTACAAAATTCGGAAAACGCATCCATTCTAAATTTTATCCGGTTGGCGAAGACATTCACCAAATTGTGATTGAGTGGGTGCGATACCTGCGTGAGGAAAAATTATTTTCTGATAACGATCCGCTTTTTCCCAAAGAAGTTTTAACTCACGATACAGAGATGACATTTCGAGGCGGGAATTTATCACGTGAACATTGGCAAGGTGCGGTTGCAGTTCGTGGTATATTCAAACAGGCATTTGAGAAAGCGGGTTTGCCTTATTATTCGCCACACCGGTTTCGTGATACGCTTTCCGCGCTTGGCCGTGAGCTATGTTGTACCACTGAAGAGCAAATGGCCTGGGCAAAGAACATGGGGCATGAGAGTCCGGCCACTACATTTTTGGTGTATGGCGGGTTTTCGCCTGACCAACAGTTTGAGGTGATAGAGAGGCTTGGCAGAAAAACTGACACGATTACGCAGTCTTCAGTTGCAATTGAAAGGGCTCTAAAAGTTCTAAACAGCGCTTTTTCCTCTCAATCGGTGTGATGCCTGAATGTTTTGGATTTTATGGGTTAGCAGTGAGAATACTTTGCAAGATAATCACTCAAAGGTATGATACTGGCTGATTACAATGCTTAGCCGGGGGGCATACGCAATGACATTTAACGAAGACTCTAGGGTAAAGATACCCAGCATCCTGCATTTGACGCGGCTGGGGTATGAGTATTTGCCGCTAAAAGATGCAGTTTGGGACGAACCAACCAACATTTTTACGAATATTTTTAAGCAAAGTATCGCCGAAATTAACGATGGGATTGACGCGTGCGAAATCGATAGAAAATTAGAAGACGTTACACTTGCCCTCGAAAACGAAGATTTAGGAAAAGCTTTTTATGAAATGCTCATAGAAAGATCGGGTACAAAGCTCATCAATTTCTCTGATTTTAATAAAAACAGCTTTCACGTTGTTACTGAGCTTCCATACAAAAATGGCGACGAAGAGTTCAGGCCAGATATTACGCTGCTTATAAATGGAATGCCGTTAGCGTTTATTGAGGTGAAAAAGCCAAACAACAAAGATGGCGTGCTCGCAGAGCGTAATCGTATCAACAAACGATTCCAGAATCCAAAATTCAGGCGTTTTGTTAATGTCACCCAGCTGATGGTTTTTTCTAACAACATGGAATACGACAGCGATTCTTCACTACTTTTGGAGGGAGCATTCTATGCGGCTTCTTCTTACCGCGAACCTGCCTTCAATTACTTTCGTGAACCCCAAGAAGAAAAGTTAGATGTATCGCTACTCTTGAAGCCAGAGAACGAGGCTCTCGAAAATGAGATTCTAAAAGATAACAATCTCAACGTTATCAAGCACAGTCCTGAATTTATAACGAATAAATCTCCGGACACCCCGACGAATCGTATATGCACTTCTCTATTCGCTAGGGAGCGCCTATCTTTTCTGCTGCAATACGCTTTTGCCTACGTCAACGAGACTGGCGGCATAGAAAAACATGTAATGCGCTACCCACAAATTTTTGCCACGAAAGCTATAGCGAAGGCTCTCGATAAAGGTACCCGCAAAGGAATTATCTGGCACACACAAGGCAGCGGAAAAACTGCACTAACGTATTACAACGTGTGTCACTTGACTGATTATTTTCAGAAGCAATCAATCGTTCCTAAGTTTTATTTTATTGTCGATCGACTCGATCTTTTAGTTCAAGCGCAGCGCGAATTTACAAGCCGCGGACTAGTGGTGCACACTGTTAATTCTCGTGATGCATTTGCAAAAGACATCAAATCTATGAGTGTTATCCATAACCATTCTGGAAAGCCAGAAATCACCGTTGTGAATATACAAAAATTTAAAGACGATCCTCATGTGGTGAATGCGGAAGACTACGACGTCAATATTCAGCGCGTATATTTTCTGGATGAGGTGCACCGTAGCTATAACCCCAAGGGCAGCTTTCTTGCTAACCTTAGCCAGTCCGATAACAATGCTATAAAAATTGGCCTGACAGGCACGCCATTACTTGGTGATGATTACAGCTCCAAAACACTGTTCGGTAATTATCTACATAAATATTACTACAACACTTCAATTGCTGACGGGTACACACTACGCTTAATCCGAGAGGAAATAGAATCCAGGTATAAGATGATCTTGCAACAAGCCCTGGATGAGGTCGAGGTGCTGGAGGGAGATGTTGATAAAAGGCTCATTTATGCCCATCACCGTTTTGTTGAGCCCATGCTCGAATACATTCTTGAAGATTTCGACAAAAGCCGCATAGCCTTCGGTGATGATAGTATTGGCGCCATGGTCATTTGCGATAGCGCTGACCAAGCTAAAAAAATGTTCGCAATCTTTAGAGAAAAAACAGAAGGCCAGAAAGGAAGCGCCTCTCTCATACTGCATGATGTTGGCACTAAAGAGGAGCGCAAAAATCAGGTGGAAGATTTTAAAGCAGGTAAAATTGACTTCCTGTTTGTCTACAACATGCTTCTCACTGGCTTTGATGCCAAAAGATTGAAGAAGCTTTACCTTGGCCGCGTTATTAAGCGGCACAATCTACTGCAAGCACTCACGCGGGTGAACCGCACCTACAAGGATTTCCGCTACGGCTATGTCGTGGATTTTGCAGACATTCGCAAAGAGTTTGATGCCACGAACAGGGCTTATTTTGATGAGTTGCAGGCCGAACTGGGCGATGAAATCGAACATTATTCAAAGCTCTTCAAATCAAGAGAAGAGATCGAGCAGGACATTGAGCGCATCAAAGAAGTGTTGTTTCAATTCAACACGGAAAACGCTGAAATCTTTTCACAGCAAATCAATCAAATTAACGACCGTGAACAAGTTCTGGCGATTAAGAAAGCCTTGGGAGATGCAAAAAGTCTCTACAATCTCATCCGACTTTTTGGGCATCTTGAACTGTTGGAAAAAATTGATTTCCGCACATTGGTTACACTCTATCGCGTAGTCAGTGATCGTTTGGACTTAATCAATCTGAAAGAGAGCATTGAAAACAACATGGGCGCTGCCAACCTAATCAACATGGCGCTGGAGGATGTGCTATTCATGTTCATGAAGGTAAAAGAGGAAGAGCTTGTTCTGGCAGATCAGCTGAAAAGCACCCTTCGCAAAACCCGCGAGGCGCTGGCCGGAAATTTCGACCAGAAAGACCCTCACTTTATCACGCTGAAAGAAGAGTTGGAGCGGCTGTTCAAAAAGAAAAACCTGAACGAGGTGACGCAGGACGAGATGAACAGCAATATCGACAGCCTCAATAAAATTCACGAAAAAGTGAAAGAGCTGAATCGCCAGAATGAGTTGCTGCGTGCCAAATACGGTAATGACCCCAAATATGCACGCATCCACAAACGCTTGGTAGAAAGCGGCAAAATTCCTGAGCAGGAGCGCCGCATTCACGAGGCATTAAACGCGGTCAAAGTGGCGGCGGATGATCAGGTGCTGCAAAACACGCAGATACTGACCAACACCAGCTATTTCGAGAAGTTGATGATGCCGCTCGTGATAGACCACTTCAAAACACAGCAAAAAATCAATATCGATGCCGACGCTTCGCGCTACATCAACAATTTGGTCGTGAAAGAATATATGAACGAATTCAATAACGGGTTGCGCACATGGTAATTCAAGATTTCGAGCGCAAAACAAAAGAGCTGATTGACAGCCTCAAGGGTGTCTGCGCCTCTGCAGGGTTGGGTAACGATGGTAACGAGTTCAAAATTATCACGCAGGTGTTTCTCTATAAATTCCTGAATGATAAGTTTGCGTTCGAAATCAAGCAGCTTGATCCGCGTATCAAAAACGCCCCCAGCTGGGAAAAAGCCGTCGCTGCCTTAAGCGAGGAGGATTACGAAATGCTCCAGCTGCAAATGGCCGCCAACACCGCTCGCCTGAAGCCCGAGCATTTCATCTCGAATCTTTTTGAAAAACAAAACTCGCCCGACTTCGCCAAGCTGTTTGATGACACACTGCGCGACATCGCCATCACCAACAATGATATTTTCTCGGTCAAAACGGATGGGGGCGCTAAGGTTACGCTGTTTGATCGAGTGAGTGAATATATCACCGATACTTCAAAGCGCGACGCATTCTGCCGCGCTCTCATCAATAAACTGGTGGAGTTCAGCTTCGAGCATATCTTCACCCAGAAATACGATTTCTACGCCACCATCTTTGAGTACCTCATCAAGGACTACAACAAAGACAGCGGCGGCAAATATGCGGAATATTACACGCCGCACGCCGTCGCTAAAATCATGGCCGCAATTTTGGTTCCAAAGGATCAACAAGGGAAAGTGCAGAATGTGAGTTGTTATGACCCTTCGGCAGGCTCTGGAACATTGTTGATGAATATTTCTCACGCAATTGGCGAAAATAAATGCAGCATTTTCTCGCAGGATATTTCGCAGAAATCCTCAAGCCTTTTGCGCTTGAATTTAATTTTGAACAATCTGGTGCACTCTATTCAGAATGTTATTCAAGGTAACACTCTGTTGCACCCCTATCACAGGGATGGAAAGAATCTAAAAAGGTTCGATTATATTGTTTCGAACCCCCCATTTAAAATGGATTTTAGTGACTTCCGCAACGATCTAGATACCAAGGAAAACCATGCAAGATTTTTTGCGGGCATACCAAAAATAAAGGAAAAAGAAAAAGATAAGATGGAAGTTTATCAACTCTTCCTTCAGCACATTATTCACTCACTTACACCGAATGGAAAAGCTGCAGTAGTTGTGCCCACCGGATTCCTGACAGCAAACACTGGGATTGATAATAAAATTCGTAAAAAGCTGGTAGATAATAAAATGCTTTCTGGCGCGATTTCTATGCCCAGCAACATTTTTGCGACGACCACTACTAATGTATCTATCCTATTTATAGATGCTGCTAATAAGGAGGAAGTTGTCCTAATAGATGCTTCTGCTCTAGGAGAAAAAGTAAAAGATGGTAAGAATCAAAAAACCGTACTTACTAGTGCAGAAGAAGATCAAATTATTGAGATATTTAATAGCAAAACGGTAAAGGAAAATTTTTCGGTTACTGTTAGTTATGAGGTCATTGCTAAAAAGAATTATTTCTTTAGTGCTAGCCAGTATTTTGAAAGAAGAATTAATTATTCTGATATCACCCCCTTAGAGTTTAGCAAAAAAATACAATCCTATCATGATCAACTGGACGCATTATTTAAACAATCTCATGATCTTGAGGGTTCCATCAAAGCACGATTGCGGGCATTGAAACACAATGCTTGAGATCAAAAACAGAACGCAAAAGTTAGCAAATCTGGTTGATTCCATATTTAGCGGCGGAACCCCCAATACAAAAAATAATGATTATTGGGGCGGAGAATTGCCATGGCTGTCTTCAGGCGAAACAAGAGCAAAATATATAAATAGTGCGCAAAAGAAAATAACTAAACTTGGCGTAGAGAATTCCAGCACTAAACAAGCCTTAAAGGGGGATATAATTATTGCTACGGCTGGACAAGGCCACACAAGAGGGCAAGTATCATATCTCCTGTTCGATAGCTTTATTAATCAATCTTTAATAGCAATTAGAGTAAACAAGGAGCTCATTCATCCTCTATGGATGTTTTATAATTTATCAAATCGCTACGACGAATTACGTCAATTGTCTGATTCACACAGTAGCCGAGGCAGCCTCACTACTGGTCTATTAGAGACACTAAACGTCACCTATCCTGATTATAGAGATCAAGAGCATATAGCGGATACTCTATATATTTTAGATCAGAAAATAGAGCTGAATAACGCGATAAAATGTCAGCTAGAGGATATGGCGAAAACGATTTATGATTACTGGTTTACGCAATTCGATTTTTCGGATGAGGCCGGTAACCCCTATAAATCTTCCGGTGGAAATATGATATTTTGCGAAGCTCTAAAGCGAAGCATACCTGAAGGTTGGGTGGTGAGTGAGCTTGGGTCTGTATTAAAAACATCACTCGGAGGAACACCATCCACAAAGCAAAAATCCTATTGGGAAAATGCTAATATCCCTTGGTTGAATTCTGGTGAGATTGTCAACTTTCCTATCGTTCATTCTGAAGAACGTATTACCCAAAAAGGGATTGATCACTCTGCTGCCGAAGTGCTGCCTAAAGGTAGCATAGTAATTTCAATAGTTCGTCATATACGCGTCTCAATGCTTGCAATTGATTCTGCAACAAACCAATCAGTCGTTGGAATTTATGAAACAGACAAACTAAAAAGCTCCTTTATCTATCCGTGTATATCACGTGAGATTCCTAGATTAATGTCTATAAGAACTGGAGCCCAGCAACCACACATTAACAAGGGAGAGGTTGATGCTTCATTATTAGTTGTTCCGCCTGAAAAAATTCTTCAAGACTATTATAAAATTACTGATCCTATCTATGCCTCGATAGTATCAAAAGCTTTTGAAAACCAACAGCTCATTCAATTGCGTGATTGGCTGTTGCCGATGCTGATGAATGGCCAGGTAAAAATTTCCACGAAATAGAGCCTTCTAGACGAGAGACAAACGCCGTTGCCTCTCAAAAAACACAAAATATGAGAGCCAAAGTCTTTTGACTCTCTAATATGAAGCTCAAACCTGTTCTAAAGGCTTGTTTTTAGAAAGAGGAATCAAGAGGCTGTTGGTATTTTTGTTGGCATCTCGCCAACTCCGCCAATGCCTAAATCATAAATATCAAGGCATTAACTGACATTGGCCCGTCCCGTAGGCGCCATTTCTTCTTCTGGCATCGTCCGAGCACATCCAAAAATCTTGGTAATACATCCTACTGGTCGAACAGTTTTTACCTTTAAAAACAAAAGAAAAAATTTGAAGGTTCGGAAGATCTAAACCTTCTTCAAAAAACAGGTTTTTAGAACCAAACCTTTTATTCCAGCAGTGCGGCATTCTATTTCCTCTGGGTCGTGTGTGAGGTGAATATTTTTTATTACTGTTCCGCGTTTTAGCGTTTGTGAAGAGCCTTTTACTTTTAAATCTTTGATGGGAATTACCGAATCGCCCTCATTCAAGACATTTCCGTTGCTGTCTTTTACAATAAAATTTTCTGTATTTTCTTCAGATGACATTTTTATGCTCACATAAAATTTTTTCTAAACGGTGATGTTGATACCAATTCCAGTTCAAAGTCGTATTTGAATAGCTCAGGAAATGAGCGTGCGATAATTTACTAAAACTCACATGAGTAAAGCGAAGTTTTTAGCAGTGATAATGTAGAAGCTAAAAAAGATGGAGTTGTATAACCGAAAATCAACGCGCTAAAGCAGTTGATTGTTGCTTTTCAGCGCGGATACGAGAACTCCAGGAAGCAGGAATGGCGCTGTCCGCGGCTTTTTGGTCTTTTTATGGTCGATTTATATTTTAGCCTTGCGAATAATATCCCAAAAATATATGAATCTAATTATTGAATATGGGATTGGGAATTCCTGGTCGGCGGACGTTCTCTTGAGAAATCAAGGGGCGTCCGTTTTTTTATGGGAATATGTATGGTCCATTAATTTTATCGTTTGTATAGAAATGTTGTTTTATGGCGTTATATGCGCGATTCTGAATTTTTGGTTTAATTATATGCCTAGCAACAGGATGTGCGCACAAGTCAGCGATCTGAATTCCACAAATATTATCGTTTTTTTTTCTGAAGCTAATAGAGCAGTTTAGATTTTTACGCGCTGCCGAATAATTTTTATTTCCATCTCGCATAAGAATTCTGAAGCTATTGCGGAGCTCGTCATCCTCTTTTTTCCCTCGTGCTTCTGCTATAACTGGCAAATTAATTTCCTGGTGATGTTCCATAAAATTCATTACACGCTCAAACGTGTATTCAAGTGCAACTTCATAAGGATTTTTGGCATAGTTGCCGTATTTTTTTTTATAAGAATGCTTGTTAATGCATGTAATGAAAATCGTGAAAGGTATCCTGCTGATTAAATCGCTGAGCTCTGTCAGGAATCTTTCCCGTGTTTTTGGGTTCAGTAAAATTGAAAATTCTCCCGAGGCTTTTCTAATATCTCGGCTGTGAAGATTTATGCCTTCATGGTCAAAATAGCGCATTTTAAAAGATCCAATTTCTTTAAGTATAACGCTTCCATAGATACTTCTTTCTACTATTACGGCGCATAAAATAAACATGGGAAAGTCTGGATCTATTTTTATCAATGAGTGATCTCCACATTCATCAAAAAACGCTATGAATCTAGAGTTTTCTTTGTTGTTTTGAGAAAGCATGATTTATTTTTCGTTGGAAAATGGATCTAATGAGTCTGGCTTTTCTATGGTTATTTCTTTCTTATTTCAATCAAATAATGCCATTAAATGTTTTTAAAAATTAGGAGTAGTTCTAGGTTTTTATAATCTTTAAGTGTGATAAAACGCACATGAGTAAAGCGAAGTTTTTAGCAGTGATAATGTAGAAGCTAAAAAAGATGGAGTTGTATAACCGAAAATCAACGCGCTAAAGCAGGTGATTGTTGCTTTTCAGCGTGGATACGGGAACTCCAGGAAGCAGGAATGGCGCTGTCGTCAAGTGTAACTCCAGCTTGTATTAAGACGGAACTGGCTTCTGCTATGCCTTTTTGTGTGCTTGCTTTTTGATTGCTGTAGGAAATTTCACTATCATCCAAGGCTTTTCCGATTGGCGTTTTCCCGATATCCATCCCCAAAGACATCGGCTGTATGTCTTGTTTTTCGCCTTTTTCCTTTTCTTTTTCTTCGGCCTTTTCTTCAAGAATTTCTATTTTTTGAGGTGCGGCAAAGCCAATATTTTTCAAGGTTGTAGATAGGCTTAAAACCGCCTGCTGCAAATCAGGTGCGAGGCGCGCTAAATTTTCTTGCATGATTTGTGGTTGAATTTGTTTGTCTTCTTCTGGTTTTTTTTCTTGCTCTTGCTCTGTTTTTTCAAAGAAGCGTGCCAGAGTTTTAACGGGCGCACCAACTGCTGCGATCACAATTTTTGCCACGCCAGAAAAAACTTCTGCAAAAGGCTTTTGCTTCGCTATTTCTTGCTCTTGCTCTGGTTTTGGTTGATTTTTTGCGTTCTCAAGCGCTTTCAGTAAATGCGATTTTATATCGCTCCCCGTGGCATCAGTAACGGCTGCGTTGACATTTGCACCCAAAAATCCAGTTGAGTAGATTATCTGCTCGGCTGCCTCTGCCGCCATTTTCTGCACGCCAGAAAGATTCCTCATCCAAACGAAATCGCCCCAATTCCCACTAAGTACGTCCGCCATTACTGCTTTTTTAGCTTCGTTCAAATTTTCTGGCATGAATTTTTCTGCAAGTTTAGAAAGATAAACAACAGAATGTAGTCGCAATTACTTAACATCATATTTTCCCGTTTGTTCCGCAATGGGAATGGCGGAAATCAAAGAAAGGCACGCCATGATTTGCCAATTTCAGCGGCAATTTTCATGAGATTCGAGAAATTTCCAGACGCGTTTTCTGAGTGCAGCTTGCCATCAGCGCTCCAAATATTTGCGCGAAGGCGCATTTTCTCTGCTCTTCCCGAGGCGTAAACAGCAATTTGACTGTGGCAATTTCCAGCCAAATGCATAAGCAATTGCCGCTCAATTTGTGCGCAGGCAAAACTATCTGCGTCATTTAAAAGGCGTAAAATTTCCGTGGTCGCTAAGTCAGATTTTCTGCATTCCAGAGCGATAATTCCCTGTGTTGCAGCTGGAAGCCAATCATCAAGCGCTAAAGCGGTGGCGTATAAATCGTAACCAATAGGAAAAGTGCCATTTTCAGTCGGGGTTTTGAGCATGTTCAAGCGCTCCAATCCTGCCAAGGCGAGCAAAGTTGCATCAAACATGCCATTGGCAATTTTCTCTAGTCTGGTTCCAACATTTCCGCGCAGCAGTTCAATTTTAAAATCAGGCCTGAATGCAAGCAATTGCGCGCGTCTGCGTGGAGAGGCTGTGCCGATTTTTGCACCAAAAGGTAAGGTTTCTAGAGTAATGCCTTGGCGTGAAATCAACGCGTCGCGGGGATCTGCGCGCGGAAAAACAGCGGCGATATGCAGATCTTCTGGAATCTCTGGCGGTATATCTTTGAAAGAGTGAACGGCAATATCAATTTTTTTTTGCTGCAATTCTTTCTCTAAGCTACTGACAAAAACTCCTTTTCCGCCGATTTTTTGTAATGCGATATTTTGGTGCTTATCGCCTTCGCTAACGATAGAAACTATCTGTGTCTGCACTTGCGGAAAGCGTGATTTTATAAGGCTTTGCGCGGTTTCGCTTTGCGCAATAGCTAGCGGACTTTTGCGTGTTCCTATGTTTACTACTGCTGGAAAAACAATTTCTGTCATGAAAAAAATGCCAACTTCGAGTTGTATAAATACTTTAAAAAGCGATTTTATAAAATTCTGTTTTATAAGGATAATAGACTTTTCTGCGGCGCAAAAAAATCCATAGCTGATTTGATTAAATTGTCATGAAATGGTAATCTCCAGTCAACTTAAAGACCACTTTTATCACATATGAAGGAGAGAAACATGGTAGACTTTAAAACATTTAATTTAAAACATATCGGTCACTTAGTAACTTTAGGAGTAATCTTGGTCATAATCATTGCCTTGATAACTTTATTTGTTTCTCCGATACTTACAACGGTTCTTCCTGGTGTATTTGCAACCAGCCTGACATTGACTGATACATTGTTATTCATGCTGTTGGTGGTGTTGTTACATCAATATAAATAAACATAAAACAAAAAGCTGGCCCGCAGATATAAAAATCTGCGGGTCTTTTTTTATTCTATATCTTCGACTTCTGATACTTCTCCTGTTAATTGCGCAGCTAGACTTTCTAGAATCATATCTTCTAGCTCGCCGTCTAAAATTCCAGAAGTGTTGCTGGTTGTATAGCCTGTGCGCAAATCCTTGATCATCTGATAAGGATGCAAAACATAAGAGCGAATTTGATGTCCCCAACCAATATCGGTTTTTTGTGATTCTTTTTCGAGCTTTTCCGCAAGGCGTTTTTGCAGCTCGCGCTCGTAAAGCCGCGCTTTTAGCATTTTCATTGCTTCTGCGCGATTGCGATGTTGTGAGCGATCCGCCTGGCATTGCACCACAATATTTGTCGGCAAATGCGTTATGCGAATGGCGCTGTCTGTCTTGTTTACGTGTTGTCCGCCTGCACCTGATGCACGAAAAGTATCAACACGTAAATCTTTATCTTGGATGTTGATGTCAATGCTTTCATCAACTTCAGGATAAACCCAAACGCTGGCAAAAGAAGTGTGACGGCGCGAATTACTATCGAAAGGCGAAATGCGAACCAGGCGATGAACGCCGCTTTCTGTGCGCAGCCATCCATAGGCTTTCTCGCCTTTTAGACGAATAGTAACCGATTTTATACCCGCACCTTCGCCCGCTAATTCAGCGATCATTTCGGCTTTAAACTGATTGCGCTCGGCGAAGCGCAGATACATTCTAAGCAGCATTTCCGCCCAATCTTGTGATTCAGTTCCGCCAGCTCCTGCGTGAATCTCTAAAAAACATGGATTATCATCAGCTTCGCCAGAAAACAAACACATTACTTCCTGCGCTTTTGCGCGCTTAGCAATTGCTTCTAAGGCTATGCAGCTCTCTGCATGCAAGGAATCTTCAGGCTGAGCTAGAGATAAAAGCTCGCGCAAATCATCGTAGTTTTTTTGAATGTCGTTGTATTCTGTGACCGAGCGTTCAATCCCAGAAAGTTTTTTCAGTAATTTTGTCGCTTCTGTCGGATTTTCCCACAAAGCTGGATCTTCAGATTTTTCGCGTAATGCTTCTAGTTCAATATTGATTTTGTCCCAGTCAAAGATACCTCCGCCACAGTCCCAAACTGTGGTCGATGCGGGAAAATAATGCGGAAACTTCGGCAGACATAAAAAACCTCTTTAGTAAATTCCAGTTTGTGTTGGATCTTCATTCGGAATGGCCTCAGGAGCGGGAGGAATAGCGCCGCCTGTGCCTTCAATCAACCAATCTTCAGGTGCAGAATTCTGATGCTCGCGATAATAATCATCAGCAGCAGCAGATGGTGAAGCTTCTGTTCCTGGTTTGAATGCTTCAAAAATCACATCATTAGGTGCAATATCGGCAGTTGCTGGTAAGCCAGTTTGTAGTTGAGTTTTTACAAGTTTAATTCCAGAAGGCCTGCGGAAAGGTATATCAGCTGTGCCTTCCAGAGCGCGACTCATAAAATTTTTCCAGATTGGTAATGCAGCCACAGCACCAGTTTCATGTGCGCCAAGCGATTGCGGTTTATCAAAACCAATAAACACACCTGCAACTAAATCAGCAGAAAAACCAATAAACCAAGCATCGATATTATCGTTTGTTGTGCCTGTTTTTCCTGCAATTGTATAAGGAATTGAAGCGGCAGAGCGCGCAGTTCCACGTTCGACAACGCCGCGCAGCATCGAAACCACTTGATAGGTTGCAATCGGATCAGCAATGCTTGCGCGTTCATCAACAAGGGGAGGTGGAGTTAATGCATCTTCAGGAATTTTAGCAAGATCGCCATCTTCATTTTGTGATGGAATAGAAAGCTGGCAATGCGCGCATTCGCGTTTATCGTGCCGTAAAATTGTGGAACCATTTCTATCTTGCACGCGCTCTACCATGTAGGGATTCACTTGCTTTCCACCATTTACCAGTATTGCATAAGCCGTGGTTATATTTAGCAAGGTTGTTTCAGCCGAACCAAGAACCATTGATAAATTTCTCTGTGGATTTTCAGCGATACCAAATCTGCGCGTAATCTCCATTATATTTTGCATGCCAACCATTTGCGCGAGTTTTACAGTGACGATATTTCGTGATTGCTCAAGTGCTGTGCGTAAAGTTGTTGGTCCGTAATATTCACCAGAATAATTCTGCGGACGCCATGCTGGTAATCCCGCTCCTTGCGAAAGCTCAATCGGCGCATCAATAAGCGTGGTTGCAGGCGTAAATCCGTGCTCCATTCCTGCTAAATAGACAAATGGTTTGAATGCAGATCCAGGTTGGCGTTTGGCTTGTGTGACGCGATTAAACTGACTTTTCTCATGTTGAAATCCACCAACCATGGCCAAAACCGCGCCGTTATGTGGATCAAGCGCAACCAAAGCGCCGTTTACTTCTGGAATTTGCGCAAGCTCATAAATGGTTTTTTTATCTTCACGCGTTACTGCGCGAACAGCAATTATATCGCCAGTTTTAAGAACATTAATTGCTGAAGTTACATTCGGACCAATTGATCTGCGCGAAAGATATTTGCGCGCCCATTGTAAATTCGCCAAAGGAATTATGCCTGTTGCGCCATTTTTTAGACCAATTTCAACTTCATTTGCTTGCACTTTTAAAACAATTGCTGCTGAAAAAACATCGCCACCTGCAGGCATAACAAAATCAGCAATCGTTTTTTTCCACTCGCTGATATCAGCAATATTTTTCAAAGGTCCACGAAATCCATGGCGGCGATCATAGGCAATCAATCCTTCACGAACTGCTTGCTCAGCAATGATTTGCAAGTTTGGATCAAGAGTAGTTCTGACTGTTAATCCGCCCTCAACAAATTGTTTTTCTCCTAAAGAATCGACCAATTGCGCGCGTACCGAATCAGCAAAAAAAGGTGCTGGAGCAAGCGCAGATTCATTGCGAGTTTTTAAATTAAGATTCATTGCTAAAGCGCGCACAGCCTCAGCTTCAGTTATATATTTTTCTTCAAGCATGCGTGTTATTACCCAATCTCGCCGCTCTTGCGCGCGCTCAGGGTTGCGATAAGGATCATATGCGCTAGGAGCTTTAGGCAGCGCTGCCAAAAGCGCCGCTTCTGCGATGTTTAGCTCATCAATTGATTTATTGAAATAATCCAAAGCCGCAGCGGCAACCCCGTAGGAGCGATTGCCGAGATAAATTTCATTCAAATAAAGCTCAAGTATTTGATCTTTAGAAAATACTTGCGAGATACGATAAGCAAGCAAAGCCTCTTTAATTTTTCGATCAAAAGTTCTTTCGCTGGAGAGCAAAAAGTTTTTCACAACTTGTTGCGTGATAGTCGATCCGCCAACCAAACTTTTTTGTCGGCCTAAATTCAAGGCATTCTGCACTCCTGCGCGCGCGATACTAACTAAATCAACTCCCGAATGCTGATAAAAATTTTTGTCTTCCGCCGCTAAAAAAGCGTTGATTAAACGTGTTGGAACCGAATGAATAGGCACAAACAGGCGTTTCTCACGCGCATATTCTTCAACCAATCTGCCATCTGCAGCGTAAAGTCTTGTCACCATCGGCGGTGAATATTCAGATAATTGCGAATAATCAGGCAAGTCTTTTGTGTAATATATAGATACCGCAAAAGCCACGCAAAGAGCCGCAACCACAAGCGCAATCACTAAAGAAAACAGCAGAGAAAAAAGCGAAAAAAATGCACGTATCATTGAAAAGACCGCTCCACGGGAAAACGCACGAAATGCTCATCTATAGCGTCAACAATCGCGTTGACTAGTTGCTTTTTGTATTTTGGCTCAGAAAGTAAAAATTCTTCGCGCGGGTTAGAAAGATAGCCAAGTTCTATAAGCACTGATGGAATGTCAACCGCCTTTAATACGCGAAACCCCGCATAGCGATGCGGATGCGGCAAAAGCGAAACACGCGCTTGTAATTTCTTTACCAATAATTCTGCAAACATAGCTGAGTTATTATTGGTTTGTTGTTGCGTCAGGCTAAATAGAGCATGAGAAATTTCTGGCGGAATTGATCCTGAAACTGCACCAGGTAAAACATCAGACAAATTGGCTTTCTCAGCCAATGAAGCTGCTTCGCGGTCGGAGGCTTTTTCCGATAAAGTATAAACCGAAAGACCTTTTGTTTTGTGATTCGGGTGAGAATCTGCATGCAATGAAATAAAAAAATCACCGCGAATATTGCGCGCAAAAGCTACGCGATCTTGCAAAGAAATGTAAGAATCATCAGTGCGCGTTAAAGCAGTCTGAAAACGTTGTGTAGAAAGCAAAGCAGCATCAAGATTTTTGGCATAGGAAAGAGTAAGATTTTTCTCAATCGTTCCGCGATTTCCTTGTGCCCCAGGATCTTGTCCGCCATGACCTGCATCAATTACAATTAATGGCAGGCGCGGTGTTGGGCGCGGCACAGGAATTGGAATTGGAGTTGCGCGGTTGGAATGCGGCAAAACAGAAGCTGGTGGTGGCGGCTCTGTTGCTTTAGAAATATTGCCATCTTCAGGCGCATTTTTTTTAACGATTTGATCTTTTTTTTGTGGACGAAGTTGCGGAGTTGGAAAAGTTTTTTGCGTTTTTAGCTCGGGCTTTTTTTCTGCTTTATTAGCTTTTTGCTCTTGTTTTTTATCAGCAAAAGTAAGCGCAAAACTCAGCTGATATTTTTTTCCAGCTAATTTATTTGTTACCACTTTTTCTACTTTTTTGATTTCACGCTTGCTCTCAATCACAAGTCTAAGCGCGCCTTTTTCAGTGTTGGCATAGCGCAGTCTGGCAAACCATTGCGCCTTTTTTGTATCGCGCTCCTGTAATTGCCAAGTCGTTTTAGGTAGGTCAATTATCAGGCGCGGTGGATTTTCCATGATAAAAATCTTTGCATCTATCGCCTGCGATGCATGCAATAAAATTTGCGCATTAAAATTTTTCTCATCCGCGTGACCGAGAACAAGCGACGTTAAGCGCGCATGTTCGCCTGCAAAAACGCTTGCAGGTAGCAGGAAAAGAAAAAAACACCAACGCAGAAACACAAAATAAGCGCCCAAAATTCTATGATCAAAGAAGGAGGTCATCTAACGTTTGACAGGCTTTGTAAGATTGCTTTAGAGTACGTCGCGGAATCTAATAGTTCAAACCGAAGTGTTTGGACAGGGCTTTCATTAGGACAAAACCCACATTTAGCAGCAGTGAGAAGCTCTAAAATCCATTTGAAGGTAATTTATAAGGGCGCCCTCAAATTAAGGGGCACTTCTAAAACCGTTTCATTTAGTTAATTCTATTTAGGTTAGGACCAAGCATGATCAGCAGCATTATATCGTTGCAAATTTTGTCTCTGCTTGGCACTGCTGCGCTTAGTTTGGCTCTCTACATTAAAAAGCAACAATATTTCAAGGTTGCGCCGTCCTATATCGAAATTCCCAAAAGGGTTCCAGTTATACATCCTATTATCGATTTCCAGTCGGAGTATTATAATCATGCCGAAACGCATTTTGGTGGATGCAGTGCATCCAGAACAGACCCGCGTGGTCATATTAAAAGATGGACGAGTTCAAGAGTTCTACTCTGAAACTTCCTTCAAAACACAGCTGAAAGGTAATATTTACCTAGCAAAAGTAACGAGGGTTGAGCCATCATTGCAGGCTGCTTTTGTCGAGTATGGCGGAGGAAAACATGGGTTTCTGCCCTTTGCTGAGATTAATCCAGATTATTATCATGTTCCAGTTAGCGACAAGGAGGAGCTAAAGCGCGCCCTGCGCGAAGTACAATCAGAAGATTCTGGTTATGACGATATTGACGATGAAGTTTCATCTGTCGAAGAATCTGAAGATGAAGATTCCTTTGTTGAAGAGATCAGCTCTGGTGACGATATTGGCAATCTCGGTGATGAAAATTCCGCTGCAGAAAGCAGCCAAAATAGATTTCGTTATCGGCGCGCGCGCGGTCAAGATCGCCGCAATAATAGTCAGGATAGCAGCGTAGATTTGGAGGAAGAAGGCAATTCGCGCATTAAAAAAATCATGGCGCAGTTTTTGCGTAAATATCGCATTCAAGAAGTTATCAAACGCGGACAAGTATTGCTTGTTCAGGTGATAAAAGAAGAGCGCGGCAATAAAGGCGCATCGCTTAGCACCTACATAACTTTGCCTGGTAGATACTGCGTTCTGATGCCTAACACGCCACGCCAGGGCGGAGTTTCTCGCCGCATTGGCAGCTCTGAAGATCGTCGCCGTTTGAAAACTTTGCTGGAGGAATTCAGCCTTCCTGATGAAGCTAGTATTATTATTCGCACCGCTGGTGCTGGTAAAAGCATGAGCGAAATCCGCCGTGACTATGATTATCTCGCAAAAATATGGAACAATATTCGCACGCAAACTCTTTCATCAAGTGCGCCAGCTTTTATTTACGGCGAAGGCAATGTGGTTGAGAAGGCTCTACGCGATTTATACGATGATGAGGTTGATGAAGTTTTGGTTGAAGGCGAAGAAAGCTTCAACAAAGCCAAAGAGTTTATGTCGCACGCATTAATAGAGCATCGCAATAGCCTGAAGATTTATCGTAGCAAAGTGCCAGTCTTTACGCGCTACCGTGTCGAAGAGCAAATCGAGGCTCTATACCATCATGTTGCGCCGTTGGAATCTGGTGGTTACGTCGTGATAAATCCGACTGAAGCATTGATTTCTATCGATGTGAATTCTGGTCGTGCTACTAATCAGCGCAGTATTGAGGAAACAGCAATAAAAACCAATACTGAAGCTGCTTATGAAATAGCTAGACAATTGCGTCTGCGCGAACTTTCTGGTTTGGTTGTCATCGATTTTATCGACATGCTCGAGCTCAAAAATCGCATTAGTATTGAACAGTCATTGCGCGATGCATTTCAGGGTGATCGTGCGCGTGTGCAAATTGGTCGTATCAGCCCATTTGGTTTGCTGGAGATGTCACGTCAGAGATTGGGGCCAAGCTTCTATGAAACCAACACGGTAAAATGCCCGCATTGCCAGGCAACGGGCGCGATTCGTGCAACAGAAACTATTGGCCTTACCGTTCTTAGACAAATTGAAACGCATATTAATCGTCATGGACGTCCAGCAATTTGGGATGTTACAACATCTCTTCAGGCGGCGAGTTATGTTCTGAATTATAAGCGCGCTGATTTGCAGTCGCTTGAGCAGCGTTATCAATCGCAGATTTACATCAATGTTGATGAGCGCTCAGACCTTTCGAATTTCGCGATTTCTGCGCGCAATGAAAATGGTGCATCTGTATCAGAGCGCAGCGAAAATACTGATGATAAATCAGAAGCAGAGGCGGCTCTTGGTGCGGTTGATGAAAATAGCAACAACAAGGATCGCCGCAATCGTTCTCGGCGCAGGCGTGGTCGCTCAGGCGAAGGGAATGCTGCTGCTGTCAATGATTCAGAGCGCGATGAAGAAGGCGTCTCAGGCGTATTGAAAGGCCTGTGGCGACGCATTGTGGAGTAATACCATTCCAATGCTTTTGCGTCTGAAACTATCACTGTTTTCGTTTTCATAGTCATTTATTCACGCAATGAACGACTATGAAAACCGCTGCTAAGCAAGGCGTTAATTGCAGCGCAAGGCACTCATGAAATGTTCATGTACTTGACGAAGCGCAAATCCGTTTTAAAAACGTGCGCCTCCTAAATCATTTTTAAAAATATGAAAAATTATAACTTGAAGAAGGTTTGAATAGTGAAACACGCAAAAGCAGTTCCAGCGCAAGCCAGCTTGAGCGGCGCATTATCTGGTGTTGTGAAAGTTCCGGGGGATAAATCAATATCGCATCGGGCTTTGATTCTTTCTTCACAGGCGATTGGCATGTCTTCAATTACTGGTCTGCTCGAGGGCGAAGATGTTCTGCGCACTGCTACAGCTTTACAACAAATGGGCGTAAAAATTACACGCATTTCTGCTGATGAATGGCAAGTGCATGGGGTTGGAATCGGCGGCTTACATGAGCCAGAGGACATTCTCGATATGGGCAACAGTGGCACATCAACAAGATTATTAATGGGGCTTTTAGCTAGCTATCCTTTTGTCAGTATTTTTACTGGCGATGCGAGTTTGCGCAAACGTCCAATGCGTAGAGTTCTTGAGCCTTTGCAGCAAATCGGCGCCAGTAATTTATCGCGCTCTGCTGAGCGCTTGCCGCTGGCTCTTCAAGGCGCTTCTCTGCCAATTCCGCTGCATTACAAACTTCCTGTTGCATCGGCGCAGGTGAAATCAGCCTTGCTTTTGGCTGGTCTTAACATGCCTGGAAAAACCATTGTCGAGGAACCTACGCCAACGCGCGATCATACCGAGCGCATGTTGCTTGCGATGGGAGCAGACATAGAAATTAAAAACGCAGAAAATTCTTTGCGCCGCATTTCAATCAAAGGCTTTCCGAATCTGAAGCCCATGCATTGGCAGGTTCCTGGCGATCCATCTTCTGCAGCTTTTATAATCGCAGCCGCAGCAGCCATTCCTGGCAGTAGCGTTACAGTGGAAAATGTAAATGTTAATCCTCTGCGTATGGGATTTTATGCCACTCTAGCGGAGATGGGCGCAGAAATTATTTTGCATAATGAAAAAATCATCTGCGGTGAAGAAGTGGCAGATATATCAATAAAAGGTGGAGTGCTAAAAGCTGTTCATTGCAAGGCAGAGCGCGCCGCTTCGATGATTGATGAATATCCAATATTGGCGGTGCTGGCTGCGAATGCAGAAGGTGTGTCCCATTTTGAAGGGCTGGCGGAATTAAAAGTGAAAGAGAGCAATCGCCTGCAGGCAATTTTCGATGGATTGCAGGCCAATTCTGTCGCAGTTGAAATGGGCGAAGATTGGTTAAAAATCGTTGGTATGCCTGGGAAAATCCCTGGTGGTGGAAAAGTGGTGACGCATCTTGATCACCGCATTGCTATGTCATTTTTGATTCTCGGTCTTTTCTCAAAAGTGGCAGTCTCCGTTGATGATACGCAGATGATTGATACGAGTTTTCCTGGTTTCATCAAATTACTTACATATTTGGGTGCCAATATAGCGCTGGATAATTGCGGAGAATAACGATGAATATTCAGCCTCTCGTAGGATGTGTGATTGCGATTGATGGTCCTGCTGCATCGGGAAAAGGAACTCTGGCGCGCCGTTTGGCTGCTGCTCTTGGTCTTGAATATCTCGATACGGGAAAATTATATCGGGTTGTGGCATTGATGATGCTGCGCAATTTTGCTTTTCCACGCTCTGCTGAAGCCGCTCTACATGCGTCTGAAATGGCTAGAAATATAGATTTTTCATTGCTAGAAGATTCTGATCTTGCGACTGAAGCAACAGGCGAGATTGCTTCGTTCGTTTCGGCAATTCCTGAGGTTCGTGCGGAGTTATTTTCTGTGCAAAGAAGATTTGCGCAACAGCCAAAGGGAGCGGTTTTGGATGGCCGTGATATTGGCACGGTTATTTGTCCTGATGCAACCATCAAACTCTTTATTACCGCCAGGCTAGAAGCGCGCGCAGAGCGCCGATATAAGGAGTTGCAACATAAAGGCTTTGACGTTATATACCCCGCCGTGCTTGAGGATTTAAAAGCGCGCGATTATCGCGATCAGCAACGAGACATAGCTCCACTTCTTCCTGCATCTGATGCATTGGTAATTGATACCAGCGACATGGACGCAGATGACGTGTTCTCCAAAGTATTGGCGATCGTCAAACAGCTGGAAATATGCTGCATAGACTGACTTTCTCTGTTTTGCTGGTCTGGCGTTTGCAAAACTGCATTCAAAAAATGCGCGGCTGATTTTTTCTCTTTTGCATTCTGTTTAATTTTCTCCAGGAAAATTAATGGAGCCTAATTGCCTTTTTCAAAAGCTTCTGCGTTGTTGCAGTAGCGGGCGTCAACACTAAAAAACGGAATTGGCCTTGTGCTAATTTCTAATTAAGGATTTTATTCAATGAATATCTCTAAAGCCGCTGAAGCATATGATTTCTCCAAAGAAAATTTTGCTGAATTGTTCGAAGATTTTGTAAAAAAACAGGACGTTTCCGAAGGCTCGGTTATCAAAGGCGAAGTAATCGCGATTCAAAAAGGTTTTGCTCTTATCGATGTTGGTTTGAAAACAGAAGGGCGTGTTCCAGTTGAAGAATTCACCGCAGAAGGTGGCGAAGATGCTCTACCAAAAATTGGTGATCTGGTTGAAGTTTATCTTGAGAGAATCGAAAATCAGCAAGGTTATGCAACATTAAGCCATGAAAAAGCCGTTCGTCGTCGCGCTTGGGAAAAAATAGAAAATACCTACAAAGAAGGTGATTCTGTTGATGGAATAATTTTCGGTCGCGTAAAAGGTGGATTCACCGTAAATATCGGTGGAGTGGTAGCTTTTCTGCCTGGTTCACAAGTTGATATTCGTCCAGTCAAAGATGTTGGACCTTTGATGAACATCAAACAACCTTTCCAAATTTTGAAGATTGATCATCGTCAAGGAAATATTGTTGTTTCTCGCCGTTCTATACTTGAAGGTTCGCGTGAGGAAGCTCGTAACGAGATGCTTTCACAAATCAAAGAAAATATGATCATGGATGGTTCAGTAAAAAATATTACTGATTACGGCGCTTTCATTGATCTTGGCAGTGTTGATGGTCTTCTCCACGTAACCGATATTTCTTGGAGCCGCATCAGTCATCCATCTGAAGTTCTAAGCTTAGGCCAAAAAGTTCGTGTGAAAGTTATAAAATTCAACGAAGAAACAAAGCGTATTTCTCTCGGTTTAAAGCAGCTGGAAGAAAACCCATGGCACAGCTTGAAACAGCGTTATCCATCTGGCAGTAAATTCACAGGTAAAATCACCAACATCACTGATTACGGTGCTTTCGTTGAGCTTGAGCCTGGAATAGAAGGGCTTGTTCACGTCTCTGAACTAACTTGGGCGAAAGGCAATGTTCATCCAAGCAAATTAGTGACAAGCGGTCAGGAAGTAGAAGTTATGGTGCTTGATATTGATGCTGATAAACACCGCATCAGCCTTGGCATCAAACAATGCAGTGATAATCCTTGGCAAAATTTTGCTAATGCGCATCCAGTTGGAACAGAAGCTGATGGTGTTGTAAAAAACATCGTCGAGTTTGGTATGTTTGTTGGTTTCAAAGAAGGCGTTGACGGATTAGTTCACGTTTCTGATTTGAGTTGGGAAGTTGCTCCAGAAGAGGCGATAAAACAATATCAAGTTGGTCAAGAAGTGCGCGTGAAAGTACTTTTTGCTGATGTTGAAAAAGAGCGTATTAGCCTTGGAGTAAAACAGCTTTCTGCAGATCCAGCTGGCGAAGTAATGGTTGGTCTGGAAAAAGGTTCAACGGTTACTTGCGTTGTATTTGATGTTCGCGACGATGGCATTGAAGTTAGCGTGAATGATTCTATGCGCAGCTTTATCAAGAAAAACGATCTGGCGCGTGATCGTGTTGATCAACGTCCGCAGCGTTTTGCTGTTGGCGATAAAGTCGATGCAAAAGTTGTGACTGTTGATCGTAACAACCGCAAACTAACCTTATCTATTCGTGCGCTCGAGGAAGATGAACATAAGCGTGCAGTTGCTGAGTTTGGTTCAAGCGATAGCGGTGCAAGCCTAGGCGATATTTTAGGTGCAGCACTTAGCAGCAGCTCAGCCGAAAAAAAATAACTCCACAAACTATGTTTAAAATTATGCGGGAACAAAATATTTTGTTCCCGCATATCTGCTAAAAATATGAAATGGTTTATTGGTGGTTATTACAAAGGGATGGGTAAATGACTGATATTTCAAGCGATGCATGGTTGGATCGTTTCCGCTTGGCAAAGAAAATGCGCTTTTGGCGCGTTGTTGCTTTTCTTGCTCTTGCTGCTTGGTTGCTTTCTTTATCTTCGCCAGAGAAAAAAATCCATGGCGCTCATATTGCTCGTATTGCGATAGAAGACATAATTTTCGAAGATCATGCTCGTGATGAAATCATTCGTGAACTAGCGGAAGACCAGCAGGTCAAAGCGGTTCTGGTTACCATAAATAGCCCAGGCGGCACAGTTGTTGGTGGTGAAACTTTATATTTGGCAATTCGGCATGTTGGAAAAACCAAGCCCGTTGTTGCTTTACTAGGCACGGTAGCTGCAAGCGGAGGCTATATGGCAGCCTTAGGAGCTGAGCGTATTTTTGCGCGCCAAGGAACTCTTACAGGTTCAATCGGTGTTTTAATGCAAAGTGCAGAAATTACCGATTTAGCCAAAAAGCTTGGTGTTGGAATCATCTCATTCAAATCAAGTGAGCTAAAAGGTGCGCCTTCTCCGTTCGAGAAAGTAACTCCTGCAGTTTCGAAAGCAATCTCCGATACAATAGCCGATACTTATCAGCTCTTTCTTGGCATGGTTATCGAGCGGCGAGGCTTCTCAGCTGAGCAAGCTGAAATCGTTGCGGATGGTCACGTCTACACAGGTAGACAGGCTTTACAAAATAAATTGATTGATGCTATTGGCGGTGAAGAAGAGGCCAAAATTTGGCTACAAGAAAAATATAAAATTCCGCATGATATTTCTGTAAAAGACGTATCACTAAAAGCAGAAAAATTACCATGGCAAGCCTGGGAAACGCTTCTTCCATTTGACTGGTGGAAACAGCGTGCTAAAGCAGCAAATAGTGGCCTTTTAGTATTGTGGCAACAGTAGTTGTAGCAAACAAAATAAACATAAAAAGAGAGACCTCTTCATGACTAAATCAGAATTAATACGGATTCTTACAAAACGTTATCCTGGTATTTATTTGAAGGATATGCAAACCATCGTGGAAACCATCCTCGATGAAATCAGCGCTGCGCTAGTGCAAGATGTTCGTGTTGAATTGCGAGGATTTGGTGCATTTTCGGTGCGCAAACGTAAGCCGCGCAAAGCACGCAATCCGCGCACAAACGCGCATGTTGATTTGGAAGAGCGTCGCGTTACCTATTTTCGTTCTGGCAAGGAGCTACGTGAGCGCGTCAATAAATCTGCTTAAGAGTTGCTTGAAACTGACTTAGCATCTTTTTCATTTTTGCCTTTTAATCAGCAACAAGAAATTATTTTTCTGCATAGCTCTTTGAATTAGAAACTATGGATTTATAGCTGCATAAATTGTGGCTTTATTGTTCAATTGCAAAAGGAGTAACAACACATGCGTCGCATATGGATGTACATCATCTCATCTGTTGTGTTGCTTGCGATCTT
>JBIKYU010000069.1:0-7495 GCA_044355085.1 Rickettsiales bacterium | reverse complement strand
CGCCCTGAAGATTCAGGCCAGCCAAATTTAAGCGGCTCAAATCGCGACCAAATTTTCCAACGATATCGATTGATTCTTGCCTGGAAAGGCGTTCGAGCGCATAAGCGGCAATTTTTTCGCGGTCGGGAGCGCCACCTTGTGGAAGCAAAAGTTGATGCATTCCACCCCAGTAAGACCCAGCTGCAACCAAAAAGATAAAGGCGCAGTAACCCAGAAAACGTAGTATAAACATTATTAAACCCTCATTTCTACCTGATTTAAGGAACGGCGAGCTATAAACTGACAAACCAGAGATTGCAACGTAAAAAACAATCTTCAGTTACTTTTTTCTAAAGTTTTTTCCAAAAACATAAAAAATACAATTTTGAGAAGATTGGTCTGCAGAAAAATGTCAAAAAATGGCAAGAAAGAGCGGCTGCTGATTTTTTAATCACCGTCTAATAAAGGCGGTTTTCTGGAAGCATATCAGGCAAGGAAGTATCATTTGCTGGGCGAATATTGCTGCTGCAGAAATTCCATTCGCCATTTTTTTGCCAAACGCGGCTATGTGCGCGCCAGTTTTTATCATCGCGATCAGGAAAATCGCTTCGCCAATGGCTGCCTCGGCTTTCATCCCGTGCGAGCGCTGCTTGCAAGCAAGCCATAGCTTGCAGAATCAGATTTTCGCTCTCCAGCGCTTCGCGCAGAGATTCATTCCAGGAAAGGCCAGGCTCGCGCACAGAAAAATTTTGTGCATCCAAAAATAATTTTTGCGCAGAGGCAATTCCCGTTTTTAATTTTTCAGCTGAACGTTCAACTCCGCAAAATTCACTCATAATTTTTTGCAAATTACGGCGAGTTGTAGAAGCTGCTGGACCATTTTCATTTTTTAGCCAATTTTCATAACGCGCAAGCAAACCGTTTGCCTGCTTATCAAGCGCAGAAGAATTAGCAAAAATATTATTTGAAGCAATGCTTAGAGCAGCTTGCTTGCCAAAAACCAGCAGCTCTAACAGGCCGTTGCAGCCGAGCCGATTCGCGCCGTGCACCGAGCTGCAGGCGGCTTCCCCAGCGGCAAATAATCCATTTATGCGCTGATTATTTTGATCTAAAACCTGCGCGGAAATATCGGTTGGAATTCCACCCATCGTATAATGCGCAGTTGGCAGAACTGGAATAGCTTCTTTCAGCGGATTGATACGCGCAAATTGTTGCGCTGTCTGTATCACAGAAGGTAGGCGTTCGCTAATAAGCGCAGCGGGTAAATGCGCAAGAGAAAGTAAAATATGATCTTTTTTAGGTCCGCATCCGCGCCCATTTGCAATTTCTTTTACCATCGCGCGCGCAATCACATCACGAGCGGCCAAATCTCCAGCATTCGGAGCTTCCCTCAGCATAAAGCGTTCACCTAAACCATTGAGCAAATATCCGCCTTCGGCGCGCGCTGCTTCGCTGATTAATAATCCGCTGCCGTATAATCCTGTTGGATGGAATTGTACGAATTCCATATCTTGCAAAGACAATCCAGCGCGTAAAATCATGCCGCCGCCATCGCCGCTGCAGCTGTAAGCCGCGCTGCTTGTTGCGAAAGCCTGACCAAATCCACCCGTTGCAATTAAAATTCCGCGTTTTGCGCGCCAAATTTGCCATTCTCCACGCGCAGTATGTAGAGCTAAAACGCCGCACACCGCGCCATTTTCACCGCGCAATAAATCGACAACTATAACAGGCTCAATAACTTCTACGCCTAAGCGCAAAGCCTGCTGACAAAGAGTTTGCAAAAGCGCATGTCCCGTGCGATCCGCCGCCGCACAAGCGCGAGGAGGGGGAGGGCCAAGGCCAAAATCTGATGATTGTCCACCGTAAATTCGTTGGTAGATTTTTCCGCTCTCATCGCGCGAAAAAGGCATGCCAATTTTTTCTAGCCAGAGAATTGTCTCAGGCGCTTTTTCGCACATCAATGCAACTGCGTCGCCATCAGCTAAATAATCAGAGCCTTTTATCGTATCGAAATAATGCCAGCGCCAATCATCTGAAGCCTTATTGCCAAGCGCAGCGTTGATTCCGCCTTTTGCTGCGACTGTATGGCTGTGATAAATTGGCAATTTACTTAAAATAACTGGGCTCAAACCCATCTCAGCCAGGGAAAGTGCGGCACTCAAGCCAGCGCCGCCGCCGCCTATCACCAGCGTTTCTACATCATGTGTGGAAAGTTTTTCCATAAAAGCGCAATCAAATTCATTCGGTTTTTTAATTTTTTATAATGCAGCATATTTTTTGCAGGAATTTTATCACTCTCAAAGAGCCTAAAATTCAGAATAAAAATATGAAATTACATAATTAGCCGAGATGAATACTTGAAAATTTTTGCAAAATCTTCGCCAATATTTTGAGAAAAATTTTTTATACCATTTTTAGCGCCTTTGTTGCTGAAACTTACTTCTGTCTGGCCTTGTGCGCGGCTATTTTCGCGAGAGAGGATGCAGTCGCTCTATCGTTTCTTTTAATTTTTGTGCGGGAATATGCGTGTAGATTTGTGTGGTGGAAATATCTGCATGTCCCAATAAAGTCTGTAGGCTACGCAAATCAACGCCATTATGCAAAAGATGCGATGCAAAACTATGGCGCAGCACATGCGGGGAAAGGCGCTCATAATCTATGTTTGCGCTTGGACCTAGTGCTCTGATCGCTAAAAAAACATATTGTCGACTGAGAGCAACGCCTTCTCTTCGTGACGGAAAAAACCATTTTGTTTTGCGCCCTTTGTCAAAATATTCTCGGCATGACAAATATGCGCGCAGAGTTTTTATCGCCTTGTGATGTAGTAACACTACGCGCTCTTTTTGACCTTTTCCGATTATATTGATTGCGCTTGCGGTTTTTGATTCTGCAATTGATAGAAGCTTTTCAATTGGTTTTAGCTGCAGAGTAACTAATTCGCTGATGCGGAGCCCTGTGGCGTAGAGAAGTTCTAAAATCGCAAGTAAACGAATTCCTTCTGGTGATGGATCTTTTTCTGCAGCGGCAAGCAGATTTGAAATTTCTTCTTGGCTTAAATATTTAGGTAAAGCCTTGCTTTGCTTCGGTGTATCGAGAGACAAAGTCGGATCATCGCTGCGTAAATTTTCGCTACAGCAAAATCTAAAAAATTGCCGCAGACAAGAAATTCGCCTGGCAACTGTGCGAGCAGTTAGATTTTCTGCATATAAATGCGCAATATAAGCGTGTAAGGCTTTGCCGTTTGCCGTGTTGAGATTTTTTCTTCTGCTTTTTAGAAACGCCGCTGCATGTTCAAGATCGCGCTGATAGGCCGCAAGAGTGTTTTTTGAAGCGCCCCTTTCTGCTGACATCATTTCAAGAAAGGCTTCTATCATTGAGGCGCTGCAATTTCATGTTTGTGGATTGATATGTTTTAATCAGTAAAAAAAATTCATCCCATCCTTACTTTAGCAAGCGCCTATAGGCCCTAAGGCAGTAATTCTGCGGTAATTGCTTGAGCTGTTTCCCTATCGCCAATTTCACGTAGTGCAGCAATAAGCGGAGCTGCGCTGTAACTATCAATATTTTTTAGATTCTCGGAGCCAAAGCCAATCAAAACTAAAGAAATTATTTCCGCCGTATTTTTTTTAGCAATCAATTCTGGCAGCAAGGCTGCAATAACATATGAAACTCGGTCATTATTGCGGCGAACAAACGGCAGCAAAGCAGTCCATTCATCGCGCGTTATCTCAGCACCAGCAGCGTCAGCGAGCAAATAAAGCTGCGTTAGATTCGCTTCTTTTTTATCTTCCGCATCACGCTGATGTTCTTTTATCCAAGATGCGCGTGAAAAATTGGAAATATATTTTCCAATACGCTCATTTGGTGCAGGGAATGCCTGCACTATTGGCGTAATTCCTGCGGTTGAAAGGCGCAAAAGCGCTGTCCATTGTTCGATTGCGCTCGCGCGAATATTTTTATCTTCTGCAAAAATATTTTGAATTAAATTAACATAATCCGAAGAAATGCTAGGAACATCTTCCTGCAAGAGGCGCAAAGATAATTCCGCCTCTTGTTTTTTATTGGAAAAAGCCTGGCAAAAAATCATGGCTTGTCGCCAAAAAATTGCGCCGCTGCGCTGAAATTGTGGCATGTAATTGCGAGTTTTTTCGCAAGCTTTTTCATTCTGTTTTGCAATGAAATAACCAGAGACGTGAATCGCTGCAATCGAGCTATTTAGAGCGCTTGCAGGTACAAGAGCCACCATCTGGTCAAGCAAAGATGGATCATCTAGCCACGCTAGGTGAATCAAGCGCAGACGAAATAGTAAATCCTGTTCATCTCCTTCGCCTGAAATTGGCGTGAAGCTTGAAAGTAAAAAGCGTTTTTTCAGTTTACGCAGAGCAGGTGAATCAACGCGCAAGGGCATGATCTCAAGCAATTGGCGCGCAGTGGAAAAGCTCGTGTCGCGCCATAAATCACCAGAAAATCCGCCAGTTTTTTCAGAGATACTGCCGATTCCATTTATTGAAATTGGCGCTAGTGAACGTGTTCCAACTTCTTCGCCAGGCAGAGGCTTTGCATGGGCCAAGGCAAAATAACTAAGAGATAAAAAAAATCCCCCAACCAAAAATAATATTTTGATTGAGGGAGATATTTTTTCTAAAGCAATTTCTAGCAATTTTTTCGCTGAGTTTTGCATAAGCTCTTTTCCAAAAAAATTTGAAAAGAATTCAATTTTCCAGATTTTTTATAAAAATAGATTTCATAAAAAAACCAAAAAATCAGCGCAAAAAGCCAGAATTAAAGCTCTTTTTCGCTATAACTATTGTGCTTCAGGCTGAGCTTCTTCAGCTACAGGAGCTTCTTCGTTTGTTGGAGCAACAGCTTCAACTGGAGCTTCAACAGCTGGAGCAGCAGCAGGAGCTGGGGCAGCAGCAGGAGCAGCAGCAGCAGGAGCAGCTTCAGCAGGCGGAGTTGTAACTGGCTCTGTTACTTGCGTTTGTGGCGCAGCAACTTCACGATTTAAATATACATAAGCACCAGCAGCAACGGCTAGAGCGATTAAAATAAGAATAACGTTACGCATTGTTTTTCCTTTGATTCTGTGATTAAAAGCGCGCCTCTCAAGCTTCTTTAGCAAGAAAGCCACGGCCCTAATAAAGAAGATTAATCCTTACGTCAAACTTCGTGTGAATGACTATGCAAAATTCTTTTCAAAAATCACGGCCAATAACTTTAATTGGCATGATGGGAAGTGGGAAAAGCCTGGTTTCTAGGCACTTGGCGTCGCATTTGCAGCGGCAATTTTTTGATAGTGACTCTCTGATTGAAGAGCATGAAAAAAAAACAATCACAGAAATTTTTTCTGAAAAAGGCGAGGCTTTTTTTCGCAAATTAGAAGCAGAAATAATTCAAGAAATTATTGCAGAGGAAAATATTGTTTTTGCGGTCGGTGGTGGGGCGTTCGCGCAAAAAAATCTGCAAAAAATTTTGCTGGAAAAAACCTTCTGCATTTGGCTTGATGCTTCCGTTGATACGCTTTTTTTAAGGCTGGCAGATGATAATTCGCGCCCATTATTGGCACAAAAAAATTCTGCAGAAAAAAAATCTGCCATTGCCGCGCTGCTGGAAAAGCGCGTGGATTCTTATAAAAGAGCGCATCTTCGTGTCTGTGTTGATGATCTTTCAGCTGAAGAAATAGTCTTAGAAATTATCACAAAACTTTCCAAAAATGGGTCGTAAAGTCATGCTAGATGAAAATAATATTAGAGCGGAAATCAATGTTGATTTGGGTGAGCGTAGCTACAAAATTTACAGCGGAAAAAACCTGCTAAGTCAGGCTGATGTGATGATCTCGCCGTTTTTAAAACGCAAAAGAGTTTTTGTAATTACCGATTCTAATGTTGAATCTTTGCACCGCAGGACGCTCGAGGAATCTTTGCGAAACTCTGATATTTCCTCGCATTGGTCGGTTATTACAGCAGGTGAGGGCAGTAAAAATTTTGCAAATTTGCAAAAAATTTTGGCAGAAATTTTGGCGCACGCACCAGAAAGAAACGATCTGATAATTGCTTTCGGTGGCGGTGTAATTGGGGATTTAGCTGGATTTGCTGCAAGTATTTTGCTGCGCGGAATCTCATTCATTCAAATTCCAACCACATTGCTTGCGATGGTTGATAGTTCGGTTGGTGGAAAAACAGGAATCAATACCGAGCAGGGAAAAAATTTAGTTGGTACATTCTACCAACCCAAAATGGTGATAATGGATTTGTCTTTGCTTGATACGCTTCCGCAGCGCGAAATACTTGCTGGATACGCGGAAATCGTTAAATACGGACTGCTTGGTGATGCAGAGTTTTTCTTCTGGCTTGAGGAAAATTATCGATCTGTCCTGGAAAAAGAAACAAATGCGCTAGCTTACGCAATCAGCAAAAGCTGTCTTAAAAAAGCAGAAATAGTCGCAAAAGATGAGCGCGAAGGAAATGTCCGGGCCTTATTAAATCTAGGTCATACTTTTGGTCATGCCCTTGAAAAGCGCACTTTCTATAGCGATCGGCTCTTGCATGGAGAGGCGGTGGCGCTTGGGATTATCCTTGCATTTGAGTATTCAGCCTGGCACGGATTATGTTCTGAAGCTGATGCAAGTCGTGTTCTTGCTCATATTCGAGCAGTTGGTTTGCCTGATAACATCAATGATCTTGAGCTTGATGTTGGCGCAAAAGAGCTGGTTTCAGACATGTTGCAAGATAAAAAAGTTCAGGGTGGAAAATTAACTCTGATTTTAGCCAAGGCTATAGGAGATTGCTTCGTAACTTCAGGAGAAAATGTGAATTTCATGGAAGAATTCTGGCAAAAAAAACTTTAAACCAACTGCAGAATTTTAGCTCTCACTTCAACTTCTTCTGAATTATTTTTCTAAGAATTTTATCAAAAATTCCAGCCCTGCGTAGAAAGTCGGCGCGCCGATAATCATGGCTACGACCATTTTGTTTGTATAAAGTTTTTGCTCATAACTTGAGCGCTGTATTTCATGTCTTATTTCTTGTCTGAACTCTCGCATTTCCTGGCGCATCTCATGCTTGAAATCGCTCATTTCCTGCTTGAACTCTCGCATTTCCTGCCGCATTTCATGCTTGAAATCGCCCATCTTCTGCTGCATCTCATGCTTAAAATCGCTCATGTCTTTCTGAGTTGCATGCTTGAATTCTTGCAAATCCTTCTGTGTAACCAGGTCATGATGGCTTGCTGTTGAGACTTCCTGCATGGTTTTTACTATCACTTCTGCTGCTTGGGCTTTTATACCTTTTTCGGCAATATTTTTTACTGCTTTATGAGTGTCAAAAATTAGTTGATTTGGGCGATTTTCCTTTTTTGTCTGCGTTTTATTCATAAAAAATTCTCTGAGTTTAAGAGCAAATAATTGAGAGTAATTTTTTATTTAATAGACTTTTTGGAAATATTTTTGCAAGGAAAAAGTTGTTGTGCCTGGCTATATAGCAACTATTTATTGTGCTAATTTTTGAAGTACGCTGCT
>JBIKYU010000068.1:0-7581 GCA_044355085.1 Rickettsiales bacterium | reverse complement strand
TGTGGTTTTGCCTTCAAAAACACCAGATAAAATTCGCACTTTATCTGCTTCTTGACGCTGTGTTGTGTGGCGCGATTGACCAGGTCGGCGCTTATCTAAAAATGGCTGAATGTCATTTTCAGAAAGTGCAATTTGTGATGGCACGCCATCAACCACGCAGCCAATTGCTTCGCCGTGGCTTTCGCCCCAGCTGGTAAAGCTAAATAAATGTCCGAAACTATTTATGCTCATGCTTCCTTCACAACGCTAATATCGGGAGCATCTGGGCATTTCATTCCAACCACATGGTATCCGCAATCGACATGGAGAATTTCTCCCGTTGTACCGCTGCCTAAATCGCTGAGCAAAAATAAAGCAGCTTTGCCGACTTCCTCAGTTGTACAATTGCGACGTAGAGGCGCGTTATATTCATTCCATTTCAAAATATAGCGAAAATCACCAATGCCAGAGGCGGCCAAGGTTTTGATTGGTCCAGCAGAAATTGCATTGACGCGGATATTGTCGCCGCCCAGATCGGCAGCCATATAGCGCACGCTCGCTTCAAGCGCGGCTTTGGCAACGCCCATAACATTGTAATGCGGCATTACGCGCTCAGCGCCCAAATAGGTGAGGGTAAGCAAACTTCCACCAGGAGCCATAATTGCCGAGGCGCGCGCAGCTAGTGCTGTAAATGAGTAGCAAGAAATATGCATGCTGGTGAGAAAATTCTCGAGCGAGGTATCGACATAACGACCTTTTAGTTCGTTCTTGTCTGAAAAAGCAATGGCGTGAACCAAGAAATCCAACTGTCCCCAATGTTTTTTTATCGTTTCAAAAACATTATCCATAGAAGCAGAATCTGTAACATCACAAGGCAAAACCAAATCGCTTGCAACTGATGCAGCCAGCGGCTCAACGCGTTTTTTTAATGCATCGCCTTGATAGGTAAAAGCAAGTTCTGCGCCTTGATTCGCAACTGCTTGCGCAATTCCCCAGGCAATTGATTTATCGTTAGCAACGCCCATTATTAGGCCGCGTTTGCCTTTCATTAAATTTCCTGTGGGAAGAGAAGAGAAATCACTCATAAAAAATCCAAAAACTAAGAATGGTAAAAAACTAAAAAATTATCTGACAATCTGCCAGCTGCCATCATTTTGACGACAGGCCGTTCCGAGAGCTTCTTCCGCGCGGCCATCAATTTGAATTACTTGACGGTATTCGCGGCAATATTGATTGTTCGCGGTTTGGTAAGTGCGAACAGGAGTAATACTTCCCGCATGGCCGCTATTGGGATTTTGCCAAGTGGCTGCCATGCCATCAGGATTTTTTTCCAAAGAATTTTGCGAAGTTTGCTCGTGATATGACAAATCAGCGCGATCAAGCGAAGCGCCAATTTGATTGCCCAAATAAGCACCAAGCAAAGTGCCTGTAGCAATCGCCGCAATATTACCTTTGCCTTTTCCGACATTCGAGCCAAGCCACGCACCGCCCACTGCGCCTGCGATTCCGCCGATATGTTCTTTGCGAATTTTGGAATTTGGAGTGGTCTCGCATGCAGTGAGAGAGAATAAAATTCCAGTTAAAGTCAAAGCAATAAGTCTTTTGCGCAAATGCATGAACCGCTCCTTGTCTAGAAAATGGCGGCCTGGCTATAGCAGAAAGAAATTATGGTTTCAAAGGATTATCAGCAATAAATCGCAATCGATAAACGCACGGGAATTTTTACATTCGCTTTTTTTGCTTACTCTCATTAAAAGAAACAAAATTTTTTGCTCTCTAGTAAGAAAAAAATATTTGTAAAACCAGATCGCGGAGATTGCAGGAAAAGTGTCACAGAATTCGATCAAACAGCAAAACGAACGCCTAATGCGCTTGGCAACCTATGCCTCGGTTTTGGCTGCAGTAGTGATTATAATTTTGAAAATGATTGCTTGGATTCTCACCGATTCTTTGAGCTTGCTTTCATCTTTGGTTGATTCTGTTCTCGATGTTTTATCGTCCTTGGTAAATGTGATTGCGCTGCATTACGCATTAAAACCTGCTGATGACGATCATCGTTTTGGTCACGGAAAAGCCGAAGACATCGCCGCTTTTGCGCAGAGCGCATTCATTAGCGGCTCAGCAATTTTTATTATCATGGAAGCAATCGCAAGATTTGCAGATCCACATCCAGTACAAAAACCAATGATTGGTATTGTGGTGATGATAATTAGCTCGGTGATTATTCTGCTGTTACTTGCATTTCAGCGTTATGTTATTCGGCGCACGCAATCTTCTTTGGTGAAGGCTGATGCACTGCATTACGCCAACGATATTTTAATCAGCCTTGCGGTGATTGGCTCATTTTTATTCGTAAATTTACAGCTGCAATGGGTTGATGCAGTTGTTGCTCTGCTGATTGCAGTCTCAATTTTTTACGGCGCATGGCGCGTTGGTAGACATTCATTCGATTGTTTGATGGATAAAGAACTGCCCGAAAATGTGCGTAAAAAAATTGTTGAAACGGCGCTGCTGCATCCGAAAGTGCAGGGTGTTCATGATGTGCGCACGCGTAAATCTGGCAATCGTATTTTTATGCAGCTGCATATAGAGCTACCAGGAAACTTGCCATTATTTGAGACGCACTCTATTTCCGAGTCGGTGGAAGAGGCTCTGGCGCTGGCTTTTCCAGGCGCAGAAATTATCATTCACCAAGATCCAGAAGGTGTAGAGGAAAAAGTTTTCTCTGCCGATAGCCTTGCGCTTTCATAATATTTTTTCCATTAAAATTCGCTAAAATCTAAATCGAAATAAAAACATTATGCAAAATCCACTGCTTTCAGTCGTTGTTCCGCTTTTTAACGAAACAGAAAATGTCCCGCTTTTAGTTGCGCGCATTCAGCAAGAATTATCAGAAATAAACTGGGAACTTATTTTTGTTGATGATGGCTCGCGCGATAAAACGGTTGCAACGGTTCTTGAAGAAGCAAAGAAAGATCCGCGCATAATTTTAGTTGAGTTCACCAGAAATTACGGACAAACAGCAGCAATGGCCGCTGGAATTGAGGCCGCGCGCGGAGAATTCATCGTTACTCTCGATGGTGATTTGCAAAATGATCCAAAAGATATTCCCGCAATGCTGAAAAAACTTCAGGATGAAAATTGGGATATCGTCGTAGGCTGCAGACAAAAGCGTCAGGATGGAATTCTCTTGCGCAAAATTCCTAGCAAAATTGCCAATATTTTGATTCGTCGTTTAAGCGGTGTTGCTATGCATGATTACGGCTGCACGCTGAAAGTTTTCCGCGCGGAACTGGCTAAAAACCTTGATCTTCAAGGCGAGCTGCATCGCTTCATTCCCATTCTTGCTGCGATGGAAGGAGCGCGTATTAGCGAAGTTCCAGTTCTTCATCACGCGCGGCAATTTGGCGCTTCAAAATATGGAATTGGTAGAACTTTCCGCGTAGTTAGCGATTTATTATTGATGTTTTTCTTTCTCCGTTATCGCCAAAAACCAATGCATTTATTCGGAACATTAGGAACTGCCTTGCTAATTTTTGGTTCCGTAGTTGAAATATATCTTCTGGCGCTCAAAATTCTTGGTGAATCTATCGGCGGCAGACCGTTGTTTTTTGTAGGAATTGTAATGATCTTAGCTGGCATACAATTAATCACGACAGGATTTTTAGCGGAAATGCTAACCAGAACGCATTTAGCCGCAAGTCAACGTCGCTCATACAGAATTCGCAAAATTCACCGCGTAGACACAAATGTTTAAGCACAAAAAAATTCTGAAAAAATACGGAATTCTCACTGCAAAAGCTTTGTTTTTGATTGTGGTTTTGTGGCTGATTTACAGCAAAGCTGATCTCAAGGAAATCATTAGCCACATGCAAACCGTTGAAATCGGCTGGTTGTGGCTTGGTTTGTTGATCGCAACAGCAGGTCAGATTTTTAGTGCGCTGCGCACGCGCGTTTATCTTGCATCAATCGGATTACAATTAAAGCGCCGCTTTGTGCTGCCGCTTTATTTCGTTGGTGCGCTTTTTAATGTTGCTCTTCCAGGCGGAATCGGCGGCGATGCTTACAAAGTTTTGGTCCTACACCGATTTACTGGCACAAAAAAAGCGGCGCTTTTCCGCGTTGTTCTTGCCGATCGCGGCAGCGGTTTGCTGATGCTGATTATACTTTTGGTCGCATTTGCTTTTTTTAATCAAACAGTTTTGTCTGAACCTTTCGGTGTAATTTTTTCTATCGCAATTTTATTCGTAAGTTTTTGTGGTTACTGCTTGGCTACGCGCTTTATAACTCAGGAAAAACCTAGAACTTCTCTGCATGCGGCGGGTTATTCTTTTTGCGTACAAATCGGAACGGTTTTTAGTTCTTGGTGTGCCCTTTCAGCCTTGATGCAAAATCCCGTTTCATTTGCTGAAGCAAATCCCTACATTTTGCTGATGTTCGTCTCTTCAGTTGCAGCAATTCTGCCGATTTCAATTGGTGGAGCTGGCGTGCGCGAAATTACTTTCCTCTACGGCGCGCCTTTTTTAGGGCTTGATCAAGAATTCAGCATTGCTTTGGCATTCTTGATTTATGTCATCAATGCTGCGCCTGCCTTGCTTGGCGTAGGTTTTTGGCATTTTCTCGGGCATCTGTACCGCTCGTGATTAAACATCAAAAACCATTTCATATTTTTCCGCTCTTTTATTGATAACAAGCGCCATCTTCAAAAAACCGTCACAACATTCTGCTATGATCCGCTATAATTTTGCCATGAAATGAATGGATTTTTTAGATGCAGCTTATTGTTGAATTAGATGGGGTGGCAGCACTTTATGAAGCGCGCAGTAAAGGCGAGCTTGTAACCTATCGTGTCGCGCTCGAACAGCTTGCAGATAGCGCTCTTCAGCATGCGCATGGAACGCAGTGGCATCATGTTGAGGAAGTCATGGCTTCGCATCTACATGATGCTTTGCAATGGCGCATGTTTAGCTTATTGCGAACAATAATTCATGTTCGCACTCAGCGTGGCCTGGAGGCAAATCCATTATTACCGACAGGCGTAACAGTTCTGCATCATATTCATTGTCCTCTTGATGTTGCGGCGATTATTTTACGCAAAGAGCCGCATGCGGCGCTTTCACTCGATAAAGACGGTCGTACTCCACTACATAGCCATGTTTGTCGAAAGGATCATGAAGTTTTGCCAATGGTGCTTTTGTTGGCGCGCTCTGAAAATATAAACGCCAAAGATCGGCACGGAAATACTGCTCTTTTTTATGCGAGCCAATATCACACCGCTGATAGCTCAATGATGAAGTCTCTCAAAGATGCAGGAGCCATGCTTGCAATGCGCGATGCAAATCGGAGCAAAGTAATCTCTAGGAGGCGCGCATCTTTCCCGCAGCGCATGCTGAGGAAAATATTACGTGCGGCTAGGCGCAATATTGCTAGAGCTGTTTCGTAGTTTTCTAGCCTCTTTTGCTTGCCAGAGAAAAAAACGACTGTTAGCTATGCAGATCAAGGCAATCATAAAATGCTAGATTATGTTCTGAGGAAGTTTCTCCCCACCTAAAATTGGTGCGGAGCAAAAAATGGAGTAGGAAAATGCCAACACACGATACTGGATTGCTAAGTGTAGTAATTTTACTAGCAACAGCTGTGCTGGTTGTGGCTCTTTTTAAGCGTTTGCGCCTGAGTCCTATTCTTGGTTATCTCGTCGCTGGAACATTAATTGGCGAATATGGATTCGCATTTTTGAATTCTCATGATGTCGCAACTCTAGCGCATTACGGAGTTGTCTTTCTTTTATTTGCCATTGGTTTGGAATTAACCATCGAGCGTTTGCTTGCCATGCGCTGGTATGTTTTTGGTTTGGGAACGCTGCAGTTTATTTTAACTTCAGCGATTTTTGGATATTTGCTTACATATCTAGGCGTGAATACCGCAGGATCCATAGTCATTGGCGGCGCGCTTGCTCTTTCTTCAACCGCAATGGTTATCCGCGTGATGCAAGAGCGCAATCTTGCTTCGCTGCAAGTTGGTCGTGTTTCCTTGGCAACTTTGCTTTTACAAGATTTTGCTGTCGTTCCGCTTTTGGTTTTGGTTCCATTGCTTGCGGGAAAACAATTAGCATTTGATATGGAACTTAGCACCGCTCTAATCACAGCTCTTGGTCGCGCAACTATTGCGATGACCATTATTTTTATCGTCGGCAGATTATTACTGCGACCGCTTTTTGATCTCATCGCTGCAACCAAAAGCGAAGAATTATTCATGGCCACGAATTTGCTTCTGGTTTTAGGCATGGCTTGGATTACAGATGAAATGGAGCTTTCACTTGCTTTGGGAGCATTCGTTGCAGGTTTGTTAGTAGCCGAGACGCAATATCAGCACCGTGTTGAAGATAATATTCGCCCGTTTAAAGATCTGCTGATGGGACTGTTTTTTATGTCAGTTGGTATGAGCATAAATGTGCAGTTTATTATCGATAATCTGGCTTTTGTTTTTGCTCTTACTGGCGCGCTGATAATTTTAAAAGCGGGAATTGTAACGGGTGTTTGTCGTGCTTTTCGTCTGAATTGGAACACTTCAATTCACGCAGGATTTTTGCTCGCACAAGGAAGCGAGTTTGCCTTCGTTGTAGCAACACTTGCGATGCAGCCAGCAATCGGCGTTATCACTGCAGAGCAGGCAACTTTGCTGATGATTGTTATAACTCTAAGCATGGCGCTTACTCCGTTTATGACTGAAGTCGGACGCTTCATCGCCACTAAAGTCGAGCGCGCTGAAGGGCAATATGAAGAGAGCGGAGAATTATTCTCTGATCTTTCGCGCCACGTAATTATTGCTGGTTTTGGTAATGTTGGCGAAATGGTCGCCAAATTATTGCTGGCAGAACATATTCCATGTGTTGCGTTCGATCTTGATAGTAAGCGCGTGAAAGAAGCGCAAGCGCACAGATTTCAAGTATTTCATGGCGATGGTTGTAAATTAGATAGCTGGAAACGCGCAGGCGTAAAACGCGCAAAAGCAGTGGTCATAACTTTGCCTTCAACAGCCGATTTAAAACGCACAACGCGTGTAATTCATAAAACCTATCCTGATTTGCCAATTGTTGTGCGCACAGAAGATTTACGTAATGCCAAATCTTTGAAGAAAGTTGGTGCTTCTGTAATTGTTCCCGAGAAATACGAAGTCGGCCTAGAGCTAGCAGGAGTTCTGCTGAAAACTATCGGCACGGGGCATTTTGAAATCAGTCGCTTGAAAAATAAATTCCGCGCTGGAAATTATCGCTACATGAAAGAAGATTTAGGTAGCGAAAAAATCGAACCTCATAGTGAAATTGTTTAAAAATGTTTGGCCAAAATCCTAAGCTTCCGCCTGTAAAAAGCGACGGAGAGCATCTCGATGTTCACAGTATTTTCTACACGCTGCAAGGCGAGGGGCCGCGCGCTGGCCAGCCTGCGGTTTTCGTTCGTTTAAGCGGCTGCAATTTGGCTTGTGATTTTTGTGATACTGATTTTGATGCAGCAAAAAAATATTCAATTGCTGAATTGCTAGAAAAAATCGAGCAAGAAAAACAATTTGCTGAATTGATTGTAATTACGGGCGGAGAGCCATTGC
>JBIKYU010000067.1:0-7717 GCA_044355085.1 Rickettsiales bacterium | reverse complement strand
TGCGCTCGCTGCAGTGTGGATTTATCTAGAGAATAATAGGAGTTTCATATCTCTGGCTCTCTTGTTTGTATTCTCTGGCTTGGCTGCTTAAAGCTAGGCCAAAAGCCGTTGTTGGCTTCGGTGGTTATCCATCTTTTCCTGCGCTTGCAGCCGCCTGGATTTTAAACATTCCATTTTTTCTTCATGAACAAAACGCCATTCTTGGGCGCAGTAATCGTTATCTTGTGCGTAGCGCTAAAGCTTTGTTCACAGCCTATCCTGAAACCAAATCTGCCAATGCCCGCAAAATTATTTATGTTGGAACGCCTGTGCGTTTGGCAATTCGTGCGCTAGCAACGCAAACATATCCAAACGAAGCGCAAGAGCTGCGCTTGCTTGTGGTTGGTGGTTCACAAGGAGCAAATATTTTTAGCGAAGTCGTGCCACAGGCATTATCAGCTTTGCCAGAAAATATCCGTTCACGTCTTTTTATAATTCAGCAATGTAGCGAAACAGCGCAGGAAGAAATCGCATCTATTTATACGAAGAAAAAAATTCGCAATCAGCTCGCTACATTTTTTCATGATATGCCAGAGCAATTATCACGCGCTCATCTCGTGATAACGCGCGCTGGAGCTTCAAGTCTGGCGGAATTAGCCTTAGCTGGCAAGCCAGCAATTATGATTCCTTATCCGCATGCAATGGATGATCACCAAACTGCAAATGCCAAATCTATCGTGCAAGCAGGTGGCGGCATTACGATTGCACAAAAAGAATTCAGCGTCGAAAAGCTAACAGAAATTTTAGCAGAAATTTTTTCAGATCATAATCAGCGCGCACAAATGGCCAAATCCATGCGTAGCCTTGCAAAACCAAATGCTGCACAAGAAATCATCAAATCTATTTATCAAAAAGCTGCATGAATGATGTTGAGTTTTTGCAGTAGTTTGCTTATTCGAGACGCTATTATTTTTCGGGATCAATTAGGAGTAAAAACATGACCGCAGAAGCAAAATTAAAATCGCTTGGTATTGAACTAACCACGCCAGCAAAACCAGCGGCGAATTATGTTGGTTACACAATTTCTGGCAAGCAAGTGATTATCTCTGGCCAAATTCCTTTCGTGAATGGCAAAGTAGATGAACAAGTCGGCAAGTTAGGTGCAGATTGCAGCGTAGAAAAAGGACAAAAAGTTGCGCGTGTTTGTGCCATAAATATTTTAGCGCAATTGAAAGACGCTTGCGGTGGAGATTTAAGCAAAGTTAAGCAATGCGTGCGTTTGGGAGTATTTGTTAATTCCACTCCAGACTTCACTCAGCATCCAGCTGTTGCTAACGGCGCTTCCGATTTAATCGCCGAAGTTTTTGCAGAAAAAGGCAAACATGCACGTTTTGCCGTTGGCGTTGCAGCGCTGCCTTTTGGCGTCGCTGTTGAAGCGGATGCAATTTTTGAAATTGAATAAATTTTCTTACAGGTTCTGTGCATAATACGCAGAACCTGTAATTTTCATATTGTCATCTAATTGCAGATAGATCTGCACTAGCATCAGCGCGAGAAATTATTTCTCTAAATATAGAATTGTATTATGTGCGGAAATCCGCTCCTGTCTTAGCTTTTAGCTCATCCATTGAAACCTCTGGTGCGATTTCTACCAAGCGCAAACCTTTGTCATCGATATCGAAAATTGCCAGCTCGGTGATGATGCGATCAACAACGCGCTTGCCAGTTAAGGGCAAAGTGCATTGGCGCAAAATTTTTGCTGCACCGTCTTTGTTAGTATGCGCCATTAAAACGACAACACGTTTCACGCCAGCCACTAAATCCATAGCGCCGCCCATGCCTTTGACCATTTTTCCTGGAACCATCCAATTAGCTAAATCACCAAATTCCGACACTTCGAGCGCGCCCAAAACCGAAAGATCGATATGTCCGCCGCGAATCATCGCAAATGAAGAGGCATTATCAAAAAACGAACCGCCAGGAAGCACGGTAACTGTTTGTTTGCCAGCGTTGATTAAATCAGCATCAACTTCGTTTTCATGCGGGAAGGGGCCAAGACCAAGCAAGCCATTTTCGCTTTGCAGAGTAACTTCCATTCCATCTGGAATGTAATTCGCCACTTCCGTTGGCATGCCAATACCGAGATTTACATAAAAACCATCAGCAAATTCGCCTGCGGCAATTCTGCACATTTCTTCGTTATTCCAGGGCATATTTTTTCTCCGAATTTTATGCGAGCTAGGCTGTAACAGTTCTACGTTCGATACGTTTTTCAAGTTTCTGCGGAATGAAAATTCTCTTTACGTAAATTCCAGGTGTGTGAATGGAATCAGGATCAAGCGCACCAATTTCAACAATTTCCTCAACTTCTGCGACGGTGATTTTTGCAGCTGTGGCCATAATCGGATTAAAATTTCTCGCCGTTTTTCGAAAAATTAAATTCCCCGCTTTATCTGCCCTCCAAGCATGAATAATCGCAAGATCGGCTTTAAGAGCCGTTTCCATGACATATTCCTCGCCAGCAAAAATGCGCGTTTCTTTACCATCAGCAACAATTGTGCCCACGCCAGTTTTGGTAAAAAATGCAGGAATGCCAGCGCCGCCTGCGCGAATGCGCTCGGCTAAAGTTCCTTGCGGATTGAACTCTAGCTCTAATTCTCCGCTCAAATACTGATGTTCGAAGGTTTTGTTTTCACCGACATAAGATGAAACCATTTTGCTGATTTGCCTGGTTTGCAGCAAAATTCCCAGACCAAAATCATCAACGCCGCAATTATTGCTAATGATCGTAAGATTTTTCACGCCAGAATTTCTGATCGCCTCGATTGATTCCATCGGAATGCCGCACAAACCAAAGCCTCCAGCCATTATTGTCATTCCATCAAACAGCAATCCATCCAAAGCAGATTTTGCTGAAGCGTAGCTTTTATCCATAAATTGAAGCCTCAAAATGAAAAAATTAAATTGCACGCAAGCAGGTGTTTTTAAAAACCGCATGGAACCTAATCAAGCATTTCTTGCATGACAAGCAAAAGCAGAGATTTTTATGTGTGATATAAAAGCAACATGTACTTAACAAAACCCTACACTCAGAGTTGAAGTGCAGATTGTCTCTTCACCGTTAACCTTTTGTTAACCATTATTGCTCTAGGCTCCCCAGCGCAAAAATCCCCAGTTTGCGCGACAACTTTTGAGTGAACCTTATAATTTATATAGAGGCTGCGATGAGCGTTGAAAATCACATCAACACGTTATTGCAAGACGCAAAAGCGATGCGACAAGCTCCCTTGCCGCAGATACGCGAGAATATTGCGAACAAGGTAACGAATTTTTACAATTCTGGGGTTTTTGAAGAAAAAGAGCTAGAAATCGCCAACGAGATTATCAGGCTTCTAGCGCAAGACGCAGAAATACGCGTGCGCAAAATTATTTCTGAAAATCTCAAATCTTCGTCAAATCTTCCGCGCGATGTCGCAGTTAAACTTGCAAATGATGTTTTGGAAGTCGCGCTGCCAGTGCTTGAATTTTCGAAAGTATTAAGTGATCAAGATTTAACCCGCATTATTCAAAGCACGCGTGAAGTTGCAAGATTGCGCGCCATTACCAGGCGGAAGGATGTGTCCGAGCTTGTCTCTGGCGAGTTAATTCGCACAAGACAGGAAGAAGTCGTAACTTCACTTCTAAAAAATGGTACGAGTAATATTTCCGAAAACAGCCTTTTTGATGTTATCACGCATTTCAAACAGCACGGACGCGTTATAGAAAGCATGGTGCATCGCGCTGGTTTGCCAATTGGTATTGCAGAGAAATTAGTTGCTCATGTTAGTGGTTCCTTTCGGCAAAAATTGCTGCGCGATTATCAAATTCCAGAGCGTAAGGTGCAGGAAATTATTGACTCAGCGCGCGAGCAAGCAACGCTTGGCTTGCTCAAACAAGGGCGCGGTGATGCTTTGGCTGGCAGTGCTGTGATGGGCGAGAAAAAAGCGCCTGATCCAATTCCAACAATGAATTCATTCCCCGCAAAACCAGTTGCGTCGCCTAAAGAGCGTCAGGCGGAAGTGCCGCAATATAGAAACCTCGCCGAGGAGCTAGTCAGGCATTTGCATGATAATGATCGCCTCACTCATTCCATCGTTTTGCGTTCTATTTGCGAAGGAAATTTATCTTTCTTTGAAGCTGGAATGGCAAGAATCGCGGGCATCTCCGTCGCTAACGCGCATAAATTAATAATGGATAGCAATCCTCTGGCTTTTCGCTCGCTCTATGAAAAATCGCATATGCCACAAAGCACATTTAATGCGGTGCATGTGATTTTGCAGCAAGCATTGCATGAAGCACGCGAAGGCACATTAGAAGATGGCGGATTCAAGCGGCGTCTGGTTGAATATATCATTGAATCTGGCTTCGACCGCACCATTCCATTGATGAAATATATGATGGTTTTGGTTGCTAGTGATTTACGCACCGCTGATATAGTGCATTAGATTTTTCTAAGCAGAATTTATAATTATTCCATCGCGAAAAAAACTGACAATTTGTTTTACAACTTGTCTGGTGATGTTGGCTTGCGCTTCTGCTGTTGTATCGGCGATATGATGCGTAAATAAACCGCTATTTCTGCAAGGCAATTCCATAAAAGGCTCGATGAGCTCAAAATCTCCATCAATAGCAAAGCGAGAAATTTTTCCTGCATTTACCGCATAGTTTAATCCTGCTGGATCAATTAATTGCGGACGCGCAGCATTGATTAAAACTGCAGGGAAATCTGGCATTAGTGCGAATAATTTTTCATCGAACAAATTATTTGTCGCCGATGTAAGCGGAATATGTAAACTGATCGCGTCGTTTTTTTCGCACAATAACTCTTCTAAAGAGTCAAACGCACAAACGCCGAAATCATTTGCCACAGAGGTTTTTAGCGAGCGACTAAAAACTCTAACCTGCATGCCAAAACCCAAACATCTTTTTGCCATTTCTTTTCCAATTGCGCCAAAGCCAATCATAGCGATGGTTTTTCGATATAATTCATGGCCGCGATAAAATTCTACCGCCTGAAAATTATTATGAATCACATCATTGTGAGCACGCAAAATCTGGCGATTTGCAATCATCTCCCACAATAAGCCAAAACTATATTCAGCAGTGGAGATACTATTTTCGCCTGGCGTGTTTTCTACAATTACAGAATTTTTTTTTGCCTCAATCAGATCAATAGAATTAAGCCCAGCACCACCGCGCACTATTAAGCGTAGATTTGGAGCGGCCTTAAAACATGCGGCGTTGACGGGTTTTGGTCGCACAATTAAACCAGAAAATTCGGCGAGATATTTTGGTAAATCAGCAGCAGGAATATCAGGCTGATAGCTAAGAGAAATATCGGAGTTACTAATTCTACTCATGATATTTGCGCCAGAAATTTGCACATTATATTGCTCGCATTGCTGCAGTAATGTTGGCAAATCTAGAGATTCTGCAATTAACACTTGATGCATTGTAAAACTAAAATTCAGTTGTCTCGGGAAGGTTAGGGGCAGGCTTAGGCGCAGGAGCAGCAATAGGAGCAGCAACAGCAGGAGCAGCAGCAGCAGGAGCAACAGCAGCAACAGCAGCAGGATAGGCATCAGCAGGAGAGGCAACAGCAGGAGCAGCAGCAGCAGGAGCAGCAACAGCAGGAGCAGCAGCAGCAGGAGCAACAACAGCAGGAGCAACAGCAGCAGGTGATGCAGGTGCTTGCATTGTGGCTGATTGTATATTTTCCAGCTGATGATTTGCTATCTCCGCGCTGTTATTTTGAATGAGTGATTGAGCTTGTGCTGTTACTTGTTGTTGCATCTGCGCATAATATTGTTGCTGCTGATATTGTTGCTGCGCCTGCATTTGCTGATAATATTGCATCAATTGCTGCTGATATTGTTTCTGCGCCTGCTGCTGATAATAATATTGATAATATTGCTGATAATATTGTTGATAATAATTTTGCCAGGCCGCGTATTCTTCAGCGGTATAATTTTGTGTTGCTGCGGCTGAAGTTGGCTCGCTATCTGATTTTTGCGGTGCAACTTCTGTCTGATTTGTTGCTATAATTTCTGCTTCCGCTATATCGTTACTTTGTAACAATTCCTCTTGTAAAATTTCCAGCTGATTTTGCGGAAAATAATTTTCTTCCTCTGGCTCTGTTTTTATTTCTGGTTTTGAAAAATTTTCCGATAAATTCTTTAATTTATGAGAATCCTCTTCTGCGGATTTTTCTGCGTAAAAAACATCTGACTGAATTACTGGCTGCTCTGGCTCGCTTGTTAGTTCGCCCAAGCCAAAAATTTTGTCCTCATTTTCTTCGTCATCATTTGTTGTTGATAAGAAAGTTTCAAAATCATCATTTTCTTCCTCGGTTTCTTCCTCGAATTCTTCGTCATTTTCTTCAATAAATTCTGCTTTTTTTATCTCATCTGGCTGCACCAAAAAATTATCATAATTATCAGCAGGAATTTCTTCTAAGATTTCATCGTGAAGTTCTTGTAAATTGGGCGCCGTGGCTGTTGTATCCTGCAAATAATTTTCCTCTAATGCAGACAATTCTGTTTCTGGCGCAGCTAAATTATCGGTGTTTTGATCTGCAACATTATCAGCAAGAGGAGTTTTTTCTTCTTCAACTTCATCTTCCCAATTATTTATATCGGCAAACAGGGAAGCAAAAAAATCTTCCTCATTGAAAATTGCTTCATCTTGAACTTTGCTGAGAAACTCTTCATCTGACAAGGTTTCTTCTGCATGATTTTCATCATGCGTTTTACTTTCAGGCCAGAAGCTATTGTTAGACGCAGTGACGGCTTCTATTTTTTCATCTTCTGCATTTTCATCTTTAATTCCAGGAGTGTTGGGAGTCTCCAAAACTGGCTCTACGCTTGCTTCTTCAAGCTTAGGCTGCACCTGTCCGCTATTTGTTTGATTCAGCGTGTATACGCATAATTCTTCAAAGGAGAGATTGTTTTTTTTCGCAAGTTGAAAAAGCTTGGCCAAGCTTTCCATAACATCGCCAGGAATCGTTCCGCCGCGCTCTTTAGAAAGCCAATCTGCCTGGAAATGCAGTGGATGATGCGTGGATTCTGGTTCGCCGATATAAATCGTAAACGGCGCCATCTTCCCACCAAAATCGCACGGAACAGTGAATTTTTTCATAGGTACCGATTTAAATCCAGAATTCGGAACAAAATGAAAGCCGCAAGCACAAATTAAATTGCAGATATTGGCGATTTTTATCGTTGAAAATTTACAAAATACAAACGAAGTTATTTTGTAATATTATAACATTTTGAATTTTATATTAGCATCAGATGATTCGGCGAAATCGGCGCAAAGAGAAGTCTGCAATGATTTTCGCGCAGTATTAAAACAGAATCAAATTCCAACAAAAATCGCAAAAATTATATTCCAATCGATTTTCAAGCACGCAATATGCACTAGGCCTAAAACAAAAACCATCATAAAAATTGATGATGAAGTGCCTTTATTCTGCTTGTTGCCATTCTGCGCGCGCGCGTTCTAAATCCTCTGCTGTGTCAACGCCAAGTGGGACGGTTTCGATAATTCCAACAGCAATTGACATTCCTGCTTCTAATGCCCGCAATTGCTCGAGTTTCTCGCGTTGTTCTAATTTGCTTGGTGGTAATGCGACGAATTTTTTCAGCGCTTCAATTTTATAAGCGTATAAACCGATATGGTGGAATAAATCACCATCAGC
>JBIKYU010000013.1:0-25504 GCA_044355085.1 Rickettsiales bacterium | reverse complement strand
ATTGACGCAAATTACCGTAGCCAAGATCTTCAAGATTTTTATTTTCCTGCAATGGATTCGCTTCAAGCTGCAGAGATTTTCCCAAATTATTGGCTAATTGCGAGAGAAAGATTTTCTCGAAAGCAGAGATTTTTTCGCCGCTGTTTTTATAGCGCGCTAAAATGTCGCGGCTTTGTAATTGTGCTGCTTTCAGAGCAGCAGTAGATGCTGGTTTTCTCAAGGTTTCTTGTAGTTTTACTAAACCTGTCGGCAATAAAATTTCAAAATCTTTTTGTTCATTTTCCCAATTTTTTATGATTTTTACAGCAACAAGAGATTGCTGCGTTGCCTCTAAAAATTGATCGTACAAAGCGCGTAAATATTCACTGCGCTCAGAATCAGATAATATTGCTTTGCTTATATAAGGTTCAGAATTGGCTTCTTTGTTGATAGAAATGCGCGCAAGATTTTCTTTACGTGTGGCGATAATTCCGCCGCTCATGCCAGCGCCTAAGCCGATATTAGTTGTGCCTGTGATGATTAATTGTCCGCCCGTCATATATTCACCAGCAAATGCACCGCAATTGCCAAGCACCAAAGCCGAGACGCCAGAATTGCGCACAGCGAAGCGATCTCCCGTCGAGCCAGAAATTAATACTTTTCCGCCCGTTGCGCCGTATAGGCATGAATTTCCAACGATGAGATTTTCTGGACGTTCTTCTTTATTGCGATCTTCAGGGCTGACAATGATGCTTCCGCCACTCATTCCTATGCCTAAAAAATCATGTGTTATGCCGCGATGAGTGAAGTGAAATCCAGGTGCTGCGAATGCGGCGAAGCGCTGTCCCGCATTGCCGCTAGTTTCTAAGTACAGCGGATTTGCTTCGCTGCGTTGACGATAGACGCTTTCTCCGTTTGCATTGGTTTTCAAGAAACCAGCGCCGAAACCAATATCGCTTGGTTTTATGGTTTCTGTTATTTTTTCTAAGGTGGGATCAGCCAAAAGCAGGGCGCTTACTTTGTCATCGAGACGATTTTCCAATTCTTCGAGCGCTAATTTTGTAGGTGCTGCTTGAGGATCATAGGTTCTGCGGATTGGATTTGCGCGCATGGTTTGCAAAAATTGTTGCTCGAGTTCGCGCGTTTTTGCTTCGCCATAGAGGGCGTAGAAATGGCGCGGCAGAGAAAAATCAAGCCAGTTTTTGTGGTTGACGCGTAACTCTTCAACTGATTTCAGGCCGAGTTCAGCAAGTTTTGCGCGGATTGCAGCGGCAAGATCGAGATTGAATCTGGCGTTTTCATCAACAGGATTTGCGCCATATTCGCCGCGATCTTGCAAGTAATTCCACGCGGTGTTGGTAACACCAACGGAGCAGCCACCTTTTTCAACTGAATTATCAGTAACCACAGCAGATTTATTGCAGGCATCTATTGCAATGCAGCCAGTTGAGCCTAACTGCACGGTTCCAGTTTCAATATCATCAGCGCCACAAGCAAAATAAATCATTGCATCGCGCGCGTTGGTTATGCCGCCGCTTACAGTTAGGCGCACATTATTGCGCAGGCCATTATCAACGAGACGATTATGTGTTTCGATCAAACCAATAATACTTGGCAGGCCAGAATCGGCGTGATCTGTGTGTTTAGCGGCGGCAGTTCCACCGCTATTGCAAGCTATATTGATGCGATCAGCGCCTGCTTTGGCAACGCCGCAAGCAATTTGTGCAAGCTTGCCAGTAGCTGCAAGTTTTACACCAACTTTTTTTCCTGCAGATTTCAGCAGCATAATAAAGCTTTTTAAATCTTCTATCGAATATAAATCATGGTGTGGAGGCGGGCTGATTAGTTCTTGTCCAGGAATGCTTCCGCGTGTGATTGCAATTTCAACGCTGACTTTTGCGCCAGGAAGTTCGCCGCCAACACCTGCTTTAGCGCCTTGAACAATTTTTATTTCTATCCACCCATAATCAGGAACCGCATCAATTAATTTGGCGACAAAACCAAATCTTCCTGATGCTGCTTGAATTACCGAGCCGCCGCGTGGAGTGCCGATTAAGTCATCAGCCATGCCACCTTCGCCGATGTTAGATCCGCCGATTCTGATTGCGTATCCAGCTTCTTGTAAGTCTCCGTGAGTTACTGGCTGCAAGGCTCCGCGACTCATTCCTGCTTGTGTTATACGCGTTAAAATATTGCTGATTGGTTCAACATCAGAAACTGCAACTTTTTTGGTTTCTTGATCTGGCTTTAGGCGCAAATGTTGATGCAGAGCAGCAGGATTTTGTTCGTTATATTCTTCTATTATTTGTTGATATTTCAACCAGCCTTTGCTTGGCGTTGTTGCGTTAATGTCATCTTGAAGATAACGGCCTTGCACTTTGACCATGCCGTTGCTGCGTTCGAATTTTTGATTTTTATATTGCGCGAAAAAAGCACTCAGCATTTTGCGCGATTCTGCAGAAGGAATTCCCAAGTCTAGAAACGGATTGCGTGCCTCTATTTGATCTGCCGCGTAAGCTTGAGATTCATGATCGGTAGCTTGCAGCAATCCTTCGTCTGAAAGCCATTTTCGGTAAGATGGATTGCTAGAAAATACAGCAAATAATTTGCGGTAATGATTGGCTTTTTGTAGACAGAAAATTCGGTTTTGTAGCGCTTCTGCGTATTTTGCCGCAGCAGATTCTTGTGCGGTTTTTAGCTCTTCTCGGCGTGCTGGATCTGTATCTGGATCTATTCTTCTTGCTGCAACAATAGCTTGCTCGAGAGTATTTCTGGCGGCGCTTTCTGCGCGTATTGCATCGATGCCGTAGCGATAAATATGCTCGCCTAAAATTGCGCAAGTGAGATAGGCTTCACTGCCTGAAAGCGGCAGAGAGTGCATTAATTGGCGTTCTGGCTCGGTTAATTTTTCTGGTGCAATTTGTGCTGCATAGCGCGCGGCTATTTCATCTAATTGCGCGGCGGTTGCATGATCTGAAATTGCAAGAATTGAAGCTTGGAACTTGGCAAAATTTGCAGCGGTTTCTTCCAGAGGAATAACCTGTACTTTATCAGGATTTATTCCTTGCTGCAGGAGAGCTTTGGCGTTGCGGCGTTTTTCTTCGATTTGCGCGGAAGTTGTTTTCTGAATTTCTTTTGCTGGAGTTGTTAGTTTCGTTTCATGCTCAATTGCGCGCAGAAAGGCCTGTCCAGGCTGTTGGAATTTTGCTTCCAATTCTTTTTTGAGTAAAAATTTGCTGCTTGTAACAAGCCTTATTTCACGCTCACGCGCTCCTTCTTTTAAAACTGCATCAGTGCGATTGGTTAAAATCATTTCGCGTTGCGCTTTGGCCCACACAGTTGAGAAAACATTTTTCTTGCGATTAGTTTCTGGAACAGCAGATTTAAGTGCTAGCCTATGCTGTTCTTGGTAGATTTTTTCAAATTCATCTATGTCGTAAAAGCCACAAGCTGAGTGCATTCCAGCAAAAATTTTTGCGGTTGATAATTCATCTGCATCTTTACTCTCATGCTCATCTTCTCGTGTTTTTATGCCAAAACTTTCCATTACCGCTTCTTTAGCGCCGATAAAGCTTTCGCTGTTTAGGTAATGGCGTTTTGATAAAATATAACGATGTCCGTACAGCATGCCTTTGTGAATGTTGGCGCAAAGTTTTTCAGCAGACAATCCGCCTGCGTAAACATCGGGCGCAATATGTTTGCGTGTAAGAACATGCTTATAAGCTAACCATGGATAAACCGCAGATGCGCCCATAGCAAGCAACACCGAGGCTTGGTGCGAATCTGTTGCCGCTGCTGATTCGGCAATAATTGAGGTGCTCAGAGACAAACCATTTGCGCGCAAATGATTTGTAACGGCGGCAATTACCATTGCATCCGGCATTGCTGTGCGATTTTTCTCGGCGCAGTTTTCTAACGAACGATCAGAAATTATTAGTAATTTTCCTGATTTCGCATGTTCTTCTGCTTCACGGCAGACGCGCATCAGATTGTGCTTTAGCGCTTCTGGTTTATCGTCCATAGTCATGTCGATGACTGCGTGATTGAGCTCTGATGTCTTGACTTTTTCTAATGCATCAACTTCCAAAATTGGTGATGAAAGTTCGATGTATTTTGCGTTCGGAGTAAGAGCAGGATTAGCACCAAGTGTAACGGTGGTGTCGATATTTTCTGCTTCACAGCGCGGATCAACGGCTGGATCTGTTACCATTGCCCAGCGGTGTTTTATGAAGTCGGAAATAGAGCAAGGCTCGCCCGCTAAAACTGCAGCAACGCGATCATCGCCCATAGCAACGGTTTTAGGCTTTCCAGTTTTTGCTAATTCTTCTAAAAAATCGCGCGAACGTTTGTTGAAAAAACACAGTGATTCTACATAGGTTTGTTCGTCGTTTTCTTCTGCGCCTTTGATTGTAAAAATTTTCTCTGGAGAGGCTTTTTCTTCATCAAGCACAATGCGATTTTCTGCTTTTGTTTGCAGAAGTTTTTGCAAAGCACTGCCTTGAACTTGGCTTCTTGCAATTAATTCACGCAATAAATTTTTTCTGGTGAATAAAATAGGATTGCCAGATTCATTTAAAATAACGTTGCGGTTTCGATCAAATTTGATGAATAAAAAATCGCCGCGATCAGGCTGCATTCTTAAAATTCCTGGCGCTGAATTTGTAGCAGATATCGTGCTTTCTGAACCAAAAGCTAGTGTTTGTTTTCTGGTATCTTTTTCTGTTGATAAAGTAACAATCGCCGGACGAAAACCAGCTGGATCGCGGAAAATTCCGAAAGTTTCTGCATCAGAAAATGCCATGCTGGCTGGTCCGCTATTGGGTGGAATTATTCTTCTGATGGTGCGGATTAATTGTTTTTCTTCTTCCGTTAAATCTGGATCAGAAGCAAGCATCGGCGGAAATTGCATCAGCAACGCAAGTGGCGTGTTAAGCCCGTATTGAGTGCAAAGTAGAGTGTTCAACATGGCGGCTTCTTTGGTGTCTGAGCCGTGCCAATCTGGATTTTGCTCCATTTCGAAAACTTCTTTGCCTAAAGCCACGCGTCTTAGCATGCTTGAGTGAATCGAGCTCACTTCGCCATTGTGAGAAATTCTGTATGGCTGCGAATTTGGCCATTCAGACCAAGAATTGGTGGCGTAGCGCGCGTGCGAAATGTACCAGTTGGCAACGTAGTCAGGGTTTTTTAGATCGGTGAAAAAATCCATTAATTGACCAGCACGCACCAAGCCTTTGTAAATTATATATTGCGAGCTAAGTGAAGCAGTGTGAAGTTTTACTGATGCTTTTGCGGCTTCCTGTTCAATTTCTAACCAGGCTGAAAGTAAGGAATTCTCTAGTTCTTTTGGTGATTGATTCGCGCCTCTTTTTGGGCGAATTATTGCTTGTTTAATTTTGGGTAAAGTGTCAGATGCGCGTCTTCCTAGTACTTCTGCGTCAATTGGTGTTTCGCGCCATGAAAAAATTTCTAAATTATATTTATTGAGAATTGCTGAAAGTATTTCTTTTGCTTTTTCGCGCTGCATTTTTTCTTGTGGCAAGAAAAAATGCCCAACACCATATTCGCCTTGCTTTAAGTCAGCTTTCGCATAAGCGCTTAGAATTTTATGCGAAAGCGGCAGCTGCACGCCAGCGCCGTCGCCAACGCCTTTGCGATCATACCTTTCGCCGCCTGCCTCTTCTGGCGTGCTGCCTGCGCGCGAATCAGCGACAGCTAAAACTTCTTTTAGTTTGATGGCAATCAAATCGTGATCTGCTGGTGAATTTATATAGCAAGAGCCACTAATACCGCAATTTGCGAGGTCTGGATCGGTTGCTTTTGTGAGAGGAGAGGTAGAAAATTGCTGCGCTGTTTTAGACATTGTACTAGAGCTCCGCTTTTTATGGTGGTCTCCTGCCTGCATCAATTATCGTTGAACGATTTCTCTGTATCTATGTTTTTGCAAAAATACTCAGATAATCGTTACCGAAAAAAGATGTTCTTCTTCCCTGGTTTTTTTCATAGCGGTTGAATTGTGAAAATAATATGAATGTTTATCGAGGGATTTTTTATTTTTTTGTCGCGCCAGGGTTGAGATGGGGCTCGCTCAATTGGTCGGAGATTTTTGCAAAATATGCATTTCACGCTGTGGAAAAGGAATGGAAATATTATTTGCAGTCAAGCCTTCTAAAATGGCAATCATGACTTCGCTTTTTGGCTCTAGGCGGCCATTTGTGACATCATCAACCCAGAAATAGACAATGATTTCGATGCTGCTATCGGCAAAGTTTGTGATAAAACAAACAGGTTTTTGTGTGCGCGAAACCAGCTCACAATCTTCCGTCGCTTTGAGAATAATTTTTTGCGCAAGGCGCAAATTACTGCCGTAGGCGATGCCGATTTTTATTTCAACTCGTGCTTGTGTGTTGCTGAAAGTCCAGTTGATTACGCGATTGGTGATGAGGTCTTCGTTGGGAACCATAATTTCGCGGCCATCAAAAGTTTCAACTTGCAAATAGCGCGCGCGCATGTGGCGTACCCAACATAAAACGCCGTCTTGCGTTTCGATTAAGTCGCCGACGCGAATGCTGCGTTCCATCAATAATAAAAGACCGCTGATGAAGTTCGATGCGACTTTCTGCAAGCCAAATCCGAGTCCTACACCTAGTGCGCCGCCAAATACTGCCAGTGCGGTGAGGTCGATTCCAGTGAGTTGTAGCGCGGTTATAATGGCGATGCAGTAGACAGAAATATCAAAAAACTTCACCAGAACTTCGCGCGAATTTGGCTTGAGATTTCTCTTGCGAATAAAACAGCGGCCTTGCCGTAAAATCAGGCTGGTGATCCAAATTAAAAATGTGAGTACGATGAGCGAGTGGCCGATTGTGTAGGGCGAGATACGTATCTTTCCGAAGGTGAGAGAAAAGCGATCAAGATAATGCAGCGTTGGTTCTAATAACGCGAGGCTGTTTAAAATAATGCCTGAGAAAGCAAGCGTGCCGATGAAAATGCCAATGGCTTTACTGGCAGTCATGTTGGCGACTATGCGCACTAAAAGCCAAGCAAAAGACAGCTGCCCAAGGGTGAATAAGATTTCTGAGCTATTGTTTATTTCTGCAGAAATGATCATGCCAATGGTACAAAGTAACGTTAGTACTAAAGGCAAAATTAAATGGGCGGAGAAATTCTCAAAAGTTTCGGCAATGTCAGGGATATTTTTGCGCAGCTGTTTGAATAATTTTGGTGCTAAATAATTGCGGCTGAAATGCACTAATACTGACGCAAGCAATAGAATAATTAAGGTGATTGCAGCTTCGCCAATATAATTTTCCCAATTATTTAAATTGCGGGAAATTTGTCTAAGAGCGGGAGTAAAGGAAATTTGTGCCATAAACCTTATGATTTTTTGCAATTATTTTTCAAAAATAAGGGCGGACAATTCCAGTAAAAATGTTTTATGGCAATGAAATTTTTCTCTGCTGCGGTTGTTTGCTTTTGCAGCTTTGCTTTTGTATGTTTTGTTTTTCATCGGCTTGTTATTAAATGTAACAATATAACAGTTTTTTGGCAAAAATTTTTCTGCGGGGATCGAAATGAAAAAGATGAAAATTGCCGTTCTGGGCTTGGGGAAAGTCGGCCAGCTGGTGGCGCAGCTTCTTGCTGACACAGGTTATAATGTAACAGGAATGGATAGAAAAATTCCTGCAGATTCTGGTGTTGATGCAGAGGTTGTTGATGTTAGCAATGCGGCGCAACTAAAGAAAAAATTATCGGCATTTGAAGCGGTGGTTTCCTGTTTGCCTTATCATCTAAATTTGTTGGTTGCGAAAATTGCGGCGGAGAAAAACATTCATTATTTTGATTTAACTGAAGACGTAGCAACAACAGAAGCTATTCGCAAATTATCTAAAAATGCGGATTGCGTTATGGTGCCGCAATGTGGTTTGGCCCCAGGTTTCATAGGAATTGTTGGCGCATCGCTCGCGAAAAATTTTGCAAAATTACGTTCGATGGAATTGCGCGTTGGCGCGCTGCCGCAACATCCGCGCGGAGAATTGGGTTACGCATTTAATTGGTCGGCAGAAGGTGTGGTGAATGAATATCTGAATGATTGTGAAGTAATTCGTGATGGAGTGCGTAATTTTGTCCCAGCGATGCAGGATCTTGAAACCATTGTAATTGGCGGCAGAGCGCTTGAGGCCTTCACTACTTCTGGCGGTCTTGGAACTTTATGCGAAACATTCGCAGGGAAAATCGATGCGCTAAATTATAAAACCATGCGCTATCCTGGCCATATGCGGCTGATGCGTTTTTTCTTTCATGAATTACATCTGCGCAATGATCGTGCGCAAGCTGGAAAAATTTTGCTACAGGCTAAGCCGCCAGTTAGTGATGATGTTGTTTATGTGCATGCGGCGGTTGAGGGCTGGAATGAAGACTCGGTGCTGAAGAGAGAAGAATTCGTACGAAGATATTTTCCGATTTATCATCGGGATATTTTGTGGCGGGCAATCTCGTGGACAACAGCAAGCTCGGTTGCGGCTGTGGTTGAAATGGTGCTTTCGGGGAAGCTCAAGAAAAAAGGTTTTTTAAGGCAGGAGCAAATTTCTTTGGCAGATTTTTTGGCAACAGAAAATGGTCGGCGTTATGCAAATTATGCGAAGGGGGAATAAATGGAATCAAGCAAAATGGCTCTGGATAAGCTTCTTGGCCTGTTAGATTTACAACTTCCACAAGCTGCTGCTGAAGGTTTGTTGGTGAATTCTCCGATTGATGGTGCAAATTTGGGTTTGCTGAAAATTGCTAGTTCTGAGAAAGCGCGAGCGCAAATTGATGATTCATTCGCTGCTTTTCAGGCTTGGCGCTTGGTGCCAATGCCAAAGCGCGGAGAATTGGTGCGGCGTTTTGGCGAATCTCTGCGGGAGCATAAAGAAATTCTCGCGCAGATTATTACTTTGGAATGTGGAAAAATTCTGGAAGAAGCGCGCGGTGAAGTTCAGGAAATGATTGATATTTGCGACTTTGCTGTTGGTTTGTCGCGCAGTATTTCTGGTCTTACTTTACCATCGGAGCGCAGTTTGCATGTGATGCAGGAATCTTGGCATCCTTTGGGTGTGGTGTTGGTGATTAGTGCGTTTAATTTTCCTGCCGCTGTTTGGGCTTGGAATGCAGCTATTGCAATTGTTTGCGGCGATAGCGTGCTGTGGAAGCCTTCAGAAAAAACACCGATTGTTGCTCTGGCTTGTCAAAAATTATGGGAAAAAACCGTGGCGCATTGCGATGATATTAGCGTTCCAGTTGGTTTGTGTTCGGTGGTTTTGGGTGATAGCAAAATAGGCGCTCTCTTGGTTGAAGATCGGCGTGTTGCTTTGGTTTCCGCTACTGGTAGCACGAGTATGGGGAGGCAAGTTGCAAAGTCTGTTGCAGCAAGAATAGGGCGGTCATTGCTGGAGCTCGGAGGAAATAATGCGGTGATTATAACCGAATCTGCAGATTTATCTGTTGCTTTGCCATCGGTTGTTTTTGGTGCGGTTGGTGCAGCGGGGCAGCGTTGCACTACAAGCAGGCGATTGTTGGTTGCAAAATCTCGTTATGAAGAAGTCCTAAGCGCCTTGCAAAATGCTTATAAGAGCGTGTGGAGCAAAATTGGTGATCCGCGATTGGCAGAAAATTTAGTCGGGCCTTTGATTGATCGCAAATCATATGAATCTATGCAGCAGGCGTTGCAGATTGCTAAATTAGATGGCGGGAAAATATTTGGTGGCGAGCGCGTAAATATTGGTTTGGATGGATATTATGTTCAGCCCGCTTTTGTTGCGCTTGGCAAGCAAACTAAAATTGTCATGGAAGAAACTTTTGCGCCGATTTTATATGTTCTTCCTTATGAAAATTTGGAAGAAGCAATAAGCTTGCAAAATGCGGTTTTGCAAGGATTATCGGCGTCAATATTTACCAAAGATTTGCGTGAAGCAGAATATTTTCGCGCCCATTGTGATTGCGGAATTGCCAATGTAAATATCGGCACAAGTGGTGCAGAAATTGGTGGGGCATTTGGTGGAGAAAAGGAAACTGGTGGCGGGAGAGAGTCTGGTTCTGATGCGTGGAAAAATTATATGCGCAGACAAACTTCGACATTGTACTACGGAGAAAATCCGCCAACTTTAGCGCAAGGAATAGTTTTTCCTCTGTAGAAGAAATTAAAAACACCAAGCATGTGTTACATTATTACATTTTGTTGTTTCAGTTTTTATTTGAGATAATTTTTTGAACTAGGAAAAAAATGAAAATATTTTTAGAGTGGGGGCCGTTAGTGGCCTTTTTTGTTGCATTCAAAATTGCTGGGATAATGACGGCAACTGCGGTTTTGATGGGCGCTACCACAATTGCGGTTGCAGCAGAATATATTATGCATAAACGTCTTGCGCCGATGCCGTTAATTACTCTGGCATTAGTTTTGTTGTTTGGAGGTTTGTCGCTTTATTTGCATGACGAGCGCTTCATAAAAATGAAGCCAACTTTGTTGTTTGGAGGATTCGCGGCGGTTTTATTTTTTGGCGTTCTACGCGGGAAGGGCTGGGTTGCGCTGATGTTTGGTAAGGCAATGGAATTGCCTGATAGTGCCTGGCGAATTTTGAGTATCAGATTCGCAGTTTTTTTTGCTGTGATGGCGGTTCTAAATGAATTTATTTGGCGCGTTCTTACAACAGAGCAGTGGGTTTTGTTTAAAACGATTGGCGCTTTGCCGCTGACTGTGCTCTTTGTTTTGGCGCAAGTGCCATTTATCAAACGCAATGGCGGAATGTAGGATCTTTGAAAATGGGGCGAGCAATGGGGCTTGAACCCACGGCCTCCAGTGCCACAAACTGGCGCTCTAACCAACTGAGCTATGCCCGCCACAAAATATCAAAAGGGCGCGCAAACTATTCAAACCATTAATCTCCGTCAAGTGAACAAGAGGAAAAAAATGAAAAAAGTCGAAGCTTTGATAAAACCATTTAAATTGGATGACGTAAAAGATGCGCTTGATGCGGTCGGTGTGCGCGGCATGACAGTGACGGAAGTCAAGGGTTTCGGGGCGCAGAAAGGTCGCACAGAAACTTATCGTAGCGAAGAATATGTCGTTGATTATTTGCCGAAAGTAAAAGTTGAGGTGGTGATTCCTGATAGTTTGCTTGAGCCTGCAGTTGAGGCAATTGTGAAAGCTGCGCGGATAGGTCGCATTGGTGATGGTAAAATTTTTGTGAGTGATGTTTTAGATGCAATCAGAATTAGAACGGGCGAGCGCGGCGCTGATGCTCTCTAGTTTATGGTTTCTCGGCGGTTTATGATTCTTTATCGCCGATAAATTTTGTGAAAAAAATACTGGCTAGCGAATGATTTTTGCTTTATAGCGATGCCCCGTTCGAAAAGGGCGGTTTTTCTTGTTTCGCGCTTTTTTATCGAAAATTTTATCGGCATTTTGCTGGGATCTTTTAACGGACAAATTAGGGAGATCACCATGTCCGCTTCTGAAAATCGGGTGCTACAGCTTATTAAAGAACATGACATCGAATTTATCGATTTTCGTTTTACTGATCCTCGTGGAAAATGGCACCACACCGCCTATACAGCAGAAAAAGTGAATGCGGATACTTTTGCTGAAGGTGTGATGTTTGATGGTTCTTCTATCAGCGGATGGAAGGCGATTAATGAATCAGACATGATTCTGATGCCAGATCCAAACACAGCGTTTGTTGATCCTTTCACTGCGCATCCAACTTTGGTGGTTTTTTGTGATGTGATGGAGCCAAGCACGGGGCAGGGTTATGCGCGTGATCCGCGTTCAGTAGCTAAGCGGGCTGAGGAATATCTTTCATATTCTGGTGTTGCCGATACGGCGTATTTTGGCCCTGAGCTAGAATTTTTTGTATTTGATGATGTGCGTTTTGATGTGGGAATGCGCGGTAGTTTTGTGAAATTAGACTCAGAAGAAGGTCCATATAATAATGGTCGTTCTTATGAGGCGGGAAATATGGGACATCGTCCGCAAGTTAAAGGTGGATATTTCCCCGTGCAGCCTGTTGATTCATTAAACGACATGCGCGCTGAGATGCTTTCTGTACTGCGTGAAGTTGGCTTGTCTCCTGTAATTCATCACCATGAAGTTGCCCCTGGTCAGTGTGAACTTGGCTTTGATTTTAGCACTTTGGTTGCGACAGCTGATAACGTGCAAAAATATAAATATGTCGTACAAAATGTTGCACATTCTTATGGCAAAACCGCGACCTTTATGCCGAAGCCAATTTTTGGCGATAATGGTTCAGGCATGCATGTGCATCAATCATTGTGGAAGGGCGGAAAACCTTTGTTTGCGGGCAATGGCTACGCTGATTTATCGGAAACTTGCTTATATTATATCGGCGGTATCATTAAACATGCGAAGGCGCTAAATGCTTTCACTAACCCTTCGACTAATAGCTATAAGCGTTTGATCCCTGGTTATGAAGCTCCAGTTTTGTTGGCGTATTCTTCGCGCAATCGTTCGGCTTCCATCCGCATTCCTTATGTTGCGAGCCCTAAGGGCAAGCGTATTGAGGTGCGTTATCCTGATCCGCTGGCAAATAGCTATTATGCTTTGGCAGCGATGATGATGGCTGGTTTGGATGGTATCGAGAAAAAAATTCATCCTGGTGATGCGATGGATAAAAATCTTTATGATTTGCCACCGCAGGAGCTAACAAACATCCCAACTGTTTGCGGATCGCTGCGCGAGGCCTTGGCTTCTCTCGATGCTGATCGCGCCTTCCTAAAGAAGGGTGATGTGTTTACGGATGATTTGATCGATTCATATATTGCCTTAAAAATGACAGAGGTAGAGCGTTTCGAACATACGCCGCACCCAATTGAATATCTTATGTACTATAGCGCTTAATAGTTTTTAATTGCGCGAATACAAGCTCTGCTGTGGGTTTTGGCTCATGCGGGGCTTGTTTTTTTTAGGCCTTAAAGGCTAGAGTGGTACATTTTGCTACTTTGTAACAGTTTTGTGTAAAGAGAGATAATCTTCGGTTCAGGGCTTTTTTTTTGTGTTTGTTTGTGATAGCTTCTCTGGCCGTATTTTTCGCGGAAATTTGAATGAGTTTTTCCTTGGGAAAGAAATTATTGTTGGGTTTTCAATCGCGTTCAGACGAAAAAAACATAGGAGTTTCCATGGCAGTAAAAACTGATAAGACAGAGTTTAATTTGGGAGATAAAGTAGTTTACCCAGCGCATGGTGTTGGGCAAATAACAGCAAAAGAAACACAGGAAGTTGCAGGCACAGAACTAAAATTTTATGTGATTGCTTTTGAAAAAGACAAAATGACGGTGAGTGTTCCAGTTGCGCGTGCGAAGTTAGCTGGTTTGCGCGCTCTTAGTTCGGTAAAACAGCTCGAGGCTGCGGTTGCAACGCTGAAAAGTAGGGCAAAACCTGGTCGTGGAATGTGGAGCCGTAGAGCGCAAGAATATGAAGCAAAAATTCATTCTGGCGATTTAGTTGCGATTGCGGAAGTGGTTCGTGATCTGCATAAAAATGTTGATGATCCTGATCGTTCTTACAGCGAGCGGATGATTTACGAATCTGCGCTTGGTCGTTTGGCTGGTGAATATGCCGCGATTCATCGCACAGATTTGCCTGCATCAACAGAGCATTTAATTACGGTGCTGAAATCTGGTCGTAACAAGAAAGTGGTTAAACTTGTTGCCGAGAATAAAGAAAAACCAGCATCTTCTAAGAAAAAAGCGCCAGCTAAAAAAGCGGCTTAGTTTTTATTTGTAAAAATTATTTATGAAAAGGCGGGCTTTGCGGTCCGCCTTTTTATTTTCCTCTCTCAGCGTTCACGGGCCTCTCTCAGTGTTCGCGCCCCTCTTTGCAACAATCGTTCCTGTGTGCAGATCAGGATTCTGCAATTGGTTCTGCTGTTGAGGTTGCTGATCGGCAGAATTTCTTCTTTTTTCTGGTAAAGTGAGATGAAAAGCTTTGAATACTTCTTCGCGCACAGTTTCATGAACGTTGTCTTTGTGAGGAAGAATCTTTGCTCCCGCTTTGTAACCTTGCGCGGTTGCGTGCGGAGATTCTTCCTTCGGCAGCTTGCTTAAATATTCCTTATCCCAGTCATAAACATTATGCAGAATGCTTTTGCAGGAGGAATTTTGATTGTATTTTTGCAGTAATTTATTCAGGCGATTGGCGAATTTTGTGTCTTGCGAGTGGCGATCACCAATGTGAATAATTTCAACTGGCTGCATGCCTTCTTCAGTTTTTATGCCCAAAGCCTTTAGAGCGCGCACGCCAATTTGCGGATTGGGCTTGCGGACAGAAATTTGCGAAAGACTACGTTGATGCGCAACGTGAGCATCAAATAATCCGCCAAGTCCGTGAGTTTCAGTTAAATGCTGAAATTGGCGATGAAATTTTCCTTCTTCTTTATTGGTTACGATAGCAATTTTTATGTCTTCGGCTTTGAGCTCGCGTACGAACTCAAGAACGCCTGGAAAAAATTCGATCTTCTCATCGCGCGGGCGTGGAAAGATACGATGGGAAATTTCTCGCATGTTTTTCCAAAGCCAAGAAATACTATCCCAAAGAAAATTTAGCTCAGGCGTATTTTCTTTGGCTTTTAAAACCCATTTTGGCGGATGACGCAGCGATGGCCCCCAATGAATTATGGTGTCATCCCAATCCATGAAGAGAATTTTTTTTGGCGTAGATGCTGTATTTTTTTGGCGCATGATTTCCTTCTGTGCAATTTTTTTGTGCTGATAAATAATATTTTATGCAGACTAGTGCGAGTAAGTTAATTCTTCCTTACAAACAATAAATGATTGCTTGAAAATATTTTTATAGCACCAGAATTGAGCATTGATTTAAATTATGGTTTTGTGTTTTTTTAAAGCGGGCTAGTAATTGCTGAGCAATTGTGCAGAAAAACAATCTTTGCGCTTGTTGTTTTTTATGCAGTTTCTAAAGATCCTAGCGCGTCAAAACAAAAATAGATTTTTCAGCCATGAGATTAGGAAAATAGTTGGCGATTTTTGAAATTGGTTTTCCTGCGGAATTTAAATGCGAAGTTTTTAGGCAAAAACAGCCAAGATTTTCTGCTAAATTTTTAAAATCTGCGCTAGTACAAAAGTGAATGTTCGGTGTGTCATACCATTGATAATGCAAAGTTCTGGTAACAGGCATGCGGCCTAGGATTGTTAGCTGCAGCCGGTTTCGCCAATAGCCAAAGTTAGGAATCGATAATATTGCGTGGCGGCCGATGCGGAGCATTTCTTGTAAAACTTCTTTTGGATGCTGCGTTGCTTGCAGCAAATGGCTGGCGATTACGTAGTCATATGATTGGTTGGGATAATGTTGTAGATCGTGATCAGCATCGCCTTGAATCACAGTTAAACCGCGCTGTACGCAGGTGCTGACATCGCTTTGTGAAATTTCAATGCCGCGACCATCAATTTGTTTCTCATTCCTAAGCCAGGCGAGCAAATCGCCGTTTGAGCAGCCAATATCAAGAACTCGGCTTTTTGCGGGGACGAGATCGGCTATTGCTTGCAAATCAGTGCGGAGAGAAAAGTTATTTTCAGGCATTTTGTTCCTCGCGAATGCGGCTTAAAAAGCTGCTGAGAGTGGAGAAGAATTCAGGCTCATCGAGTAAAAATGCATCATGGCCTTTGTCGGTTTGTACTTCAACAAAGCTAATTCGTGCGTGCGAGGAATTCAAAGCATGCACGATTTTTTTGGTTTCCTTGGTGGTGAAAAGCCAATCGCTTGAGAAGGAAATCACGCAGAAATGCGTTTTTGTATTGTGAAAAGCATGGGCTAGTTTTCCGTCGAACTCGCCAGCTAAATCGAAATAATCCATTGCGCGCGTGATATAGAGATAGCTATTGGCGTCGAAGCGCTCAACAAAAGTCATGCCTTGATGACGCAGATAACTTTCAACTTGGAAGTCAGCTTCAAAGCCGTAGGTAACTTTTTCGCGATTTTGCAAGGCGCGGCCAAATTTGCGCTGTAAGCCATCTTCAGACATGTAGGTTAAATGCGCGGTCATGCGAGCAACTGCTAGTCCTTTGGCGGGGTAGCGTTTTTCTTCCAGATATTTTCCGTGACACCATTCTGGATCAGCCATAATTGCTTGGCGACCAATCTCATGAAATGCTATGTTTTGCGCGGTGAAGCGCGCGCCAGATGCAATAACTAAAGCGGAGCCAACTTTTTCTGGATAAAGAGCTGCCCATTCTAAGGTTAGCATGCCGCCCATCGATCCGCCCATAACGCAAAGCCATCGCTTGATGTTTAAGATTTTCATGAAGCGCTCTTGCGCGCGGACCATGTCGCGAATGGTAATGACGGGAAAATCTAAGCCGTAGGGTTTGCCCGTTTCTTGGTTGATATTTTTCGGCCCGAATGACCCCATGCAGCCGCCTAAAACATTAGTGCAGACCACGAAAAAAATATCGGTGTCGATAATTTTTCCTGGGCCGACTAAATGCTCCCACCAGCCATCTTTCCCAGTAACTGGGTGTTTGCCAGCGAGATATTGATCTCCTGTTAAGCCGTGATGAATTAAAATGGCGTTGGATTTATCAGCGTTTAATTTCCCATAAGTTTGATAAGCGAGCGGAAAATTCTCGATTTTTCTACCAGAATCTAAAACCAGCGGAAAGTCGGTGGCGAGCATTGCAATTTCGCCGATTTCCACTGGCTTGTAGGACGGACCAAAGGTCGATATAAGGCTGGAACTCATGAGAGAATGGTCCTTCAAAAGGAATATGTTTTCGTGGACAATTTTGAAATGCCCAAAATAAAAAGAATAAGTATTACCATTTCAGATTTTTAAGCATGAAGCAGTGGCAATGTAGGAGCTAAAAATATGGATTGGTATTACTTTTAATGTTCGAGTTTTAACGAACCAGGTGGGAAAAATGCAACAAGGAAATAATGATTTATCAGTATTGCGCGCGCGCATAGATGATTTAGATGAGCAAATGCTGGAGTTGCTTAAAGCGAGAATGACGATTGTACGCGAAGTTGGGCATTTGAAAGCGAAAACTGTCAGCGCTGGTTTGAGCTTTATTCGCCCTGCGCGCGAGGCTTTGATGATAAGGGCATTGATTGCAAAAATGGACAGAGATTTTCCTCCAGCTGCAATTGCAACTATGTGGCGTATGATTATTTCTGCTTCTCTTACCCTTGAGCAGTCGATGACGATTGCAGCGTTTTGTAAGAAAAATTCTCAAGCACCATATTGGTTGGCGCGCGAATATTTCGGCACAGTGATGCCGATTGCGCGCTTTACAGAAGAGGAGCTGGTTGTAGAGCAGGTGATAAAATCTTACGCAACGATTGGTATTTTGCCGCTGGAGCAGCAGATGGAAAAACCTTGGTGGTTGCGTCCTGCTGGTGAATCAAATCAAATTTTTATTTTTGCAAAGTTACCGTATGTGGTGCAGAGCTGGATGGCAGATGATGAAAATGCATTTGCAATCGCAGCGGTGATGCCAGAGGAAACTGGCGATGATATTTCTGTGTTGGCTATCGAGACTTTTGCTGCAGCAGATGAAGTTATTGCAAATTTGCAGCGAGTTTATGCAGCTGATATTTTATTGTTGTCGCAGGCTGAAAATGGCCTATTAATTGGCGTTTCATGTTTTCTTGATTCGGCTTTGCTGGCGCAAAAAACTTTGGGCTCAGCGGTGAGATTGCTTGGTGCTTATGCCAGGCCGCTGCAGTTTTCAGAAAAAGATAGTATTTCATGATTGTCTTTTAGCTGCGATTGAAGCTTTGCTTCGCAGCTATGTTTTGTACAAAAAAAATATTGGAAAAATTATGCAACTAAAACCACGTCCAGGAATTTTATCGATTTCACCTTATCAAGGCGGTTTATCAAAAGCTGCGGGTGCAGAAAAGGTGCTGAAATTATCTTCAAATGAAAATCCTTTTGGTGCAAGCAAGGCGGCTAAGGAGGCTTATATCAAGGCGGCTGAAAATTTGCATCGCTATCCAGACGGAGCTGCTTTAGCTCTGCGAGAGGCAATTGCTGATTGTTATAAATTACCAAAAGAGCAAATTATCTGTGGCGCTGGTTCTGATGAATTAATCTCGCTTTTATGTAAGGCATATGCGGGTGAGGGCGATGAAATTCTTTATAGCCAATATGGTTTTTTGATGTATCCGATTGCTGCTCATTCAGTTGGAGCTCAGCCAATTGCGGCGCCTGAGGCTTTTTTACGTGCCGATATTCAGGCTTTGATAGCAGCAATTACTCCCAAAACGCGCATAGTTTTTTTGGCCAATCCAAATAATCCAACAGGAAGTTATATAACTAAAGCCGAGCTTGATGTTTTGCATGCAGCATTGCCGGAGAATGTTTTGTTGGTAGTTGATGCGGCCTATGCCGAATATGTTGAAGAGGCTGATTATTCTTCGGGAGAGCATTTGATTGCAGCATATAAAAATGTTGTTATGACGCGGACATTTTCTAAAATTTATGGCTTGGCGGCTCTGCGTCTTGGTTGGGCTTATGCTGCGCCTGAGATTACGGATGTTCTTAATCGTTTGCGCGGGCCGTTTAATGTTTCTTCGCCCGCGATTTATGCAGGAATAGCTGCGCTTGGAGATGAGGATTTTGTTGCGCGCGCGCGAGTGCATAACCGCGTTGAGCGCCTAAAAATGGCGAAAGAAATGAGCGAAATTGGTTTGGAAGTTTTGCCAAGTGTGGCTAATTTTTTGTTGCTGCGCTTTAAGGGCGGGGCAGCTCAAGCCGACTCAGCACTTGCGTTTTTAATGGGGCAGGGAATTATTTTGCGCGCGATGAAGGGTTATGGTTTGGCCGATTGTTTGCGCGTAACCATCGGTTCAATCGAGGAAAACCAGGTGTTTTGTAATGCTTTGCGTGTTTTTCTTGATGGCGAATAATAATTTTATGTTGGTTGTTTTTGTGGAAGACGGCCGATATAAAGCCTCTCTGGAGAGATTTTTTTTGCAAGAGTTTTACAAGCGGTAAGCAGCGTAATTTTGTGAATTGATATAAAGTTACAAAATGCGCTTTTAATAAGAAAATTTTAAGAAGTTGTTTGTAGATTTTGCGCCTCTTTCGATGTGCCCGTAGCTCAGCTGGATAGAGCAACAGCCTTCTAAGCTGTGGGTCGCAGGTTCGAATCCTGCCGGGCACGCCATTTTCTTTTCTGTTTTCGCTTTTTAATACATTCCGTAAGCTCATTTTTGCGCTCTTCAATTAAGGCTTTGAGCGGAAATTGGTATTAAGCAGAGCTCTGGGTTATTCATTGTAGAAATTTTCGTTTTTTGTAGTCGATATGTTTTTCTGCTATTGACTTCTTGGTTTAAATAAAACACAAGAAGCGTCGGAGTTTTTTGATAATGTTCTTTGCGAAGTAAAATTCACGGAGTTTTTATGCAGGTCTCTCCCTCAGAAAATTTGAATATGCAACCTGGTGTTAGATTTGACGCGCATCGTGTGGTAAAGAAATTGGAATCTATTGGTATTGCTCCAGAAGCGGCTGAAGTTTTTGTCGATACAATGCGGCAGATTGTGAATGTGAGCTATGAAGAGCTGGTAACAAAGCAGGAATTCAGACAAGAAATTCAAGAGTTAAGGCAAGAATTCAAGCAGGAGCTTCGTCAGTCTGTAGATGAGCAAAAGCAATATGCGAATAAAATGGCTGCGGCCATAATTGTTGGTGCGCCTGCATTTTACGCAGGTTTGCAGTTTTTGTTGACGTTTTTGACTGCGTCAAAAACATTCTAAAAAATGGAGAAGAAATGGCTAATAACAAACAAATTATTCGTATTGAAGCTGGCTCTCGCATGAGCGAAGCAGTTGTGTATGGAGGAAAAATTTATACCTCAGGCGTGGTCGCGGATGCAGCTGCTGGTAAATCTGTTTTTGAACAAACCAAAGATATTCTTCAGCAAATCGAGAGTATATTGCAGCAAGTTGGTAGCGACAAAACTTGCATTCTAAAAGCGAATATTTGGCTTGCTGATATATCCACATTTCAAGAAATGAATAAGGCTTGGGATGCGTGGGTTGTTGCTGGAAAAACGCCTGTTAGAGCCACGGTTGAAGCTAAATTAGCAGCACCAGAATATGCGGTTGAGATAATGATTGAAGCGGCTTGCTAATACAAAATCCAGTTCAAAGCCTAACTTGAACTGATATAAGCGTGTGATGCTCTAGATTTTCGTAGTTTTATAAAGGTTCATGCAGAGAAGAGGCTTGGATTTATTTTTTCTCTTTAATTGGGTTTGTTTTTTTTGTTTCGAAAAAAGTGTAGGAGAGCGTGATTTCATCAACATCATCAAGCAGTGGATCGGATTCAATGGCTGGATCAATAAAGAAAGAAACAGGCATGGATACCTGTTCTTTAGCGGCTAAAGTTTGATTTTCAAAACAAAAGCAATGTACTTTGTGGAAATATTTTCCCGCTTTATTCGGAGTGACATTATAAATTGCATGGCCTGTAACTGGCTTATTGCTTAGGTTTTCAGCATGATAAAAAGCCAATCCGCGTGCGCCAGATTTTAAGCTGATTGTGGTTTGCTCGGGTTTGAATTGCCAATCGAGATTTGGCGAAATATCCGCATTAAAACTAATCTTGAATAAACGCTTGCCTTCTGTTGTGGGCCAAGATTCTGCGGTTGCGGTTGTCCCGCCATAGCCAGTGGTTTTGCAGAAAAGTTCGTATAAAGGAATCGCAGCAAAAGCGAGCGCGAACATGCCCGCAGCTAACATCAGAATTGCAACTGCATGGCGGCTGTTTGTTTTCATCGCAAAGACCCAGCAAATTTTAAAACACCAAGCGTGAAGAAAATTCCTACGAGCGCTAATAAGAGAATTAACAGCGCTAGATTTTTCATTTTTTTTCGTTGATGGAGAGAGCTAAGAGGCATTTTTTTCCTAAAGAGCGTGATCAATGAGCATGGCACTAAAGAGAGCGAAAAGATAAAAAATAGAAAAACCGAATAATTGTTTCGCCCGCCTTTCTTCGTATTTTTTCATTAATTTCCAGCAAAGAAATATAAAGCGTATGCCGATTGTTGAAGCAATTATTGTGTAGAAAAATCCAAGAAAACCAAGTGCGATCGGCAATATGCTGACGATGAATAAGGCAATACTATAGAAAAACATTTGTCTAAGAGTAGTTTTTTGTCCTTTTACAACTGGCATCATGGGAATGCCAGCGCGTGCATATTCTTCAGCACGGTAGAGCGCTAGAGCCCAAAAATGTGGCGGTGTCCAAAGAAAAATAATTAGGAATAAAATCCACGGCGCGAACGCAAAATCACTGCTAATTGCAGCCCAGCCAATAACTGGTGGGAAAGCTCCTGCTGCTCCGCCGATTACGATATTTTGTGGAGTTAGTCGTTTTAGCCAAATTGTATAAATTCCACCGTAAAAAATAATCGCAATAAACAGCCACAATGCAGCAATATAATTTGTTGCAAGGGCCATAATAAAAACGCTGGCAGATGCCATTATTATAGAAAATTCTAGCGCAGTTTCTGGCGCGATGCGGCCTGTTGGTATCGGGCGGTTTATGGTTCTAGACATTTTGGCGTCAATATCGCGATCGTACCACATGTTGAAAGCGCCAGCTGCTCCCGATCCTAGAGCGATGCAACAAATAGCTAAAAAAATCAGCGCAGGATGCAGAGTTCCTGGTGCCAGGAAAATTCCAGTCAAGCCTGTGAATACAACCAAAGACATCACGCGCGGTTTTAGTAAGGCGAAAAAATCGCGGACACGTGAATCTAGAATGTTATTTTGTAACACTTGTTGTTCTGATGCGATGACAGTCATTTAGCTAAAATGCGCTTTTATTTTATGGTTGGAATTTTTTCAAAACTATGGAAAGCAGGTGGAGAAGTTAGGGTCCATTCCAAAGTATCAGCGCCTTCTCCCCAAGGATTGTTGCCAATTTTTTTGCCGAATTTCAGCGCGTGTACGATAATAAATACAAATAATAGCGTACCAAAAAATGAAATGTAGGAGCCAATAGATGAGACATAATTCCAGCCCTCAAAAACATCGGGATAATCAGGAATGCGGCGTGGCATACCAGCTAGACCTAAGAAATGCTGAGGGAAAAAAGTAACATTAGCGCCGATAAACATTAGCCAAAATTGTATTTTTGCTAATGGTTCGCTGTACATGCGTCCAGACATTTTTGGTAGCCAGTAGAAAAATCCAGCAAAGCCAGCGAACAAAGCTCCGAGTGACATTACGTAATGGAAATGCGCAACAACGTAGTAGGTGTCGTGGAAAACACGATCTAATCCGCCATTTGCAAGGACTACACCAGTAACTCCGCCGATTGTAAATAGGGCGATAAAGCCGATAGCGTAGAGCATTGGAGTAGAGAAAGTAATTGATCCGCCCCACATTGTGGCAATCCAGCTGAAGATTTTTATTCCAGTTGGGATGGCAATTATCATGGTTGCTAAAGTGAAATAAGCGAGAGTGTTGACGCTCATACCAACGGTGAACATGTGATGCGCCCAAACAACGAAGCCAACTACGCCAATTCCGGCCATGGCATAGGCCATGCCAAGATAGCCAAAAACGGGTTTGCGTGAGAAAGTGGCAATGACGTGACTGATGATGCCAAAGCCAGGAAGGATGATGATGTAGACTTCAGGATGGCCGAAGAACCAGAATAAATGCTGATAAAGTATCGGATCGCCGCCACCAGCTGGAGAGAAGAAACTGCCACTGAAATTGCGATCAACAAGCAACATAGTGATTGCGCCAGCAAGAACAGGGAGAGCTAACACCAGTAAGAAAGCAGTGATCAAGACAGACCAAACAAAGAGAGGCATTTTGTGTAAAGTCATGCCAGGTGCGCGCATGTTGAAAATGGTAACGATGAAATTTATAGCACCTAAAATTGAAGAAGCTCCCGCGATATGGAGAGAGAAAATTGCCATGTCAACGGCCATGCCAGGATGATGAATAGCATCAGAAAGTGGAGGGTAAACAGTCCACCCGGTACCAGCTCCGCCATCAACAAGAGCTGAGGCAAGGAGCATTATAAAAGACATAACTAACAGCCAAAAACTGATGTTATTCAAGCGCGGAAAAGCCATGTCTGGTGCGCCGATTAGCAGAGGAACCATCCAGTTGCCGAAGCCTCCCATCAATGCAGGCATGATCATGAAAAACACCATGATGAATGCGTGTGCGGTAAGAATTACGTTATAGAGCTGATGGTTTCCGCCCAAAATTTGCAAGCCAGGAGCGGCGAGTTCCATGCGCATAATTACCGAAAACAGGCCTCCGATTAATCCAGCGATTACTGCTAAAATCAGATAAAGCGTGCCGATATCTTTATGGTTTGTTGACAGCAACCAGCGACGCCATCCAGTTGGATGTTCATCATGATGATGATGCGAATGATCAGTATGGGCCATGATTTTTCCTTTCTAGTGATACTAGCGCTTTGCCTGTTGATTGGCGGTGTTTTCAGCGCGTTTTTGTTTTGTTGCAACCCAAGCGGCGAATTCTTCTTTAGTAACTGCGTCAATAGCAATTGGCATAAATCCATGGCCCGTTCCGCAGAGCTCTGAGCATTGCCCGTAGTAAGTTCCTGGTTTAGTTATTTTGACCCAGGTCTCGTTCAAACGTCCAGGCACTGCGTCTCTTTTGATGCCAAAGGCGGGAACCGCAAAGCTGTGAATAACATCAGCGGCAGTTATTTGAATTTTTATATTGGTATCGATTGGAAGTACAACGCGGTTGTCGACTTCAAGTAGGCGGTTTTGGCCAGGTTTGATGTCTTTGTCAGGAATGATGTAGCTATCGAAAGCAAGGCCTGGATAATCCGCATATTCATAGCCCCAGTACCATTGATAGCCAATGACTTTTAATGTCATTTCTGATTTTTCAACGCGATCGGCAAAATAAAGAGTTTTCAAGGAAAAAACAGCGATAACTAGAACAATAACTACTGGTACGACACTCCAGATAATTTCTAAAAAAGTATTATGTGTGGTGGTGGAAGGAATTTTGTTGCGCTTAGCACCGAAGCGCCAGCAAGTGTAACAAAGTAACAAAATAATAAAGGCAGCAATGGCAAAAATAATAATGAGCAAAGCGTCGTGAAATTGGCTGAATTGTTCCATCACAGGAGATGCTGCAGGCTGGAGATTCATCTGCCATGGTAGCGGCGATGCGTTGGCGATATTTGTGTATAGAAGAAAGCTAGCAAAGGCCTTGAATAACATGCGAGCGTGAGACATAAAAAGTTTCTCAAAGAAGGGGCGTGGAAAAAATTTAAATAAATTTGCTATAGCTAGCCAAGCAATAAAAGCGAGGCTCTGACAGGGTTATACTTGCTGACTTGTAAAAGTCAAAAAATTAGAGCAGAAAATTTTATATTCAGAGTTCGTTGCTTGGGTAGTGTAGTTACCGAGTTTAAAATTTGATTTTCCAGGGGATTTTTAGCAAAATTTTTTACAATTTTTTACAGATGGCGGTTCCTGTTTGGAAGAATTTTTAGAAATTTGTAGCAAAGATTCACCAAAAATCATTTTGATAATCTCGAGAAGATACTGCCTAAACTTGCAAAGTTTTACTTCTTCATTATTTGATTCGCGCTGAAATTTTTAGCAAATAAATTTTAGGAAAATTATATGGTAGATATTGCCGTGGCACATAAAACAAAGGCAGAGAGATGGTTTCGGCAGATAAGAGATTCTATTTGCGGGCATTTTGAAGCGCTAGAAGATGAATTTCAAAATAGTGAAAAACCCGCAGGAAGATTCGAGCGCAAAAAATGGGAGCGCTCTGAGGGGGGCGGCGGAGAAATTTCTTTGATGCGTGGACGGTTCTTTGAAAAAGTTGGTGTGAATATCTCAACTGTTGAGGGTTTTTTTAGTGAAGAATTTCGCAAAGAAATTCCTGGAGCGCTTGATGCGCCACATTTTTGGGCGAGTGGAATTTCTTTGGTTGCGCATTTATGTTCGCCAAAAGTTCCAGCTGTTCATATGAATACGCGCATGATTGTTCTGGGAGTGGATGCGCAAACGCCTGTAAAACATTGGTTTGGCGGCGGTGCGGATTTAAATCCTATGGTCGAGGAGCCAGAAGATACGAAAGATTTTCACGCTGCTTTTGCTGCTGTTTGTGAGGATTACGAGATTGGCAGCTATCAAAAATTCAAAGAATGGTGTGATAAATATTTTTGGATCAAGCATCGCAATGAAGCTCGTGGTGTTGGTGGAATTTTTTATGATTATTTAGCGAGCGAAAATTGGGAGCGTGAATTCGCCTTCACGCAGGCGGTTGGGAAAACTTTTGCAGATATTTATCCAAAAATTGCTAGACGTAGAATGAGTGAAGTTTGGAATGAGGCGGATCGTCAGCAGCAGCTGATTTAGCGCGGCCGTTATGCGGAGTTTAATCTTATCTATGATAGGGGGACACGATTTGGCCTGATGACAGGAGGGAACGTTGAGGGGATATTGATGTCCATGCCGCCAGAGGCGAAGTGGGCGTAGCTGGAGAAG
>JBIKYU010000066.1:0-8005 GCA_044355085.1 Rickettsiales bacterium | reverse complement strand
GCTCATCTGCGGTTGGTTTTGATTGGCCCGATTTTGCCTCAGTCTGCGATAAAGTTGCAGAAGAATGGAGCGAAGTTCAAGAAGCCATAGAAACAGAAGAGCAGTCTTTGGTCGAGGAAGAATTAGGCGATTTATTATTCGCACTTGCAAATGTTGTGCGCATGTTAGGAGCCGAGCCCGAGGCACTTTTGCGCCATGCTACTTACAAATTTGAACAAAGATTCGCCGCAATGGAAGCCTTGGCAAAAGCGCGCAATCAAGATTTCGTCTCGCTAAGTTTGGCTGATAAAGATGCGCTTTGGGATGAAGTAAAAGCAGCAGAAGAACGCGATTCCAGTTTTAGAACAAGGCCTGCAATCAATGCTAAGATCTGATTGTAGGTAATTTCCTGCTAGAAGAATTTCGCCAGCAAATGGTCGTTCTTACTTGATATCAGCGCGTAGAAATTATTGTTCGTTAATATTTCATCGGAATATTTTTGCTAGCTTAATGATTTAATTTTGAAAGCAAATGTTACTTTATAGCATTTGTCTTTTCGCAACTTAAAACCTTATTAAGGATTGCATTATGTCTGGAGTGCGCCAGCAAGAATTTTCAGAACTAACGTCTTACTCTTCACCAAGCCCAGAACCTCAGTCACAAGCGGTTTTTGATGAGAGTACAGAAACCTCCATCCCCAGAGACCGCGATCTTCTTTCTATTAATTTGGGTAATATTGTCGATGGAGATGAACAACAATTAACAGCTCTAGATGGAGAAAGAATTCTGGAAGCATCGTATATAGAGAGATTAAACGCTCTAGCTCCAGAAGCCTTAGCTGCCGCAGGTTCGGAGGCTGCTGCAGAGATTCAAATAGATGATTTTTTGCCAGTAGAACTTTATGTGTCTCGATCTCACACTCCGTCTCTGAATGCAGAAGCGGTTTCTCTGGTTTTGGAAAGTCTCTCTCCTCCGCCGCCAGCTCCTTCTCCAGCACTAGAAGAAGAACCTGCTCATGCTCCTTCTCCAGTAGCAGAAGAAGAATTCTCATTTTATTCTAGTTCCACATCTCCGTTATTTTCTTATCAAAATACTTATACACATTCAGATTTGGATCATTTGGAAGATGGCGCTGTGAGGATTAGAACCTCAGGAAGTTTTGTGGAAAAAGAAAATGCACGTGCAGCGGCGCGAGCAGCATTAGGATCGGCGCCTAATTCACCTTAAACATAAATCTTCTAAAAAATAAAATGCCAGGTTCTAGGTTTTAAAAAACTAGCCTAGCATTTTATTGTCCTATAGTTTTTGCGCCTAGAATCTAATCTGTATGGAATTGAGCCAGCGCCCCAATTCGCGCATTTTTCCTGTTGAAATAATTTCTATAAGCTCCAGCAAAGATTGATAAAGCAGTTTTGTTAGAATCTGGAAAGCCGCTATATCCTTCATACTTAGCGTTGTTGGTGGATTGTGATTAAAAATCGCAGTTATTTCTTTAAACGCAGGGCCAGCAAGCGTTTCATGGTCATTGCCACGGTGAGAAAAAACCAGCAGCGCAATTAATGCATTCCACATTTTAAGTGAATCTGGCAATTCAGAAAAAATCGAGCCTTCTTGACAGTTTTCGCTAATGATTTTTTGTTTTTCTATCTTCCAGCTATTCAGTAATCGCGCCTTTAATTGTGAGGAAAAAAACTCGATTTGTAGCGCATAATTTACGCAAATATTATTGATAGAAATAAGATTTTCGTATGTGATGTCCTGCCACATTTCAATATTCGAGCGCGCTAGGCGCAGCCTGTGTTTTATGAATTCTTCCTGCTCATAATTTTTGCATAACGATAGTAATTCTTGCTGATTTTTTGCCGCAGCAAAAATCAATAAATGCGGTGCATGTGAAAGTGCGGCGTAGCGTTGATCATGTTCTTTTGCATCGATGGTTTTTATTTCAGCGCCAGTTTTTTCCCATAGCCATTTGCAGGCAGAAACATCTGTTGTTTTATCGGCGGAGAGCAAAACCAAGCGCTGCTTGAAAAGCAGAGGATTAGCCATTTCCCAGCCGCTTTTCTCTGATCCCGCAATCGGATGGCTGCTAACAATATTGATATTTGAATAATTGTTTGTTGCTTCCAATAAAGGTCTTTGTAATGAACCAACGTCAGTTAAAAATTTCTCACCATGAAAATTCTTCTGCCAATGCGGAATTGTATTTTGTAATAATGTAACATATTTTCCAATCGGTGTAGCTAGAACCAAACATTGTGATTTCTCAGCAAGTTCCATTGGAGAAGAAGTGGCCTGCAAAATATTTGCAGCGCTTTTTAAACTTTCTGCATTATTATCAAAGCCGAAAATTTTTAACTCAGGTGCGTTTTTTAAAAGAGCTTGAGCTAAAGATCCGCCAATTAAGCCCAGGCCTAAAATTCCAATTGAAGAAAACGGTGTAGACATAAAGCCTCGTTATGTTGTAGCTGGTATTTAGCGGCATTTAGAGCCGCTCTTATGTTATATAGAGATAAATTCTATGAATAAAATAAAGCCGAAATTAAACTCTAAAAATAAAATAAGATTACCGCATGGTTTCAGCTTTTTTTGGACAAAAAATCAAGCAAAAAAAGGCGTAACTTTAATTGAGCTTGCAATTGTTATCACGGTTATTTCTCTCATCATTTCTGGAATTCTTTATGGCAAAGATTTGCAGCGCAATGCTGAAATAAATACTCTGTTGGCGGAGATGCAAAAATTTACTGCTACCACTCTGCAATTTCAAACCACTTATTCTGGTCTGCCTGGTGATTTCCGCCGTGCAAGCCAATATTGGGGAGGATCAGCTACCAACGGTAATGGTAATGGCAATATCGAAATTGAAACTAGCAATGAAGCATTTTCTGCCTTTCGTCATCTCTCACTAGCCGAGCTAATTGATGGCAGTTACAGCGGAACTTGGAGCGGCGCTTTTGCATCAAAGACCAATATTTTTGCCTCAAAAAGCGGCAATAGTGCTCTGATTTATTTGGGCTGCTGTGGAACTTCCGTTGGCACATTGAAATTCCGCAATTATGTAAATGCATTTATCGCCAATAGCACCACAAGAGCGGCGGTAATTTCTCCTGTTGAAGCAATGGGAATCGATAAAAAAATCGATGATGGAATTCCCGATTATGGCATGTTTGGTGCAGCTGGAACTGGCTGTTTTACAGGCGTTGGCACTAGTTCTGTCTATGGTGCGGGCGAGGAAAGAAAATGTCAGATTTACCTTGGTTATGACAATTAATTTTTTGCAAAAAATATAAGGTTTAGAAATGTTCACAGGCATAATTCGCGCAAGCGGAGAAATCATTTCAATCAATAAAAAAGAGCAATCTTGGCATATAGGAATTGCAACTGCGCTTCCTCTGCAAAGCTTGAAAATCGGCGATTCTGTCGCCTGCTCTGGTGCTTGTTTGACCTTGGTTGCGATAAATGAAAATAATTTTTTTGTTGATGTTTCAGCAGAAACTTTAGCGCGTACGAATCTGCGTTTCTGGCAAATCAATCAACGTGTTAATCTTGAGCCTGCGCTTTGTTTAGGCGAGGCTCTTGGCGGGCATTTGGTTTCTGGTCATGTTGATGATTTAGCCAAAATTGAGTCTATCGATTTGTGCGGAGATTGTTATAAAATAACGTTTTCTGTCAGTGCTCCTTATCATCGGTTTATTGCTGAAAAGGGCTCTGTTTCCCTGGATGGAATTTCCCTAACAGTCAATCAAGTTGTTGATAAAAATTTTGCAGTTATGATTATTCCTCACACTTGGAGCCATACAAATTTGAGTGAGCGTGGGGTTGGTGATTTTCTCAATCTAGAAATTGATTTACTCGCCCGCTATACTGCCAGGCTTCTGGAAACCGCATAAAGCAAGAGTTTTATCATGTCAGGATTATCACCAATTGAAGATCTAATCGCCGATGCCAAAGCGGGGCGGATGTTTATTTTAGTTGATGATGAAGACCGTGAAAACGAAGGCGATCTGGTAATTCCTGCTGAAAAAGCTGATGCAGAAGCAGTGAATTTCATGGCCAAATATGGGCGCGGATTAATTTGTTTGGCGCTAACAAAAGAGCGCGTTGAGGAACTTTCCCTGCCGCTAATGTCTGCGCATAATGCTTCGCGTCATCAAACTGCATTTACCGTTTCGATTGAAGCGCGCGAAGGCATAAGCACGGGGATTTCCGCTGCTGATCGTGCTCTTACTATCAGCAACGCAATTGATCCGCAAAAGGGCGCTTCTTCTATTGTTTCGCCTGGTCATATTTTCCCATTAGTTGCCAAGCCTGGTGGAGTTTTGGTGCGTGCAGGTCACACTGAAGCTGCGGTTGATATCGCCAAACTTGCCAGCCTCAATCCTGCTGGTGTGATTTGTGAAATTATGAATGAAGATGGCAGCATGGCAAGATTGCCAGATTTAATTTCCTTCGCCAAGCTGCACGGGCTGAGAATCGGCGCGATTGCTGATCTTATCGCTTATCGTCGTCGCACAGAAAAATTGGTAAAACTTACGCATAAAACAAAATTGAATTCACGCTATGGCGGAGAATTCACGCTCTGTGTTTACACCAACACGCTTGAATATGCTGAGCATATCGCGCTGATTAAGGGCGATATAAAATCAGATGAGACAATTCTTGTGCGTATGCATGTTCTAGATATTTTGCGCGATGTTTTAGGCGATGCAGATTCAGGCGGAGATGCGCTTTTGCATTCCGCCATGCAGCGTATTGAGCGTGAGGGAAGGGGTGTAGTTGTTTTATTGCGAGAGCCGCGCAAAGACCAGCTCTCAGCAAGGATATCTGCGGATTTGCAAGGGCAAATTAGTAAAACTTCTTTGCGTGATTACGGTATCGGTGCGCAAATTTTGCAAGATATTGGTGTCAGAAAAATGCGTCTGCTTAGCAATGCAAAACGTCCAGTTATCGGGCTTGAAGGATATGGTTTAGCCATTGACGGTTACGAGCCATTGCCTTAGAGACGCCGTTTGAAATATAAACTCAAGGAAAATATTGTGTTGCCAATTCTGATAATTGAAGCGCGTTTTTATTCTGATCTTGCAGACATGCTGAAATCAAGTGCTGAAGCGGTTTTACGCGCGCATAAATATGGTTATGAAATTATATCTGTTCCTGGTTGTTTTGAGCTTCCATCCGCAGCAGCTATGGCTATTTCTTCTCGGCATTATTCTGGAATTATTGCGCTTGGCTGTGTAATACGTGGAGAAACCAGTCATTACGATGTTGTTTGTAATGAAACTGCACGCGGTTTAAACGAGCTGGCGATAAAAAATTTATTTCCGCTTGGATTCGGTGTTATTACAGCTGAGGATAAATCTCAGGCCTATGTTCGTGCTGATGTTTTGCAAAAAGATATGGGCGGAAAAGCGGCAAAAGCCTGTGTTGAAATGTTGGCGCATCGCGCGAAATTTTGTTCGTAAGATTTTATTGTAAAAAGGTAGGCTGATGCAGCAAAACGCAGCAAAAAGAAACAAAAAACCTGACAGCATAAGGCGCAAATCTGCAGCGCGTGAGGAAGTGATTCGTTCTCTCTATGCTAGCCATTTTAATGTTTCTGATGATACAAAAAAATGGCCGACCATTCCTGAAGCTCCGCGTCATGTTGTGCACGGCGCTCCGGCTGATCAACATCATGTTCTGCGCGTTTTAGAAGGTGTGCGTGCGCAGGCAGTAGATTTAGACCAAGTAATCAGCAGTCATTTGAGTAGCGAGTGGCGTTTGGATCGTTTGAGCGTTCCTTTGCTTGCCTTGTTGCGCGCAGGTGCTTATGAGCTACTAATGCTGCCTGAAATTCCTAAAAACGCGATTATCGATGAATATGTAACGCTTGCTCAGCATTATTGTGACGAAAGCGAAGCAAAGTTCGTAAATGGTTTTCTAGAACGTGTTGGAAATGAAGCACGTCAGCAATTAACGACTAACATAGTTGAATAACAAAACGGGAGATACTAACGATGACTAATCCAACTTTTGCAGCTGAACAATTGCGTCAATTTATTGAGAGAATAGAGCGTCTAGAAGACGAGAAATCTAATCTAGCTGAAGATATTCGCGAAGTTTACGCTGAGGCAAAAAGCAACGGCTACGACATAAAAACCATGCGTCAGGTAATAAAGCTTAGAAAACTTGATCAAGGAAAATTAGAAGAACAAGAATATCTATTGGAAGTTTATCGTCGCGCACTTGGCATGCTTCCTTCAGTAGATGAGGCGGATGCCGCGTAAAGCCAGCAGTCCTTTGGGGGGATTTTATGAGCAAATTTTTTATAAATCTAAAGAGGATTAAATGAGCAGAAAAGACAAATCAAAAAAACTGATTCTTATCGGAGCAGGAGTTTTCCTAGCAGTTGGCGTTATCGCAGGAAGTGCTTGGTGGTGGCAGAATAGTCAGTTTTCTCCAAATATTGTGGCGATTGCTGATGGTCAGGAAGTTACCGAACTCGAAACCATGAAAATAATTGGTGGCATGGGAAAATTCGGCGAGAAGAAATTCTCTGATCTTGCTGAACAAGAGCGTATCGCAGTTGTGCGGGAAATTGTCGCGCAGAAAAAAATTCTTGATCTCGCGAAAAAACACACAATCGATCAAAATCCAGATGTAAAGCAGCGTATTCAGGATTTCACCGAAACGTTAATGCGCGAGGCTTTTCTGATGCAAACTGCGGTTGGTAGCATTTCTGAAGAAGCCATCAAAAAACATTATCAGACTTTATCTGATGATCTGAAAGGCAAGGAAGAAATTCATGTTCGCCATATTTTAGTTAAAAGCGAAAAAGAAGCTCGTGATGTTTTAAAGGCGCTTGAAAGCAAAGAATTTGCAGAAGTTGCGCGTGCTCATTCGCTCGATGCAGCTAGCGCTCCAAATGGTGGTGATCTTGGCTATATTATTGCTGGAAAAATGGTTGAGAGCTTCGACAAGGCCGTCAATAATTTGAAGAAAGGTAAGGTTTCTGAGCCTGTTCAAACACCTTTTGGCTGGCATATTATAAAAATGGAAGACCGCAGGGACGCGAAACCCGCTCCTTATGAGCGTGTAAAAGAGCGCATTCGCCAAGATCTCGCACAGCGCAATGTTCGTGTTTATATCGAAAATCTAGTCAAGGATGTAAAAATAGAATTGAAATAATATAACATTTCATTTTGTATTTTTAACCTTGTCTGATTCATAAATATCGCTGAAATTGGCTTCTCCTCTGGCATTGCTGGGGGAGTGGTCAGCATGAGGTGAATTTAATTGCCTGCGTTTGGTCTTTGCCTTTGAAAGCGCTCTTTATCTCCCTCTCCCACTTGAGGGCGAGGTTTGGGGTTAGTGAGTCTTTTTTCGCGCAGCTAAAAATAAAACAGGTAAAAAAATGACCATCTACCTGCCGATTGCTGAAATGCCAATTAGCATGTTGGCTCTGCTGCTTCTTGGGGGAGTAACTGGTGTTTTAGCTGGTATGTTTGGTATTGGTGGCGGATTTCTGATGACGCCATTACTGATGCTTATGGGAGTTTCTCCTGCTGTTGCGGTTGCGAGCAGCGCTAATCAAATTGTTGCTACTTCATTTTCTGGATTTTTAGCGCATTGGCGACGAAAAAATGTCGATATAAAAATTGGCATTTTTATGACCCTTGGTGGAATGATAGGCGCAATAATTGGTGTTCTTTTATTCGCGCAGATGAAAAAACTTGGCATGCTTGATGTAGTTATTGCTGTTTGCTACGTCTTGTTTTTGGGCAGTGTTGGCATTTTGATGGCGAAGGAAAGTTGGCAATCGCTCCGCGTTTCTGCGCAGAAAAAAACCAGTGAAATTTCTCAAAATATAATCGTCCAAAAGCTGCAAAATTTACCTTGGAAAATTTATTTCCCGCGTTCAGAAATTACCATCAGCGGTTTTTTACCAATTTTAATTGGCGTTTTAGTTGGTTTATTAATTGCCTTAATGGGAATTGGTGGCGGTTTTATTACCATTCCAGCCATGATTTATTTGCTTGGAATGCCG
>JBIKYU010000065.1:0-8126 GCA_044355085.1 Rickettsiales bacterium | reverse complement strand
CGGCGGGTTGTTAAAAATAAAAGGTGATGGTTGTGTTGCGTTTTGTAAAATTTGTAGACGAAGTCAAACAGGAAGTATCTAAAGTGACTTGGTCTACTAGAAAAGAAGCGCTAATTTCTGCAACCATGGTCTTAGTTGTAGTAACTATTACTTCTGTATTTTTTTTGCTGGCTGATACAATTATTCTAAAATTGATTCAGCTAGTATTAGGCCTATAAATAATTAAAGGGAGTCATTTTTCGTGGCGTTTGCGTGGTATGTCGTTCAGGCCCTATCTGGTCAGGAAAAAAAAGTGGCGTTAGCTATAATGGAGCGCGCGACAAAAGAAGGCATGCAAGATTCCTTTGAAAAAATTGTTGTGCCTACAGAAGAGATTCTTGAAGTAAAAAAAGGCAAGCGCGTTAATTCGGAGAGAAAATTTTTTCCTGGTTACGTGTTGGTTAGAATGAACATGGATGATCGTGCTTGGCACCTAGTCAAAAACACGCCAAAAGTGACGGGTTTCCTAGGTGGTGGCGGACGTCCTCAACCAATGTCTGATCATGAAATACAACATATTTTTCGTCAGATGGAGGAGGGGACTCAAAAACCTCGTTCAGCTGTTACTTACGAATCTGGCGAATCGGTAAAAATAGTAGATGGTCCTTTTGATTCTTTTGTCGGCGTTGTCGAAGAAGTTGATGAGGAAAAAACTAAATTAAAAATTTCTGTTACTATTTTCGGACGAGCTACTCCTGTTGAACTAGAGTTTTCTCAAGTCGAAAAAGTTTTATAAAGCGCTGATTTTTTAAATTACGCGTCTTGTTTTTTGAAGGTGATGAATTATGGCAAAAAAAGTAACTGGTTATATAAAACTACAAATTCCCGCAGGGCAGGCAAATCCTTCACCTCCGATAGGACCAGCGCTAGGTCAGCGCGGTGTTAACATCATGGAATTTTGCAAGGCTTTCAATGCCGCGACTCAAAAAATGGAAGTCGGCATGCCAATTCCTGTTGTTATAACAGTTTATGCTGATCGCAGTTTTGAATTCATCAGAAAATCTCCTCCAGTTAGCTGGTTTATTATGCAAGCTGCAAAAATAAAAAAAGGTAGCAGTGCAGTTGGTAAGGCTGCATCAGTTGGAAAAATCACTATGGATGATGTTCGAAAAATTGCCGAACAAAAAATCCAAGACATGAACGCAACCACATTGGAAGCCGCATGTCAGATGATTATTGGCTCAGCTAAATCAATGGGAATTGATGTTGAAGGCCAAACGGACGCAGCGTAATTTTTAAGTCAAGAAGACAAAGGGTAATATCATGTCAGAAAATGGAAAACGCTATAGTGCAGCTTTAGCAAAAGTAGATAGAACAAAATTCTATTCTCTTGAAGATGCTATAGCACTTATCAAGAGCACAAATACAGCAAAATTTAATGAAAGCGTTGACATTGCTTTAGTTCTTGGTATAGACCCCCGCCACGCTGATCAACAGCTGGCAAGAAAAATGATTTCTCTTCCAGCTGGACTGGGCAAAACAGCACGTGTTGCGGTGTTTGCTACTGGTGAAAAAGCGAAAGAGGCTGAAGCAGCAGGTGCTGATATTGTTGGTGCTGCTGATTTAATCGAAAAAGTAAAAAAGGGTGAGATAGATTTTAATCGTTGTATCTCTACTCCTGACTTAATGTCTCAGGTTGGTGCTCTTGGTAAAGTTTTAGGCCCGAAAGGTCTGATGCCTAATCCAAAACTCGGTACTGTGACTATGGATGTGGCTGGAGCAGTTAAAGCTGCTAAATCTGGCCAAGTTGAATTGAAAACCGATAAAAACGGCATTGTCCACGCAGGCGTAGGTAAGGCTAGTTTTTCTTCGGAGGATCTCAGCTCCAACGTCCGTACGTTTGTTCAGGCAATATTGCAGGGCAAACCTTCGGGAGCAAAAGGCATCTATTTGCGCTCTATTACTTTGAGCAGCACAATGGGTCCAGGTGTAAAATTGGATACGAGCGGTTTTTCTGCTGCATCCTTGGCAGCAGCTTAAAACGGTTCTATGTAGGAGTTAAACTTGTGGATAAAGCACAAAAAAAATCTTTGGTATCAGAATTAAAAGCTGATATCGCGGAAGCATCAACCTTGGTAGTTACTCACTATAAAGGTTTATCTGTTGCCGAAATAACCGATCTTCGTCGGACATTAGGAGCAAAAAACGCGCATTTCAGAGTCGTGAAAAACACTCTTCTGCGTCTTGTTGCCGCGAACACCGAATATGAATCTTTGGTCAGTTATTTTCACGGGCCTGTGGCGATTGCTTTTTCTAAAGACCCTGTTGCAGCTGCAAAAGGCGTCGTAGATTTCGCGAAAAAAAATGACAAACTAGTTATTCTGGGCGGTGCTGTAAATAGTCAAAAGGTTGACGTTTCCAGCATCCAGATGCTTGCAACCTTACCTTCGCTGGATGAGCTACGTGCAAAACTCATTGGGCTTATCAATGCACCAGCAACTCGTATTGCTAGTGTATTACAAGCGCCAGGCGGACAGGTGGCAAGGGTTATCCATGCCTACTCTAGCAAAGGGTAAGTATCAGAAGCTGCGCTATTAACATCACTAACGAAAGGGTTTTTTTCCATGTCAAATTTAGCAAAAATCGTTGATGACCTATCGGCATTGACAGTCCTAGAAGCTGCTGAGCTTTCAAAGCTTCTCGAGGAAAAATGGGGTGTATCTGCTGCTGCTCCTGTTGCGGTTGCCGCTGCTGGTGCTGCTGCTGCTGCTCCTGTTGAAGAAAAAACAGAATTCACTGTTATATTGAAAGCTGCTGGCGAAAAGAAAATTGAAGTCATCAAAGAAGTTCGCGCAATAACTGGTCTTGGCTTAAAAGAAGCAAAAGACTTAGTTGAAGGCGCTCCAAAATCTTTGAAAGAAGCTGTTTCTAAACAAGAAGCTCAAGACATTCAAAAGAAATTGCAAGCAGTAGGTGCGACAGTTGAAATCCAATAATGTCGAATTACTAAATTAATTCAGTTTCAAAGATAAAGGGCGGCGGTTGTTCTTATACTGTCCGCCCTATTCTTGTTGGTTCTACTTTCTCTCGCGCGCTATTTAAGCGTACGAGCCATTTTTGAGGAGAGAATTGTTGTGGCTGTTGCGTACTCCCTTACGGCAAGAAAACGTTTTCGTAAACATTTTGGCGGCATCTGCAGTGCAGTATCTCTGCCTAATCTTATAGAAATACAGAAAAAATCCTACGATGCCTTTTTGCAAACAGATTTGGATTCTGCTCCAAATACTCGCAAAGAGCTTGGTTTGCAGGGCGTATTTCAATCGGTTTTTCCGATTCAAGACAATGCGGAAACTGCTACTTTAGAATTTATTCGCTATCAATTTGACGAGCCTAAATATGATGTTGATGAATCACGTCAGCGTGGTATCAGCTTCGCAGCTCCTCTCAGAGTTACTCTGCGTCTTATAGTTTGGGATGTTGATCCTGAAGCTCAAACACGCGAAATTCGCGGCATTAAAGAGCAAGACGTATACATGGGCGATATTCCGCTCATGACCGAGCACGGAACTTTCGTGATAAATGGCACTGAGCGTGTTGTCGTATCACAGATGCATCGCTCTCCTGGTGTTATTTTTGAACATGATCATGGCCGCTCACATAGCTCTGGTAAGTTCCTCTATAGTTCACGCATTATTCCTTATCGTGGCTCTTGGTTGGATTTTGAATTTGACGCAAAAGATCTTGTCTATTTCCGCATCGACCGTCGTCGCAAAATTTTAGTTGCAACTTTGCTACGCGCACTAGGCCTTGATAACCAAAATATTTTAGACACTTTTTATGATCGTGCTGTTTGCCGCAAAACTAAAAAAGGTTGGGCTATTCCTCTTGATCCGATGACTTACAAAGGCGCCAGGGTTGAACGTGATATACGTGATGCCGCAACTGGTAAAGTTGTTGTTGAGGCTGGCACAAAAATGAATGCGCGCTTAGCTCGCACTCTAAAAGAAGAAGGCTTCAAAGAACAACTGGTCGAGAGCGACGAGTTGGTTGGTCGCTTCACTGCAACTGATATTATCGACCCGCAAACTGGAGAGATAATTCTTCCTTGTGGTGAAGAGCTCACTGCGTCTTGCTTAAAACAATGTGATGATTTTGCGTTGAAAGAAATTTCATTGCTTGCCATCGATAACGTCAAAGTCGGACCATATGTTCGCAATAGTTTGTTTGCTGATAAAAACAAAACTCGCGATGAGGCACTAATTGAAATTTATCGCGTTATGCGCCCTGGTGAACCAACAACTCCAGAAGCCGCAGAAGTCCTTTTCAATAGCCTGTTTTTTGATCCTGAGCGTTACGATCTTTCTGCCGTTGGACGTGTGAAAATGAATGCGCGTCTTGGCTTAGAGACAGAAGAAGAAGTCGGTGTTCTAACCAATGAAGACATATTCGCTATTATAAAAACTCTCGTGCGCCTAAAAGACGGCGAGGGAGAAGTTGATGATATAGACCATCTTGGTAATCGTCGCGTACGTTCCGTTGGTGAGCTAATAGAAAATCAGTTCCGTATCGGCCTGGTTCGCATGCAACGCGCAGTTATCGAGCGTATGTCTTCTGTTGATCCAGATACAGTAATGCCGCATGACTTGGTTAACTCTAAGCTATTAGTTGCGGTAATTCGTGAGTTCTTTGGTTCATCGCAGCTATCGCAATTCATGGATCAAACCAATCCTTTATCTGAAATCACACATAAGCGCCGCTTATCTGCTTTAGGACCAGGTGGTTTAACACGTGAGCGTGCAGGGTTTGAAGTTCGTGACGTACATCCAACTCACTATGGTCGTATCTGTCCGATTGAAACTCCTGAAGGTCCAAACATAGGTCTAATCAATAGTTTGGCGACTTTTGCTCGTGTTAATCGTTATGGCTTTATCGAAAGTCCTTATCGCCGCGTTGTCGGCGGAAAAGTAACTGATGATGTACGCTATCTTTCTGCAATTGAGGAAGGACGCTACGTCATTGCGCAAGCAAACGTTACTCTAGACAGTAAGGGAAAATTTGCTGACGACCTAATCAGCTGCCGAAAAAACGGTGATTTCGTTATGGCTCGTCCAGAAGAAATTGAATTTATGGATGTATCTCCGATGCAGGTTGTATCGGTTGCTGCTTCTTTGATTCCATTTCTTGAAAATGACGATGCTAACCGTGCCTTGATGGGATCAAACATGCAAAGACAGGCCGTGCCTCTGCTGCAGTCTGATGCTCCGTTAGTTGGAACAGGCATTGAAGATGTTGTAGCGCGCGATTCAGGTGCTGCAATTCTTGTGCGTCGCTCTGGTGTAATCGATTTGGTTGATTCAAACCGCATCGTGGTGCGCGTTGCTGATGAAGGCGCTGAAGCTGGAACATCTGTTGGTGTTGATATTTACACTCTAAGAAAATATCAACGTACCAACCAAAACACCTGCATCAATCAGCGTCCTATCGTACGTGTTGGCGATGTGGTTAAAAAAGGTGACGTAATTGCTGATGGTCCAAGCACAGATTTGGGTGAGCTTGCACTTGGTCGTAACGTCCTCGTCGCATTTATGCCTTGGAATGGATATAATTTCGAAGATTCTATCTTGATTTCCGAACGCATTGTAAAAGACGATGTTTTCACTTCAATTCATATTGAAGAATTTGAAATCGTTGCGCGCGACACTCGCTTAGGGCCTGAAGAAATCACTCGCGATATCCCAAATGTCGGAGAAGAAAATCTTCGCCACCTCGACGAAGTTGGTATCGTGCATGTTGGAGCAGAAGTAAAAGCTAGTGATATTCTTGTTGGTAAGGTGACACCAAAAAGTGAATCACCGATGACTCCAGAAGAGAAATTGCTTCGCGCAATCTTCGGAGAAAAAGCAGCAGATGTCCGCGATTCTTCTCTACGTGTTCCACCAGGTGTCTACGGTACTGTTGTTGAAGTACGCGTATTCTCACGACGTGGTATCGAAAAAGATCAACGTGCTTTGGCAATTGAACAACAAGAGATCGAGCGTCTTTCAAAAGATCGTGATGACGAGCTAAGTATTTTAGAAGGCAGCATCTACGAAGCATTGAAAAATGTTCTCATCGGCAAAGAAGCAAGCAGTGGCCCTTCTGGCTTTAAAGCTGGAAAAGTAACCGCTGAAAATCTGCAAAATTTTGAGCGTAAACAATGGTGGAAGTTTGTCGTAAAAAACGAACGTACCGCGCAAGAATTAGAAAACCTAAAGAGACAGCATGAGCAAACTTTAGCTAGTGCCAGCGCGCGTTTTGCCAATAAAGTCGAAAAAGTACAAAGCGGCGATGACTTGCCGCAGGGTGCTTTGAAGGTTGTAAAAGTATTCATCGCTGTGAAAAGAAAATTACAGCCTGGTGATAAAATGGCTGGACGACATGGAAACAAAGGTGTGATCTCAAACATCATTCCTGTTGAAGACATGCCTTATCTGCAAGATGGTCTAGCGGTTGATCTAGTTCTTAATCCTCTGGGTGTACCTTCGCGGATGAATGTCGGACAAATCCTTGAGACGCATCTAGGTTGGGCGGCACATGGTATGGGCCGAAAAATTGCTAAGTTGCTTGATAAAAAACGCACGGAACAACTCACCGAGCTACGTACCTTCCTCAAAGAAGTTTACCTCGACAAAGGCATCCAAGCTGATATTGAGGGCATGACACAGGAAGAGCTACTTGAACTTGCAGGCAATCTCCGCAAAGGCGTTCCTTGTGCCACACCAGTATTCGACGGCGCTAAAGAAGCTGATATTGTTAATCTTCTTGAGCAAGCTGGTCTTGAAACATCAGGGCAAGTAACGTTGATTGATGGACGTACAGGTGAGCCATTCGACCGAAAAGTGACAGTAGGCTATCTCTATATGCTCAAACTTCACCATTTGGTTGATGATAAAATTCACGCCCGTTCTATTGGTCCTTACTCTCTTGTTACGCAACAACCTCTGGGCGGAAAATCGCACTTTGGTGGTCAGCGCTTTGGAGAGATGGAATGCTGGGCACTTCAAGCTTACGGTGCTGCTTATACACTACAAGAAATTCTCACAGTGAAATCAGACGATGTTGCTGGAAGAATAAAAATTTACGAATCTGTAGTGCGCGGCGATCATAGTTTTGAATCTGGTATCCCAGAATCATTCCACGTTATGGTAAAAGAGCTACGTTCTCTCTGTTTGAATGTGGCTTTAGAACACACAGAAGGGCAAACGGCTCCGCAACAAATTCTGCCAGCCGCATAACTAATACTATTCCGAAGGATTATTGCGTGTATTTTGCACCAAAATTGCAAGATACACGCTAATCCTAACAATGTTCTTAGGAGAACCGCACATGAGCGAAGCGATGCAAGTATATGGCCAGTTAGGCGAATCCAATCAATTTGACTTGATCCGCATTTCAATTGCGAGTCCTGAAAAAATTCGTTCCTGGTCATTTGGTGAAGTAAAAAAACCAGAAACAATCAACTACCGTACTTTCAAACCAGAACGCGATGGTTTGTTTTGTGCTCGTATTTTTGGGCCAGTAAAAGATTACGAATGTTTATGCGGAAAATATAAACGCATGAAATATCGCGGAATAATCTGCGAAAAATGCGGTGTGGAAGTAACAACTTCAAAAGTTCGCCGCGAACGTATGGGACATATCGAGCTCGCAGCTCCAGTTGCTCACATATGGTTTTTGAAATCTCTCCCATCTCGTATTTCAACCTTGCTTGATCTACCTTTAAAAGATGTCGAAAAAGTATTGTATTTCGAAGGATATATCGTTGTTGATCCAGGCTTGACCTCATTGACTCGCGGACAAATTTTAAGCGAAGAAGTATATGGTCGCGCGCAAGAGGAATTTGGCGAAAATAATTTCACTGCCATGATTGGTGCAGAAGCGGTGAAGCACCTGCTTTCTACGCTCGATCTAGAATCTGAAAAGAAAATGATGCGCGATGAATTAGCGGAAGTTAAATCAGAAGCTAAGCGCAAGAAACTCGTTAAACGCTTAAAGCTGGTTGAGGATTTACTTGAATCAAACAATCGTCCTGAGTGGATGGTTCTTGATGTTGTTCCAGTAATTCCGCCTGATTTACGTCCACTTGTAATGCTTGATGGTGGCCGCTT
>JBIKYU010000127.1:0-3479 GCA_044355085.1 Rickettsiales bacterium | reverse complement strand
TAGGTAGTGTCGGCAAAACTGGAAATGTCTCTTCTCCGCGTTTGCATTTCAGCGTTCGCAGCGGCCGCAAAGCTATAAATCCCGATGAATTCCTGCAGCCTTAGTCGGCAGTAAAATTTCAACCAGTCTTGCTTGATTTTTAATCTAAACGAAATTCAATCGGCACAATAACCTGCGCCTCAATAATTTCATCACCACGTTTTGCGGGAATAAAATTCCACTTAGAAACAGCGCGTTTTGCTGATTCATCAAGCATCGTAAAGCCGCTGCTTTGAATTATTTCCACGCTTCGCGCCAGACCTTCTTTACTGACGCCAACTTCCAGCATTACTGTTCCTTGCATGCCGCGTCTTTTAGCATGTGCTGGATATTCGGGCGCTGGATTCTTCAGATATTCTGCGTCAAACAAAGCCTCTGTAATTATTAGCGCATCATTATTTTCCAGCTGATTTTTACTATTTTTTGATAGCGATTCTACTTGTGATTTTGCAGAAGAAATCTCAGCTTGTTTTTTTTGTTGTAGCGGTTTTTTATCGGAAAATTCTTTTTTATTTTCGTTAGTTTTTTTCTCTGGCTGCGGCACAGCTTCATTTCTAAAATTTGGCAAAGCCAGCATGTTAATCTGCATAATCTGCTGCGGCATTACTACGGAATGATTTTTCTTCAACATAATCAAAGACGCAACAAGCAAATGCAGCGCAACTGAGCAGCACACAGCAATCGTACTTTTTTTGTAATACCATTCCATATTTTTACCCTGACATTGTCGCTGCTTCATTTTTGAATACTCATGTACGCTTAAGTACACTCCGTTTAAAAAATTTGCATCTCCTCCTCATGCTTAAAAATCTCGAATGGTATTTGAACATATTTTTACCCTGACATTGTCGCTGCGTAAGTTTTACAAAGATAATTTCACCCCAGCCATTGCCGTCATCGGCATGCCAGGACGCGCTCCAGCAGGCCTTCTGGCGGCGATATATTCTTCATCCAAAATATTTTCTATTGTTGCAAATCCACTTACATGATCAGTGAATTTATATTCGCCAGCAACGTCAACCGTCCAATGCGACTCAACTTTGCGACTATCATCAATCGCCCCACTGCCTGCTCTTGTGCGCATCTCATCAACAAATTTTCCTGCAACTGAAATTCCCCAAACATCAGTTTCCAATCCGGCCGATACATAAAGCTGATTTTTCGGCATATACGGCAGTTCATCGCCAGCAGCAACCGTTCCCCATTCTTCAAAACTACTGACAAAACTATTTTTGAATTCCGTGTGTGTTCTGGTGTAGCTCAAAGTCAGCGGCAAATCATAGTCTTTCTCTAAGCCAGCAATCTCAGCAAAATCATATGTGCCAGTTGCTTCAATTCCTTTTACTTCAACGCGCCCACCATTGAATGAATCTCCGCTGCCAGATCCGCCTGATGACAACGTATCGCGCCCGAGTAAATTTTCATAATCGGTGATAAATCCAAATAATTCACCCGACCAATTTCCTTTTGCGTAACGCGTGCCGAGCTCGTAATTTATACTTTCTTCCTCACGCGTGAAAGCGGCTTCTCCTGCGGTTCCTGGCACGCCAGGCGGTGCAAATCCTTTATGTACTCCAGCCAATAATTTCCACGCATCATTTATTTCATATGAAGTACCAACGCCAGGAATCCACACACTCAAGCTATTTTCAAATACAGTAAGTGCAGAGCCAGTTCTGCCTGGATCATTGCTGCCATAATCTTTGCGTTTTAATTTGATTTCCTCAAATCTTATGCCAGGGGTAACTTTAAAACGATTCCAACTTAATTCATTCTGCACAAATCCGCTGATTGCATTTGCTGATTGTATGCGGTTGCCGCCGCCGCCAGGAGTACCAAAACTGCTGATTACCGCGCGTCCAGCCACCATGTCAAAAACATCTTCGCGCTGAAAACGATCTTCTTCATCGCGGTGAATTCTTGCGCCAACTTCAAGATTATTTTTTGTTTCGCCAATCGCGTAATTAGTACCAAAAACCGATTGCACACCTTGCGAAAAATATGTGCGTGCATTGTCGCGCTGGATAAAAGTTCCACCCGAAGTATCTGCTGATTTGATGGAATTTATATATGAAGCATTCGCTGCCTGATCGTTAAAAATCGTGCTTATATCTCTGCGCACCCCGCCGACCCGCACGCCATTTAAACGATACCAGTAACGATCAACTTCATTGTGATAAAAAGTTGTGGTTAGGTCGATGTCAGAATTAATTTCAACAAAATGCGTTGCAGTTGCTTGCCATGCTTTTGCATCCATTTTATCAAGCTGACTTGAGCCATAGCGGCGATTCGGAGTTGCAGAAAAATCTGCATCGGTCAGGCCAAGATAAGTTTCATTTGAAACTTCATCGTAATAACCAAATTTCAGTAATAATTCCTGATAGCGATCAGATTTAGAGCCTGTATCAAGGCGAATTTTTCCCAAAACATCTTGCACGTTAAAACCACTATCGCCACCCACAAAATCAATGTCTTTGAAGCCAGCAGTTTCTTTGTGAAAAGCATTTAGCATAACGCCGACATTTTCAAAGCTGCTACCAGCAGTAAAGCCTGTTCTATAGGTTTCATAAGCGCCAGCTTCAGCGAGAAAATTCGCCTGTTTATTTGCTGGAATTGGCTTGGTTACCATGTTCAGAACGCCATTAGTTGTGCGTGGACCATATTTTATCGCGCCTGTTCCCTTGATTACTTCTAAAGATTCCATGCGGTCCATTTGCGGAAAATAATATGCTTCTGGCGCAGAATAAGGCGCAGGCGCCGCAAGAACGCTATCTTCCATCAAAGTTATATCCGCACTGCGATTAGAACGACCGCCGCGAATCGAAATATTAGGCCGCAATCCGTGGCCATCTTCTTCTTGCACTGTCACGCCTGGCACTTCTTTTAGTGCGCGGTGAACATCGGTATATTGATAGCGATCTAATTTTTCTTCACTGACAATTGATGCAGCACCTGGAATAAAATCCAGTTTATCTTGCGAGCCGATGACCGTAATTTGGCTCATAACTTTTTTATTTTTTTTCTCCTCCTCAGCCGAAGCGGCGACAGAAAAAATGCTAAAAATTATTGTAAGAACAAAAATAGGTAATTTATTTTGATTTTTCATTTTTATTAATATCGTTATAAATCAGGCGATTGGTCGGGGATAATGATTATCAGGGCAGGCTTTTTATTCTCTGATGGTCTCGATGTCAATAAGCAATTGCGAATCATTATTACGCGGAATTCAACCACATTTTTGCCATGCCAGAAAAGCGCGTCAAAAACTTCTCGCGCCCAACAATTGAGCAAATGGGCCGAGAAGAACTTCAGCAAAAAATCAATGAAATAGGATTCTGAGTCTAGTTCAGCGCAGGGGGCTCTAGCTCTTGGCTCTTCCTCGATAATGGGGGCATTAGAACATGCCGACTCTAAGAATAAAAAATGGCTGGGGCGCCAGG
>JBIKYU010000134.1:0-3041 GCA_044355085.1 Rickettsiales bacterium | reverse complement strand
CGAAAACGGGGGAACTTCTTAGCAAAAAAACGATAAGATGCAAGCGGTATAACGAAAAGACCCGCGCAGAAATGTGTTTTTACAGAATTTGATATTTCAAAATGCCCTACGCACCCTTGGTAAAACAAGATTTTCCGCCAATCCGTACTGCAGGTCTAGACAATTAAGCCACAACCGTAGTTTCAACCAACCATTGCTCAAAACCATTTGAACTAGCTTCAATCGGCAGCGCAAACACGCAAGGACATTCATAAGAATGCAGCTCTTCAACTTTAGAAATAACTTTTTGCACAAGTTTTGCCTGCGTTTTAAGCCACAAAGGAAATTCATCCGCTTGATTTAATTCGTCTTTCAACAAATAAAGCGAGCGCATTTTTGCGCCAATATTTGCACAGGCAACCAAGCGCTCCTCGAGTAGAATTTTCGCTATATTCAGCGCCTCATTCTCGCTTGAACATGTTACATAAATCATTCTGATTGCCGACATAAAATCTCCCCATAGCAAACTTCAATTTCCTTCTCTATAGAAGAGACTCGCGAAAAAACAGGTTTATTTCGATATGGGAATCTACATTACCAAACGTCTGCTACTTATGATTCCAACTTTGTTTGGTATTCTGCTGCTTAATTTTCTGATTGTGCAAGCTGCACCAGGTGGACCAGTAGAGCAGCTAATTGCCAGGCTTTCAGGCGTTGACCAAGGCGCAACTGCAAGAATCAGCAACGCCTCTGGCGGAGAAATCGCCAGCGCCACACAAACACAAAATCTCACCACGCCGAATCTACATTCGCAATCCGCCTATCAAGGCGCTTACGGGCTTGATCCAGAACTAATCAACGACATTGAAAAACGCTATGGTTTCGACAAACCAGCCCATACAAGATTTTTTGAAATGCTCTGGCGTTTTGTCAAATTTGATTTTGGCGATAGTTTTTTTAAAGAAAAATCCGTACTCGCATTAATTGCCGAAAAACTACCAGTTTCAATATCGCTTGGCTTGTGGACAACCCTACTTGTCTATGGAATTTCCATCCCTCTTGGCATTAAAAAAGCGGTAAAAGATGGCTCACGCTTCGATGTTGTAAGCAGCACAATAATTGTAATTGGCGATGCAATTCCTGCTTTTTTATTCGCCCTGCTTTTGATCATTCTTTTTGCTGGTGGAAGTTATTTCCAAATCTTTCCTTTGCGCGGCTTAACCTCGCCTGAATGGAGCAGCTTCTCTAGCTTGGAGAAAATTCTCGATTACATCTGGCATTTAATTTTGCCCATCACCTCGATGGTAGTTGGCGGTTTTGCCAGCCTCACTTTCTTGGTGAAAAATTCTTTTATTGAAGAAATCCGCAAACAATATGTGCTAACCGCAAAAGCCAAAGGCTTGAGCGAATCCAGCGTTTTATACGGCCATGTTTTTCGCAACGCTATGCTCATTGTAATTGCAGGTTTTCCACGCGCTTTTGTTGGAATTTTTTTCACCAGCTCCCTTCTAATTGAAATTATTTTTTCGCTCGACGGTTTAGGCCTCCTTGGTTTTGAAGCCATAATGACGCGCGATTATCCCGTGATTTTTGGCACGCTTTTTCTCTATACTTTAATTGGTTTAATTCTGAATTTAATCAGCGACCTTACTTACGTGCTGGTCGATCCTCGCATCAATTTTGAAAATCGCAGCATATGATTTCCATCTCTCCCATAACCAAACGCCGACTTTATCAATTCAAACGCAATCGTCGCGGATTTTTCTCTCTATGGATTTTTTCTGCAATTTTTATCTTATCTTTATTTTCAGAGCTACTCGCGAACGACCGCCCACTTTTGGTACATTATAACAACGAGCTTTTTTTTCCCGCGCTGATTTCCTATCCTGAAACTACATTCGGCGGAGACTTCGCCACCGAGGCCGACTACCGCGATCCTTATGTACAAAAATTGATCCGCGAAAAAGGACAAGGCTTCATAATTTTTGCACCAATTCGCTATCGCTACGACACCATAAATGATCAGCTCCAATCGCCAGCACCAACCGCGCCAGATGCTGAGAATTGGCTCGGCACCGACGATCAGGGCCGCGATGTTTTGGCGCGCATATTATACGGAATTCGCATTTCTGTTTTATTTGGCCTAAGCCTGACGCTTCTGACTTCAATAATTGGAATTCTAGCTGGTGCAATTCAAGGATATTTTGGCGGGAAAATTGATTTGTGGTTTCAGCGCTTCATCGAGATTTGGAGCGGCCTGCCCATGCTTTTTATGTTGATGATTTTAGCCAGTCTGGTGACGCCAAATCTGGGTTGGCTTTTACTCATTATGACGCTCTTTGGGTGGACGAATTTAGTCGGCGTTGTGCGCGCCGAATTTTTAAAAGCACGCTCGCTTGATTATGTCAGAGCGGCAAGAACTCTCGGTGTGAAGGAAAAAAACTTAGTACTTCGCCATATTTTACCGAATGCTCTAACTGCGACCGTGACTTTTCTGCCTTTTATTTTAACTGGCGCAATTACTACGCTAACATCGTTGGATTTCCTAGGCTTTGGCCTGCCAGCTGGCGATCCATCTTTGGGCGAATTGCTCGCGCAAGGAAAAAACAATGTGCAAGCTCCGTGGTTGGGAATAAGCGGATTTCTAGTTTTAGCGCTGCTTTTATCGCTGCTGATTTTTATCGGCGAAGCTCTGCGCGACGCACTCGATCCGAGAAAATAAAAATTTCCACCCTTATTGCCTTCCAACTTCAATGCTTAAGACGGCAAATAATACCGTTCCAGCTTTCTAAGCATGAGGAGAAGATGCAAGTTTTTTTAAGCGGAGTGTACTAAACGTACATGAGCACTAAAAAACGACGCAGCGACAATGTCAGGCTAGAAAGACGGCAAATAATACCGTTCCAGCTTTCTAAGCATGAGGAGAAGATGCAAGTTTTTTAAGCGGAGTGTACTAAACGTACATGAGCACTAAAAAACGACGCAGCGACAATGTCAGGCTAGAAAGACGGCAAATAATACCGTTCCAGCTTTCTAAGCATGAGGAGAAGATGCAAGTTTTT
>JBIKYU010000064.1:0-8159 GCA_044355085.1 Rickettsiales bacterium | reverse complement strand
CCGTTTTTTATTCAGCAGAAAATCTGCAGTTTTCAGCCCTCATAAAAATGAAGGTGATTCCAGATCCTAGCGGTCTGGAAATATTGCATAGCCTTTATTCCAGATGGCACGAATATAAATTGGATTGCTTGAATCTGGTTCAATTTTTTGTCTAAGCCTGGTTACTAATACATCGACACTGCGTGGATTGATACCGCCTAAAATTATGGCGAGATTTTCACGAGTTTGCGGTTGCCATGGAGTTTCTAGCAGAGCATTTAAAATGGTTTCCTCGCGATCGGTTAGCGGAATTTGTTCGTCTGGTTTTTGTAAAAAGCTGGCGTTCTTATCGAAGGAGATTGCACCAAACCTCCATAAATATTCTTGATCATCTGATTGTTTGCGCTTGATAATGCGCTGCAGGCGCAGCAGTAATTCTCGCGGTTCGAAAGGTTTAGGCAGGTAATCATCTGCGCCAGCTTCAAAACCACGAATGCGATCTTCAGCTTCGCCCATTGCGGTTAGAAGTAAAATCGGTGGCGGATTTTGTTGTTGTTGTAAATGGCTGGTTAGCTCTAAGCCGCTGATATCGGGAAGCATAATATCGACGATTAGTGCATCTGGATTTAGATAGCGCAAAAGCAGGCTTGCAGCAGCAGCAGTTTCTGCTGTTGAGACATAAGCGCCATTTTCTTTCAGATAGCGCGCCAGAAGTTGCCTGATGCGGCGATCGTCATCAAGCACTAAAATATGGCTTCCTGTAAGGGGATTAGCTGTTGTAGAGTTTGCTTTTTGCATGTTGGCTATATATACCGCTTGAATGTTTTGATAAAAGGTTGCTCGCTTGCTCGATATTTGAGCGCTGCAGCTTAGCGATTACTAAAAAAAATAATAGGTACATGAAGATGACAATAGTTCCATTTGATCAACGCGAAGGCGTTATTTGGTATAACGGTGAGATGGTGGCTTGGAAAGATGCAAAAACCCATGTTTTAACGCATGGTTTGCATTATGCGAGTTCGGTGTTTGAGGGCGAGCGCGTTTATAACGGCAAAGTTTTTAAACTGCGTGAACATAGCGAGAGATTGCGCCGCTCGGCTGAGCTAATTGGTTTTTCTGTTCCATATAGTGCGGAGGAGCTAGACGCGGCGACAATGGCTGTGATTAAAGCCCAGGGCGTCAGCGATGGATATATTCGTCCAGTTGCTTGGCGTGGTAGTGAAAAAATGGCGATTTCAGCACAAAATAATACTATCCACGTGGCGATAGCAACTTGGCCGTGGCCGCCATATTACGCGCAAGAATTGCATGAGAATGGAATTAGTTTGTGCTGGTCTTCCTGGAAAAGACCTGCGCCAGATACAGCACCAACTGCAAGCAAAGCAGCGGGTTTATACATGATCTGCACTATGAGCAAACATGAGGCAGAAAGTTCTGGTTATAACGATGCGATGTTTCTCGATTATCGTGGTTTTATTGCTGAAGCAACGGGAGCAAATGTGTTTTTTGTTATGGCCGACGGAGAAATTCACACACCGCTTGCAGATTGTTTTTTGGATGGAATTACCAGACGAACAGTAATTGATCTGGCGCGCTCATTAGGATTTGTAGTGGTTGAACGCCGCATTCCGCCTGAAGATTTAGCCAAAGCTAAAGAATGTTTTCTAACTGGTACAGCAGCAGAAATTACTCCAGTTGGTGAAATTGGAGAGTATAAATTCAAGCCTGCAGAAGTGACGAAAAAACTCAAAGATGCTTATCATCAATTGGTAAGAAGTTAATGGCGGAATGGGCTCTGAATCAGCGTTTGGCGGCGGATAGTTTTCGTCTTGGCGGATTGGCTTTATCAGATGTTTTGGTAATGCGTACGGCTTCTTATCCGTGGTTGATATTGGTGCCGAGAATTCCTGGCGTAAGGGAGATAATCGATCTTGCGCCGTTGATGCGACAGCAGCTGATGGATGAAATATCTTTGGTTTCAGAAGTTATGCAGAGCGTCTATCAGCCAGATAAACTCAATGTTGCGGCGCTTGGTAATCAGGTTTCGCAGTTGCATGTTCATGTAATTGCGCGTTTTAAAACTGATGCAGATTGGCCCAATCCAGTTTGGGGAGGCGAGCTTTTGCCTTTAAGTCAGGCTGCTCAGGAAGAATGCGCTTTGGTTCTTGCGCGTGCTTTTTCTAAAATAAGCCAACAATGGGAAAATGATAAAATTTGGCGCAGAGATACTTTTGCGGAATAGATGAAATAGATAAAGGAAAAATTATGCGACCTTCGACACGCTCTGGATTTTATGGTGCGATTACGGCTTTGGTGACGCCTTTTCGTAATGGCGCAATCGATGAAAAAGCTTTTCAAGAACTTGTGGAATGGCAGATAAAGAGTGGTATTCATGGCTTGGTTCCTTGTGGTACCACGGGCGAATCTCCGACTCTTAGCTATGAAGAACATCAGCGCGTGATTGCGCTTTGTGTTGAAGTTTCAGCTGGGCGTACGCCAGTTATTGCGGGAACTGGATCAAATTCAACTGATGAAGCAATTATGCTTTCGCGTGCAGCTGAGAAGGCTGGTGTGGATGGTTTGCTTTTGGTTTCTCCCTATTACAACAAACCGACGCAAGAGGGAATATACGCGCATTTCAAGGCCATTCATGATGCATCTTCTGTGCCGATAATTCTCTATAATATTCCTGGTCGTTCGGTGGTTGATATGAGTGATGCGACCATTGCGCGTTTGGCTGAACTTCCGCGTATTGTTGGTTTGAAGGATGCAACGGGGAATCTGGCGCGCCAGGCGAGTTTGCAGCAGGAGCTTGCAGGAAGGGAGTTTGATTTATTTTCAGGAGAAGACATCACGGCGGTTGGTTTTAATGCGCAAGGCGGCGTTGGCGTTATTTCTGTTGCGGCAAATATCGCGCCGCGCCAAGTGGTGGAAATTCAGGATTTAACCTTTGCTGAAAAATATAAGGAAGCCTGGAATGCGCAGAAAAAGCTGATTGCATTGCATCAGATTTTATTCTGCGAAACTAATCCAGCGCCAACAAAATATGCACTTAGTTTGCTTGGAAAAATGACTGCTGATTTGCGCTTGCCGCTTTTGCTTCCTTCTGCTGCGAATCAGGCACAAATCGAAGCAATAATGCGCGCGAGCGGTATTTTGTAGGAAATCTATGGCCAATAAAAATCCAGAAAAGCGTGTAATTGCAGAAAATCGTAAGGCTTTTTACGAGTATCACATTCTGGATCGGTTCGAGGCGGGGCTGGTTTTGACTGGCACTGAAGTAAAATCTTTGCGCTTTCAAAGCGCTAGTTTGGTTGATGCGCATTGCGATATGCGTAGTCAGGGCTTGGTTTTGCTCAATTGCTATATTCCTGAATATAAGGCGGCGCGGGTGTTTAATCATGAGCCAAGGCGGCCGCGTATTTTGCTTTTGCATAGGAATGAATTGCGCAAATTGCTTGGAAAAATAAAAACCAAGGGCATGACGATGGTTCCGCTGCAACTATATTTCAATGCAAAAGGTATAGCTAAAATAGAGTTGGCAGTAGTGCAGGGCAAAAAACAGCATGACAAGCGCGAGGCAGAAAAAAATCGTGACTGGCAGCGCTCTAAGGCTCGAGTTTTGCGGCAAGAAGGAGAATAAATCCAGCGATTATTAAGATTTGGTGTAATTCAAATTCTTGCTGGAGATAAATTCTAATTGTTCATGTTTTCTTTAGAAAAGTTACGTAGAGTTTATGCATCTTTGGTGAAATAATTTTTCACCAGTAATTTTATTTTGCTAAATCAATTTTAAAAAGGCCATTAATTTATGTCGCGTGGTTTGCAAATTACTGAAGGTGATGGTCCGCAGGATAGGGAGGAGGGGACATCTTTAGCTTCTGATGAGGCTGCGTATGTTGCTGGAGATGGAAGCCCTGCTTCTCCTCAGCCGAAACCAGATCCTTCGCCGAACTTAGTTCCTGATAAAGATCTTGAGGCAGCGATAAAAAAACATGACGAAGCCAATCGGCCAATGATCACTTCAACTGTTGGTGCGCTGACTAATATTATTAAAGCACCTGCTTTTATGCTGAAGATTTTTGTCGGCAGTACGCTTAGTAATATGTTTAAAAATATTTCTGGCACTTTTGATACAATGTATAAGGGAGGAGTAAGTGGATTCTTAATAGGCTTGTTGATGATCGTGAAAGAAATTTTTTCGGCCGTCATATATAATTTTAATGAAAAAGATGCAGACGGAAAAGGAAAGGGAGCGCCAAGTCTACTAAGCTTGTTGGTGAGAATGCTAGTTGGTGGTTTGCCAAAAATGCAGCAAGCAGATGATCGAATGGTGGTTCAGTATGAAGAAGGCAATGAAAAATTTGAAACGCCTGGTATTTTTAAAGGGTTTTATGAGGCATTTGTAAGCAGCAAAGCTGAATCTACTGCTGCACAAAATAATTCAGTACCAGCAGAGGTAAATCCAGCTCAAGAAGGTGCAGCACCAGCACCACCAGCCCAAGCTCCAGCTCAATCTCCTATAACAGCTAACAAAACAGCTCCATCAGCGCCAGTACATTATGATCAGGTTGAAGGTCATCCTCATCAATCGTCTACAAAAGAGCCATCAGCGCCTTATGCTTATCCGATGAACGGTGCTGCGCCTTCCAATATTTCTTCTATTTTAACTACAGGACCTGCTGCTTCACATGCTGCTGCGCAAGAAAGTCGAGCTGCTGCTGCTTCTGCTCATGGGATTTCATGATTTTCTGCCGCAGCATTTCTGGCTAGAAAATCAGCGCGTTCGTTTTCGCTATTGCCGTTGTGAGCCCTCACCCAGTGCCAATTAATTTGGTGGCGTTTTGTTTCCTGATCGAGCTCTAACCATAAATCAACATTAGCGATGCGGCTGCCAGTTTTGAGGAGATTCTTGGCTCTCCAGCCTTTTATCCAGGTGGTAATACCATTTTTGACGTAGGTGCTGTCGGTGAAAATTTCGATGCTACAAGCGCTTTTAAGAGCGCGCAAAGCCTCGATTGCGGCGGTTAGTTCCATGCGGTTATTGGTAGTGTTTTTGGCGTTGCCGAAAATTTCTTTGCGGCTGTTTTGGTAAATTAAAATTGCTGCCCAGCCGCCAGGTCCAGGATTCCCCAAGCATGAGCCATCGGTGTAGATAGTTACGGTTTTAAGCGCGGGCGCTGAGTCCATAATCGCTCAAATTTTTTCTTTGATGATGAAAGTAAAGCTTAGCGGAATATTCTTTGGGGTCTTTGTGATGAACCAAAGCTTCTTGCTCTTTTTTTTGTGAAAAATCTTGAGTTCTGGTTAATAAAAAACGTATTGCGCCGCCGCGCATGAGCAGTGGCAAAGCGTTCCATTCTGCGGCGGAGAGCTTGCGCTCGCTATGATAATGATCCAGAAAATTTTGCGCGAGATTTGCATTCCAAGTCGAATTCTCAAAGCACCAAGCATTCAAACAAATCGCTAATTCGTAGGCGTAAATATCGGTGCAAGCGAAATAAAAATCGATCACTCCGCTTAAGTTTTTATCCAAGAAAAATACGTTATCAGGAAATAAATCCGCGTGAATTAGGCCGCGTGGTAAATTATTTGGCCAATTATTTTTACAGTGATTTAGAGTGTCAGAAACAAGAGCGAATAAATTTTCATCGATTTTATCAAGCGAATCAGCAAGGGAATTGGCCAGTTTTTGCAAAGAATTCAGGTCGAAATTATTCTGGCGGTTTGCTTGAAAATTTTCTCCCGCTTTATGCATTTTGGCGGTGAAATGCCCGAGTTCCTTCATGTGTGCGGCTTGAGGTTTTACAATACTTTTGCCTGAGAGAAAACTAACGAGAGCAAAAGTTTTTCCGGAAATTTCTCCGCACCAATTTTCTGTTTTGGTTTTAATTGGTTTTGGTGCAGGAAAATTTTCTGCGGCCAGGTGATTCATGAAGCTTAAATAAAAGGGGATGTCTTCCGCTTTCGCGCGTTTCTCAAAGATAGTAAAAATATATGAAATTTTATTTTCGCAAGTGATTAGATAATTACTATTTTCAATTCCTTCGGCGATAGGCTGATATGAAATCAGAGGTGGCAAAGAATAATGCGTTTCAAGAAGTGCAGACAGAGCTTTTTGGGAGAGATGCGTGTATACAGCCATGGAAGGAGATATTTCTGGATTTTTAAAAGTGAGTACGTATTTATACCAAGGATAGTTTTAACAAAAGATTCTTTTATGTCGCTCGGATTCTAAATTTTAGCAGTAATTGCGAGCGGTATAATGGAACAGTTTTTGAAAGCCAATGGGTTTTCTTAGAAGTTTGTCCTCTCACATGATTTTTAAATAGTGCTTTATCGGGGAAGGAGAGCAGCAGTGCGTTTCAAGATGCTCATTAATGTTGCGTTAGTATTTATTTTGTCGGTGCCAATTGCAGTTTTTGCAGCAGATAAGCCAGAAGCAGTGAAGCAAAATAAAGAAGTTGAAACGCTAAAAATGCTCGATCTTTTTGGTGATGTTTTCGAGCGCGTCAAAAAAGATTATGTCGAGGAAGTTTCAGATAAAGATTTAATCGAATATGCAATCAATGGAATGTTGACCGCACTTGATCCGCATTCTAGCTATATGAATGAAAAAGCTTTCGATGAAATGCGTATTCAAACGCGCGGAGAATTCGGCGGTTTGGGCATAGAAGTTACGATGGATAATGGTTTGGTGAAGGTGGTTTCGCCAATCGATGATACGCCAGCGCATCATGCGGGAATTAAAACTGGTGATTATATCAGCCGGATTGATGAAGATGCGGTAATGGGCATGACGCTTAGCGAAGCGGTGGAAAAAATGCGTGGCAAGCCTGGAAGCAAGGTGGTGCTTACGATTCTGCGTGAAGGCGAAAAAGAGCCTTTGGAAATTTCTATCGTGCGTGATGTTATAAAAATTCGTGCGGTGCGTGTTCAGGCGGAAGGTGATGACATAATCTACGCGCGCGTTACCTCATTTACTGAACAAGTTGCACAAAATCTTGAGCGTGAGATAAAAAATCAGCTCAAGACAATGGGTGTAAAAAATAAAGGTATGGTGCTTGATCTGCGCAATAATCCTGGTGGTTTGCTCGACCAGGCAATCGCGGTTTCAGATTTATTCATTGAAAAAGGTGAGGTGGTTTCAACACGTGGCCGCATTTCTGATAGCAATAAACGTTTCAACGCAACAAAAGGTGATTTGCTTGCGGGCAGGCCGATAGTTGTATTGATAAATGGCGGATCTGCATCTGCTTCTGAAATCGTTGCAGGCGCGCTGCAAGATCAGCGCCGTGCTGTAGTTGTTGGTGTGCGGTCATTTGGTAAAGGATCGGTGCAAACAGTTATTCCTTTATCAGCAAGCAATGGTGCTATGCGGCTTACTACTTCGCGCTATTATACGCCTTCTGGTCGTTCAATTCAGGCTGAGGGAATTGAACCTGATATTAATATTCCACAGGCAAAAATTGAAACACTTGAGACGCCAAAAGCGACTACTGAAGCCAATCTCCGCCGTCACCTTGATAAAGGAAAAATGGTTGAGGAATCTGAAGATTCTGCTCTGCTTCAGCGTGTAAAACAGGAAGCATCGGCGCGAAAATCTGAGAAAGACGGTGGAAAAACAAAAAGCTTGTCTGATGATGATTACCAACTTGGGCGCGCTTTTGACATAATTCGTGGTGCTGCCTTGTTTAGTAAGAAGTAATCATGAAAATAGGTTGGAAATTACCGTCGCTGATGCTGCTTACAAAACGTCTTTCGGCGGCGGATAATTTCCGTTTTTTGCTCAATAGACATTTTTTGATAGTAGTTTTTTTGCTTGGCTCTACCGCTGCTTTGATATTTTTTGCACGGAGTTTTTGGCGTGAAGATTTACAGGCGCAAGCTTTAGCAGAAGGACGGCGCATTGAAATTTCCTTGATAACGGGAGAAGTAGAAGCAGATCAAGCTGTTTTCGCGCCAGTGGTAGAAAGGCCCGTTGCAGAACAATCTGCTGTGTCAGAGTCAAAAGAAACATCTGCAATAGATAATCCTGCGCCGCATAATGCCGATGAAAATTTACCAGTAAATGAGCCATTTTCATCGGGTGAGAACAAAAAATCTTCGCCAGAAAATATTCTTGATGATTCTAATAATAACGATGATGCAGAAGGAGATGTGAAAGCAGAAATTTCTTC
>JBIKYU010000063.1:0-8250 GCA_044355085.1 Rickettsiales bacterium | reverse complement strand
AATATGTGCGTCATCTTGGGTGAAGCCGCGTACGCGCATGATTCCGTGCAGAGAACCAGACGGTTCGTTGCGGTGACAAGTGCCGAATTCCGCCATGCGCAGCGGTAAATCGCGATAGCTTTTGATTCCTTGTTTGAAGATTTGTACGTGGCACGGACAATTCATTGGTTTGATGGCGAGGAATTTTTCTTCCGATTCGCTGATAAACATGTTTTCGCGGAATTTTTCCCAATGGCCTGATTGCTCCCAAAGTGTGCGATCGACTAGGATTGGCGTTTTTACTTCCTGATAATTATTGCGCGCAAGTTTGTTGCGAATGAAATTTTCTAGCGTGCGATATAAAGTCCAACCATGCGCATGCCAGAAAACCTGGCCAACCGCTTCTTCCTGCAAATGGAATAGATCCATTTCGCGTCCTAAGCGGCGGTGGTCGCGCTTTTCCGCTTCTTCAAGCTGGTGCAAATAATTTTGCAGATCTTTTTCATCAGCCCAAGCGGTGCCGTAAATGCGTTGTAGCATAGCGTTGCGGTGGTCGCCGCGCCAATAAGCGCCTGCAATTTTCATCAGCTTGAAAGCTTTGACATGCCCAGTTGCTGGGCTATGTGGGCCGCGACAAAGATCAATGAAATTGCCTTGACGATAGAGAGATATTGTTTCTCCCTCTGGCAAATCGCCGATAATTTCTGCTTTGTAATGCTCGCCCTGTTTTTTGAAAAACTCTATGGCGTCATCGCGATTCCATTCCTCGCGAATTATCGCCTCGTTGCGCTTGGTGATTGCGCGCATTTCCGCTTCGATTTTTTCTAGATCAGCAGGGGTGAAAGGAATCTCGCAGGAAATATCATAGAAAAAGCCGTTTTCAATTACTGGTCCGATGGTAATTTGCGCTTGTGGGTAAAGATTTTTTACCGCTTCCGCCAAAATATGTGCGGCATCGTGGCGAATAATTTCTAACCCTTCAGGATTTTTTGCGGTGATGATGCGGATATTTCCATCAGTTTTTATCGGCTGTGAGAGATCCTGTAGCTTGCCGTTATATTCAAGAGCTAGAGCCGCCTTGGCGAGTCCTGCGCCAATGCTTGCAGCAATTTCTGCGCCAGTTATTCCGCTTTTATATTGGCGAATGGTTGCGTCAGGGAGCGTGAGGTTAATATCGGCAGACATAGGCTTTTCCTAAGATTTTTTGGGGAGCGGTTTTTTTAAGCAAGATTCTCAAGCAACGCAATAAAATATCTCTATTTGTTTGTGGTTTTTTCGCGGATTTTAGCCAAGCGTAGCGTGCGGGCAAAAGCATAAATTATTGCCTCGAGGAAACCATCAACGCCTAGAAAAATATAACGGCGGATAAAATAGGCTTTGAAAAATGACAAGAAAGGTTCGCCGATAATGCGTAAATTGCTAAGTTTTCTGCGCTTTTCAACGAAGTCTTTTGCTTGCATATCGCTGTAGCTATTTATTTTCTCAACTGCGTGACGGTAGGAGCGGAAACATCTGTGCCATACGCCATTTTTTAGGGTGATAATTTCCTCATGTGGATTGCTAGGCACAGCAACATCGTGAACGGCGCTGTTTCTAAAGCTTGCGTGATCTTTGTGATAGAGACGCAGATAGGTTGTGTATGGTGCAAATTTTCCTGGTTGGATTTGCGTTGGATGCAGCATCAAAAAACGCATTTGATAGAGATTATATTTTGGTGTTGGCGCAAAAAGAGCTCGTATTTCTGCGATTAATTCAGGTGTTAGTTCTTCATCGGCATCTAAATTTAGTAGCCAGTTATGCGCGCATTGACTTTCAGCAAAGCGTTTTTGTTGGCCGTAACCTTCCCATTGATTGAATAAAAAACGCGCGCCGTATTTTTCGCAGATTGCTTGGGTTTGATCGGTGCTGCCGCTATCGATGACGATAATTTCTGCAGCTAATTCTTTTACGCTCTCAAGCGTGTAGGCGATGCGGTCGGCCTCGTTTTTAGCGATTACGAACACCGATAAATCTAGTGGTTTTTTCATGCGTTTGACCTGTTGTGATTTTCTAAAACTTCTTTGTAAGCTGCGAGAGTGCGCTCGCACATCTGATATTTCGTGTAGTTTGAAATGATATGTTTGCGCGCATTTTTGCCGATAATTTGATAGGCACGCTCACTTAAATCTAAACCATGAGCGATAGCAAAACGCAATTGTTCAATATTTCCTGGTTCAACTAACCAACCAGTTGCGCCCGCAAGAATGGTTTCAGCAGCGCCGCCATGTTGTGTTGCGATAACTAGTCGCTCCATTGCTTGAGCTTCGACTGAGACGCGGCCAAAAGCTTCAGGTTCAAGCGAAGGAACTAAAACAATATGTGAAACTGCGTAAGCAGCTGGCATATCTTGTTCATACGGTAGAATTGAAAAACGCTCGCTTAAGCCATAGCTTCTAATTTTTGTTTGTAACTCTTCAAAGTAAGGTGAATCCTTGGTTACATCGCCGATGCAGATGCAGTGCCAAGCCGTTTCGTGCAAAGAGCGCAATGCTTCAAGTGCGAATAAATGGCCTTTCCAGCGCGTGATTCTTGCGGGCAGAAGAATAATTTTGGCGTGTGTTTTTGGTAATTTGAAGCGCTCGATGACCTTTTTTTTGCGTTCATCACTCACGGCAATTGGAGAAAAAATTCCAGTTTCAGCGCCGCGTGGAATCACGCGAATATCGGTGAAAGAGAGATCGTAGATTTCTTGTAAATGATTGGCGATGTAGTTCGAAATGGCGATTACAATTTCGCCTTTTATCATGACGCTGTTATATAGTCGCTTTAGCTTGGTTTTATGCCCATATACGCCATGAAAAGTGGTGATTAGGGGAGTGTTGGTGAGTCGTGCTGCAATTAGCGCGCTCCAAGCTGGTGCGCGCGAACGCGCATGAAGCAGAGAAATATTTTCCGTGTGAATTAATTTTATGAGAAAAAATGCATTCAGAAGAATAATTAGCGGATTTTTGCTGTTGAGTTTTAGTGTGATATGAGTTGCGCCATATTGCGCTAATTCATCTGTCATTCTGCCGCCTGCTGAGGCAACGATTGCTCTGTAGCCAGATTCTTGTAGAGCGCTTGCTATCTCTAGCGTTCCGCGCTCAACGCCGCCACTATTTAATGCGGGAAGAATTTGTAAAATTGAAATTTTATGCGGATTTTTTGTCGAATTTTTTTGCAAAAATTTTTGAAAAAATCGATAGGGGGAAGATAAAAAATCTGGCATTTAGCTGCTTCTTTAAAAATGCGGTGATGTTTTTATAGAATGGGATTTTAAAATTTTCATGGAATGTATTTTAAAAACTGTGATTGGTTTAGGAACTTCTAACCTGGAGAAAAATTAGATGCAACCAAACTGGTTGGAGACCACAAAAGGAAAGCTAGCGTATTATTGCTCGGATGGTGATGAAAAACGCCCTGGTGTGGTATTTCTGGGAGGGTTTATGTCAGACATGAATGGCGCAAAAGCTCTGGCTTTGGAGGCTTGGTGTCAGAAAAATAATTTGCGCTTTCTGCGCTTTGATTATTTTGGTCATGGTGAATCGGAAGGAGAATTTTTATCGGCAACTATAGGTATCTGGCGTGAAAATATTTTGACGATGCTGGATAATTTAACTAGCGGTCCGCAAATTTTGGTTGGCTCAAGCTTGGGTGGGTGGTTGATGGTTTTAGCGGCGCTTTCGCGGCCAAAGCGCGTGGTTGGCTTGCTTGGTGTTGCGTCTGCGCCGGATTTTACCGAGCATTTGATTTGGCAGAAATTATCACAGGCGGAGAAAGATACATTGCAGCGAATGGGCCGAATAGACTTGATTTCGCCTTATAGCGATGCGCCTTATCCGATTTCGTGGTCGCTAATTAGTGAAGCAAGAAAACATTTGGTGCTGAAAAAAAATTCGATAAATTTTTTGGGACCAGTGCGGCTATTGCACGGTTTGGCTGATTATGACGTGCCTTATGAATATTCGGTGCGGTTGGCGGAAGCATTTACTGGTAGTGATGTTGTGATTCGACTTGAAAAACAAGGCGATCATCGTATGTCTACGCCACCGATGTTAGAAGTTTTGACTGCTGGTTTAGCTGAAATTTTGAATCTTTTTTAGGAAATATACATGTCGCAGAAACCCTCTGTATTGCCCGTAAATCCTTGTTTTTCTTCTGGTCCATGTGCGAAACGCCCAGGGTGGAATTTGTCTGTTTTGGCTGATGCAGCAGTGGGTCGTTCGCATCGCGCGAAGTTAGGCAAGGCGAAATTAAAAGAAGTAATTGATCGCTCGCGTGCAATTCTTGGTATTCCTGCTGATTATAAAATCGGCATTGTTCCAGCCTCTGATACTGGCGCGGTTGAAATGGCGCTGTGGAGTTTGTTGGGCGCGCGTGCGGTTGAAGTTTTGGCGTGGGAGAGCTTCAGCGCAACTTGGGCTTCCGATGTGACCAAGCAATTAAAATTGCAGGCAAAAATTCATGAGTCTGAATATGGCTTAATTCCTGATTTACAAGCGGTTGATTGGGATGCTGATGTAGTGTTTGCTTGGAATGGAACCACATCAGGTGTGAAAGTTCCAAACGGAGATTGGATAGCAGATGATCGTCAGGGATTAGCAATTTGTGATGCTACTTCTGCGGTGTTCGCGATGGATTTACCTTGGCAAAAACTTGATGTGGTGACTTGGTCATGGCAAAAAGTTTTGGGCGGAGAGGCCGCGCATGGGATGATTGTTCTTTCTCCGCGTGCAGTTGAGCGCCTCGAGAGCTATACGCCGAAATGGCCATTGCCGAAAATTTTTCAACTCACAAAAAAACAAGTTTTAATTGGTGGAATTTTTGAAGGCGAGACAATCAATACTCCTTCAATGCTTGCAGTTGAAGATGCGCTTGATGGCTTGCAATGGGCGGAATCTGTTGGTGGTCTGCGTGGTCTTGTGGCGCGCTCTGCCGCTAATTTGGCGGCGATAGAGAAATTCGTTGCCGAAAATAACTGGATTGATTTTCTAGCCGATAAAAAAGAAACGCGCTCTAATACTTCAGTTTGCCTAAAGATTATTGATCCTTGGTATCAAGCTTTGAGCGAAGATGAGCAGCAGGCTAAGGCTAAGGCCTTAACTAGTTTGCTTGAAAAAGAAAAAGCAGCATTTGATATTGGGAGCTACCGTGATGCTCCAGCTGGTTTGCGCATTTGGTGCGGAGCAACGGTTGAAACATCAGATGTTGAGCGTCTTTTGCCTTGGCTTTCCTGGGCTTATACGCAGATAAAATCATAGATTTCTGTGTTTTTATTTTTCTTAAGAGATTTAATTCGCGTTGATAAAATTTTGGCTGATTTTTTAATGGTTTCATTGCGCTTTGTTTTGAAAATGCATATATGGTCGCCTGAGAATTTCTCGACGAGTTTTGCTAAATGTTTTCCGTGTCGCCAAAAATGAAGGCGCTTATGGTCATTTGATACGCGGAAATTATAGATAAAAGGATGATGTTATGACGACCCCAAAGGTGCTAGTTTCCGATAAACTGAGCCCACAAGCGATTGAAATTTTTGAAGCAGCTGGTGTGAAAGCTGATGTAAAAACTGGTCTTTCTGAAGACGAGCTTTGCGCGATTATTGGCGAATATGATGGTTTGGCGATTCGCTCTGCTACCAAAGTTAATGCAAAAGTTTTAGCTGCGGCTGGGCGTTTGAAGGTAGTTGGGCGCGCAGGAATTGGCGTTGATAACGTTGATGTTCCAGCTTCTACAGCGCGTGGTGTTGTGGTTATGAATACTCCGTTTGGTAATTCTACAACAACGGCTGAGCACGCAATTGCTTTGATGATGGCGCTGGCGCGGCAAATTCCTGCAGCTAATACTTCAACCCATGCAGGAAAATGGGAAAAAAGTAAATTCATGGGTATGGAATTAGCGGGGAAAACTCTTGGTTTGATTGGCTGCGGAAATATTGGTTCTATTGTTGCTGATCGCGCTCAGGGTTTAAAAATGCGCGTTGTAGCTTATGATCCGTTTTTAACTGCCGAGCGTGCGCGCGATTTGAATATCGAAAAATTAGAGCTAGATGCTTTGCTTGCCCGTGCTGATGTTATTACTCTGCATACGCCGCTAACTGACAGTACGCGCCATATTTTGGATGCTAAATCCTTGGCAAAAATGAAAAAAGGTGCGTGTGTGATCAATTGTGCGCGCGGTGGTTTGGTTGATGAAGTGGCGTTGAAAGATGCTTTGGTTTCTGGTCATTTATCTGGTGCAGCTCTGGATGTGTTCGAGGAAGAGCCTGCAAAAAACAATCCGCTTTTTGGTTTAGAAAATGTAGTTTGCACACCGCATTTGGGTGCTTCAACTTCGGAAGCTCAGGAAAAAGTTGCGGTGCAAGTAGCAGAGCAAATGGCTGCTTACTTGACTACTGGTGCGGTTTCTAACGCGATCAATATTCCTTCAGTTTCTTCCGAGGAAGCGGCAAAATTACGTCCATATTTTTCTCTTTCTGAGCAGCTGGGTGGATTCGCTGGACAGCTTACAGACTCAGCGATTGCGCGTATTACCGTTGAGTATGAAGGGCAGGTTGCGCATGTTAATACTAAGCCGCTGACTTCCATTATTTTAAAGTCAATTTTGGCAGTAGTTAGCGATTCGGTGAATATGGTCAATGCGGCGATGGTCGCGAAAGAGCGCAATATTGATGTGCAAGAAATTCGCAATGAGCGCGATGTCGATTACAAAACATTGATTCGTGTTACTGTACAAAATAACAAAGGCAATGTAGTTGTTTCTGGTACATTATTTGGTGGAACAAAGCCGCGTATCGTTGATGTGAATGGCGTAACTTTAGAAGCTTCGCTGGCAGAGCGTATGCTTTATGTGCAAAATGAAGATAAGCCAGGATTAATCGGTGGTTTGGGAAAAGTTCTTGGTGATGCTGGTGTGAATATTGCGAATTTCCACTTGGGTCGTCATCCAGAACGCGCTGCAGCTCTAGCTTTGCTGGAAGTGGATCAGGAAATTTCTGATGCATTGCTGCAAAAAGTTTCTGCTCTACCAAGTGTTTTGCATGCATGTTTATTGAAATTCAGCGCTTAACAATAGGGGTTTAGAATGCATCTCGGAACCAGGATATATACATTGCTTAGCGGTGTTTTTGTGGGAAGAGATTCTATCGGCAATCGCTATTATCAAACAAGGCGTGCTGATGCTTCTGGTTTTCGCAAGCGCTGGGTGATTTATCAGGGCGTGGTTGAGCCCACAAAAGTTCCGCCTGAATGGTATGTTTGGCTGCATTACATTACCGATTATGTGCCAGATTCGCGTTATCGTTGGCAGCGTGCGCATTTTCCTAATCGCACAGGAACGGATTTGGCTTATCGTCCGCCAGGTCATGCGAGCAAAGGTGGAAAGCGCGCTGTGGCAACTGGGGATTATCAGCCTTGGAAGCCAGAATAATTTTTACCTAAAATTTTATTTTTCAGTTTTTTATTTCAATAGGCGCAAGTTAAGGGGAAAAAATATGGGACGTAATGTCGCCGAGATTCTGATGGGCGCAGTGGTGCTGTTTGTCGCTCTGAGCTTTATTATTATTTCCTATAAAAGTGGCAATGTAAGTGTTCCAGATGGATATATCGTTGCTGCAAAATTCCGTGAAGTTGGAAGTTTGTCTGTTGGTAGTGATGTACGAATAAGCGGCATAAAGGTTGGTGTGGTTGCTGCGCAAACTCTCGATCCAGAGCAGTTCACTGCGAATGTGTCATTGCGTATCCGCAACGATATTAAAATTCCTAATGATAGTTCTGCGACCGTTACCAGCGATGGCTTGTTGGGCAGTAAATATGTGGCAATTTTGCCTGGTGGTGACGAAGAATATTTGCAGCCTAATCAGGTTATGTCGCATACACAAGATGCGGTTAATCTCGAGGCATTGCTTGGTAAATTTGCTTTTGGTGGTAGTGGAGCGAAAACAGAGCAGGGCAGTGGTGAGCAAAAAAATAAACTGCAATAAAGCGGTGCAGATTTTTTTGTCGCAACTAGATAAACGGCGCTTATTTGCGTGTAGTTTTTTTGTTTTGTCGATGATAATTCTTTCTGCCTGGCCGCTATGCGTTGCAGCGCAGGAAGAAAATAATTTAGACGCTGCTAAGCTTGAGGAGAGCTCTTCTCCTGCTGCTCTTGTTCCTGATATACAGAATTTCGATGGAGAATCATCATCTGCTGTTGATTCCTCTTCTCAAGATGCAGAACAAATTTCTCCAGAAAATGCCAAAGAAATTGAAGAAG
>JBIKYU010000062.1:0-8298 GCA_044355085.1 Rickettsiales bacterium | reverse complement strand
TTCCATCGGCATAAAAAATCACTGATTTTTGCTCCAGAAAAACCGCTGTAATCTCCGATCCATTTTTTACATCGGGAAAAATCTTCAACATTTTTATGCGCCAATTTGCAAGCTTCTCTGCGTCTATAAATCCTTGTTTTCGTATCTCTTCAACTGAACGCTCCGCTATATCAGAACCTTTAATTTCACGAAAATAATTCAGCGACAACACATAGCTAGAATCAGCTCTCCACTTACCTTTTGGCGCATAAAGAACGGCATCATAAAAATCAAACAAAAAAACTGATAATCTTCCCTCGCCCACTTTTTCTGCATCTCGCAGATATTTCTCCGCCGCATAATTTGCATATGCTACAGATGTAGAAAAAAACATCAGCGATAAGAAAAGAAAAATCCTACGCATGCACAATCTCCGCCTGCATCACATCGGTACGCCCAACTGAAAAACTTGCAATGCAGCAGCTCAAATAAAAACGCCACAAGCGAATAAAACCCTCGTCAAAACCGAGATTTTTCACCTCAGCCAAACTATTTTCAAAACGCTCACGCCAATGTCTCATGGTGCGCGAATAATCCTGGCCAAACATATGCGTATCAGTAATTTTCAAACCAGCTCTAGCGCTCTCCTCAGCAAAACGCTGGTTTGATGGCAACATTCCACCAGGAAAAATATAAGTACGAATCATATCGCCACCTCTGCGATAGCGCTCAAAATATTCATTACCAATTGTAATGGTTTGAATAACTGCTTTGCCTTTATCGGTTAACAATGATTTTAATTTAGAAAAATAAACTGGCCAAAAGCGCTCGCCGACTGCTTCAAACATTTCTATCGAAACAATATTTTCATATTTTCCATCCTGAATGCGATAATCCTCAAGCGCGATTTTTGCCCCGCCGCCCAAGCGTTTTTTTGCATATTGATATTGCGCATTAGAAATTGTCAGCCCCTTAAGATCATATTTTTTCTGCGCTAAAGCGCGCTCGGCAAAGCCGCCCCAACCGCAGCCAATTTCAAGCAATTTTCCTGAATCACCCAAGCGCGAAATTATACGATCATATTTATTATGCTGAGCCACGCATAAATCCTGCTCTGGCTCATTAAACAAAGCTGATGAGTAAGTCATGCTCTCATCCAGCCAGAGCTGATAAAATTCATTGCCTAAATCATAATGCGCGTGAATATTTTTTTTACTTCCACCAAGCGTGTTATGGCGAAATAAATAAGAAAAACGCGCGGCAATTCTACCAATCAAACTGCCGTAAATATATTTATCGAGCGCTTCTTCGTTCTGCAAACCAACAATAAATAAATTCGCCAAATCATCGCTGCTCCACATGCCGTCGCGATAAGCTTCAGCAAAACCTGTATCTCCTTTGGTGGCAAACTTAGTTATTGCGCGCCAATCATGCAGATAAAGCGTCGAATGCACACTCGGTTTATTGCCAATAAATTTATGCAAAAATCCGTCTGGAGTCGTTACATCCATCGAGCCAAACTCCAGACTCTCCAACGCTTTCAAGAATTGCTGAGTAATGGTTTTATCAAACATATTAGAAACTCTTTTTTAGTATTTGTTAGTTAATTATTTTGGTAATTTTCGCGGCCCAATTAGAAAAACCAACTTATAATATTCACGGGCAAGAATATTATAAATCTTGATATTTCATGCATCTTACAGTTTGGTAAGATTTGAACTGGCAGAGATTTTTTCAAGCATCTGCCGAGGTTTGCTAATAATTTTTATGCCTTTAAAAATCAGTTTTAAAGCCTGCCAATGAATCAAAAAAATTACTTTCATGGTGACAAACGGATGCGTTAAAAAAACATGATTGAGATTTTTCTCATTCATCGGAATAAAAACGCCTGTAAGCGAGGTCAAAAGCTGCTTTTGGCGCTCTGCATCATAATAATCAATACAAATTCCAAGCTGATTTTCATTTAGAGAAAAGCGAAATTTATAATGACCAACGCGCGGCAAAAACGGCGATACGTGAAATAATTTCTCCGCCTCTAACCATTGATCGGCTGAAATTACCTCTCTATCTGCGCGCGCAACAATATAACTATGCTGCTCGGAGAAAGTATTGTGCACCTCAGAAATTACCGCACGCAACCGCTGCTCTTTATCAAGACAAAGAAAAAAACTAACCGGATTAAACACATAACCAAATACGCGCGGCATCGTCACCAAAATGATATTATCAACCAAATCATCAAGCGCATAATCTGTTAGAATTGCCCTAGCCCAAAGCGATAGATCACTGCCATCAAGCGCGCCCAAATCTTTATTATGGAAACTTAAAAAACGACTTGGTAAATCAGCAGCAGGCAGAGGCAAAACTACATAATAAACTTTGTAAGTAAAGTGATTCACCTTCGGGAAAAGGCGCTTATGCATTACTTTTGCCAAATAAATTTTACTCTCTAAAGCCATTCTGGTTTTATTCCCATTTGTTCAACCATTTGAAATGCACTGCTCAAGCCATCTTCATGAAAACCATAACGCTGATAAGCACCACAAAACCACAATCTATCTTTGCCTTGAATTTTGCTAATTTCCTGCTGCGCTAAAACTGCCGCTTCATCAAAAATTGGATGGGTAAAAATATACTCATCATGCAGAAGTTTTTTATCAGGCTCACGCCCTGGATTTAGCGTTACAATTATCGGCATTTTTGTGGAAAGTTTTTGCAAATTATTCATCCAGTAACTTAATGAAACTAAAGAGCTTTTATCATCTCTATTTTCCGATAAATAAACCCAACTCGACCACGCTTTTTTATTCCTTGGCATAAAGCTCAAATCACTATGCAGCAGCATGCGGTTTTTTTGATAACGAAAACTGCCAAGAATTTTTTTCTCATCCGCTGTTGGATTTTCTATCAGCAGCAGCGCCTGATCTGCGTGACAGGCAAATATAACCTGATCAAATATTTCCTCTGTGCCAGATTCATCTTTAACCAAAATTTTCTCACCTGCCCTAACTACCGCCCTAACTTGAGAATTTACGCGAATATTATTTTTGAAATCTTTGGTCAAACGCGCAACATATTCGCGGCTACCACCAACTACGCTGTACCATTGCGGCTGATCATTCACCGTTAACAAACCGTGATTATCAAAAAATCGAATAAAACTACGTGCGGGAAAATCTAACATGTCACTAAGCGGCATGCTCCAAATACAAGCGCCCATAGGCAGCAAAAAATATTTGCGATACCAATCGCCCAAACCAAGCTCATCCAAGCATTCCGCGAGTGTAGCGTTAGAGTTTCTTTCTAAATATTGCTTGGCCTTTTTGTTGAATTTCAATAAATCACGCAACACTCCAAAAAATTTTGGCCGCAATAAATTGCGTTTCTGCGCGAAAATACTTGCTAAATTCCCTGTGCCATATTCAAGCCAACCATCATCAATACTTGCGCCAAATGACATCGAACTTTTAGCAATTTCAACATGCAAATGCGCGAATAATTTTGTCAGCAGCGGATAATTTCTCTGATTAAAAACAATGAATCCCGTATCAACAGGAACCATTCCATCTGGCGTAGAAACCTCAACTGTACGACTATGTCCGCCGATATAATCATTCTTCTCATACAAAGTAATATCATGCTTAGAATGCAGCAAAAACGCAGCTCCCAGCCCTGATATTCCACCACCAATTATTGCTATTTTCATGCGTGATTTTTCCACCACATCACCTCAAATTTTTAGAAAATTTCTTGCCAAGCCAAATAATTTTGCGCCCCCTCAAGAATTGCCATTTAATGTAATAACCACCAACAAACCAGGACTATTATCAGAAAGAGAGATATTCCCCTGATGTAAATCAATTATTGCTTTCGCTAAGCTCAAGCCCAAGCCATTGCCTTCTGTGCTTCTGCTGGCATCAGCAGAATAAAATTCGCAGAAAAACAACTATTTTTTCGCAGCATTACCGCCCAACCTCTGCCAATGATTTTTTCACATAGGCAGAAATTTTTATGTCATCTTCTACAATCAATATGCGCATGCGAAATCTATCTTTGATATTTGCCAGTGGATGCATAACGACGCATTTACAGCAGAGAAAAAACTTCTCGCAGAGTTTTTATCTGATGCGTTGCATCCTCTGAATGCTGCTCAAAGCGCGGATTTGGGAAGAAAATTCTTTTTAATACGCCAGCTGCTTTTGCCGCTTGCATATCGGAATGCTTATCACCAAGCATCAGCGATTTGGCAAAATCGCAACCAAACTCTGCATCTGCACGCAGTAACATGCCTGGATGCGGCTTACGCTCATCTGAATCACAGCGATATTTCCCCACACCATGTTCAGGGTGAACTGGACAATAATAAACTTTAGAAATCACCGCCCCTTGCGCTGCAAACTGCCGCGACATCCAATCAGATAGACGCATAAATTCATCTTCAGAATAAAGACCACGGCCTATTCCGCCTTGATTAGTAACCACAAAAATTTGATAGCCAGCCTCGCTCGCAAGCCTGGTTAATTCAAAAATTCCATCGACAAAAATAAAATCTTCAACCCGATAAACATGGCCAAAATCATGGTTAATAACACCATCACGATCAAGAAAAAGCGTTGGTCTCATATTTTCTAAAACCTCAAATCATTAAAAATATTTTGTTAAAACTTGCACAAAATAAACAGTCTAGATAAAAGGAAAGCAATATCAAAAACGGAAAAATCAATGCCATTTTTACAATTAATTAGACCGCACCACTACGTCAAAAATCTGCTAATTTTTATTCCACTATTTTTGTCACACAGCACCGATGAAGCATCTATCACCAACAGTCTCTTGGGCTTCCTAAGCTTTTGTTTGATGGCATCAAGCATTTACATTATCAATGATTTTCTTGATGTCGAGCATGATAAAAAACATCCAATCAAATGCATGCGCCCGCTTGCCTGCGGAAAAATATCACCATCTTTCGCATTAATCACAGCAATAGTTCTGGCGCTGATTTCAATCAGCACAGCGATTATTTTCCTCAATAAATATTTTATTATCCTGTTGTTTATTTACGCAATTTTATCGAATTCTTATTCGTTCTTCCTCAAGCGTTTAGCGCTTTTGGACATCTTCACTCTAACTTGCCTTTATTTATTACGGATTATTGCAGGAGTGGTTTTAACCGAGGCAACTTTATCAAACTGGCTCCTCGCTTTCTCAACATTTTTGTTTCTATGTCTAGCCAGCGTCAAACGCCAAACCGAGCTTTTTTGCTTGCGCTCACGCGGTGATAAAAAAATTTCTGGCCGTGATTATGAAGTATCCGACCTGCCATTTCTGCAATCATTTTCAATCGCAACCGCAGTTGCGTCCGTTATGATCCTAGCGCTCTACATAAATTCTTCCGATATAAAACGCCTGTATAATAAGCCAGAAATTCTTTGGCTTATCTGCCCTTTACTGCTTTTTTGGCTCACCAGAATTTTGTTTTTAACAGAGCGCGGACAAATGCATAGTGATCCAATTGTTTTTGCTCTAAAAGACAAAAGCAGTTTTTTAATTGCCGCCCTAACCGCAATAATTTTAGCCATAAGTGTTTTCTATTAAAGATAAACAATGCCACAAAATATTTATCGCGGCTTCGGCCTATACCCCGCAGTAAGCGCCACAAATACGCTACTTACTCATGGTAAAAATTTGCATTTACCAAAAACCGCAATCACACGTGGAATGGGCGGCAGCTACGGCGACAGTGCAATTTATAAAAATATTCTCAGCAGCAAGTCTTTAAATTTTTTTCAGGAATTTAATCACGAAACCGGCTCTCTGATTTGCGATTCAGGAATTACATTAGCTGAGATATTAGCTCTCATCGTACCAAAAGGTTGGTTCCTGCCAACCACTCCTGGAACAAAAAATATTTCATTAGGCGGTGCAATAGCCAGCGATGTTCACGGTAAAAATCATCATCAGGCCGGATGTTTTAGCCAGCATGTTTTGAATATTACTCTACAGCTTGGCAGCGGTGAAATCGTTACCTGCAGCCAAAGTCAAGAGCCAGAGCTCTTCCGCGCCACTTGCGGCGGCATGGGTTTGAGCGGAATAATTTTAGCAGCAGAAATTCAATTACTAAAAATCAAAAGTGGTTATTTCTTAGAGCGCACTTACAAAACCAATCACTGGCGAGAAACCTTAGAAATCCTCGATCACGAACACTCAACACCATACTCGGTTGCTTGGGCAGATTTTCTTTGTACGAAAAAACATATCGGGCGCTCACTAATTTCTTTAGGCGATCACGCTGAAAAAGGTGAATTGAAAATACATAAAAAACCTTTGTTCTCCGTACCGATATTTGCACCTAATTTTCTGCTCAATCATCTCTCAATACGCGCATTCAATAAGTTATATTACAACAAATCAAAACATTCAGAATCCGCCAGAACTGTGCATTACGACACATTTTTCTATCCGCTTGATAAAATTTCTAACTGGAATTTTCTCTATGGAAAAAATGGTTTTACACAATATCAATTTGTCTTGCCCGACACGCCTAAGCATGAAGCAATTGAAAAAATCATCACATTAATCATGCAATCAAATCACAGACCTTATCTTACAACGATAAAGCGTTTTGGCTCTGCCAATCAAAATTATCTCTCTTTTCCGCTGGATGGCTTTTGTTTTGCTTTTGATTTCAAAATCCGTCACGGATTATGGGAATTGCTAAATCGCCTAGATATAATCGTAGCTGATTACGGCGGAAGAATTTATCTCGCAAAAGATTGCCGTATTCAGGCGCCGATGTTTCGCCGCATGTATCCGCGCTGGGATGAATTTCTAACCATTTGTCGCCGCTATGGTGCTGGCGGAAAATTTGCCTCCAACCAATCTAACCGCACTGGAATAACCCCATGAAAAATATCGTAATCATTGGCGCAACTTCAGCAATTGCATCAGAAACAGCCAAGCTCCTGGCTAAGCCAAACACCTGTTTTTATTTGCTCGCCAAAGATGCTGTGAAACTAAGCGCCATAAGCCAAGATTTAACTGTGCGCGGTGCGGAATCAGTCACCACCGATTTATTCGATGCCAGTGATTTAAATTCATGCGAACAAAGTGCAATAAGAATCTGCAACAAATTATCAAAGATAGATATTCTGTTAATCGCCTATGGAAATCTTCCCAACCAAAGCTTATGCGAGGCTGATCTAGAAAAAACATATGAAGCGATAACCATAAATTTTACCAGTATTCTCGCCTTTTTAACGCCTCTTGCAAACCACATGGCTACACAAAAAACTGGCTGCATTGCTGTAATTTCATCTGTTGCTGGAGATCGCGGGCGCAAATCAAATTATATTTATGGAACCGCGAAAGCCGCTCTTTCTGTGTTCTTGGGCGGAATGCGCAACCGTCTTAGCGCTAATGGAATTCATGTTCTAACTATCAAACCTGGTTTTGTTGACACGCCAATGACCGCTGATTTTACAAAAAATGCACTTTGGGCCAAGCCGCAAAAAATTGCACTCGACATAGAACGCGCAATCAGCACAAAAAAAGAAATTCTCTACACACCTTTTTGGTGGCGCTACATATTGATGATAATTTGCGCCATTCCAGAACGTATTTTCAAACGCCTATCATTATAAAAAAATGCTCAGCAAAAAAAATATTGCCCGAATCGATCAAAAAAATTGGCTGCTAGGCTTCGCCTGCCTGCATATTATTCTCGCAATAATTGGCTGCATCAAAGGCTACAGCCCTGTTCCCTATTCCGATATGTGGAGCGCTGTTGAATCAATTCTGCAAATCGATTCTGGTAATAAAAGTGCCTGGTGGGCGCAACATAACGAACACCGAATTATTATTTCCAGGCTGTTATTTTGGTTGGATTTTAAATTATTTGCTGGAAAATTTATTTTCTTATCCGTCACGCATTATCTTTTAGCAGGCGCAATTTTCCTATGTTTAGCGCTGTTTGCACGCGAAGCATTTTCCGATAAATCCCAAAAAGATTCCTGTTTTAAAATTCAAATTATAATTTTGCTGCTGAGTTTTTCTTGGATGCAAAAAGGAAATTTTGTTTGGACCTTCCAAAGCCAATTTTTCTTCGCACAAATTTTTCCGCTCTTTTCTTTTTATGCGCTCTACCAGCATTATAAAAACGAAAAAATATCCTGGTTCTTTCTTGCCATAATCTCAGCCACACTAAGCCTTGGCAGCATGGCAAATGGCGTAATTGTTCCTGCATTGCTAGCAATTTTAAGCTTGTTATTGCGGCAAAAACTCTGGAAATCTTTTCTCCTTTCAAGCTTTGCTTATGTTTCT
>JBIKYU010000061.1:0-8362 GCA_044355085.1 Rickettsiales bacterium | reverse complement strand
AAGCCTCAAGCCCCGCAAAATTCCAGCGCTTCATTGCTCCAGCAAAACCTTTACCGATGGTAATACCAGTAACATCAACAAACTGCCCCTCAAGAAAATGATCCGCAAGAAGCTCCTGCCCAGGCTGCAACAAAGCATCTCCAGACACACGAAACTCGGCTAATTTACGCTTCGGCGCCACACCAGCTTTGGCAAAGTGGCCGCGTAAAGGCTTGCTAACATTTTTTGATTTCGCATCATCAAAACCAAGCTGCACGGCATCATATCCGTCTTTACCAGCTTTGGATTTAACACCAACAACTTGACACCCATCAACCGAAAGCAAAGTAACTGGAATATGTGTTCCAGCTTCATCATACACTCGGCTCATGCCAATTTTTTTTGCTATTAGACCAGTCCTCATTACGCCGCCTCCGACAGCTTGATTTGCACATCAACGCCAGCTGCTAAATCCAACTTCATCAGCGCGTCAACTGTTTGTGGCGTAGGATCTATAACGATCAGACGCTTATGCGTACGAATCTCGAACTGCTCGCGCGATTTTTTGTCAATATGCGGCGAACGGTTCACAGTGAAACGCTCTATCCTGCGCGGAAGGGGCACTGGACCCCACACACTTGCACCTGTGCGCTTGACTGTATTCACGATTTCTCGAACAGATTGGTCGAGCACTCTGTGGTCAAACGCTTTCAACCGGATGCTGATAATTTGGCTTGTCATGTACGTTCTCTCGTATTCAAGGGGCGGGCTTTATACACGAGCACCCCCGCATGTTCAACAGCTTTTCCAAACAATTATTAAATACTTTAAAACCGGCTTAAACTCTTGCACACAGCTTGCGGTACCACCGATAAATCACCTCCAACACGAAGCAACCCACCAACAAACACCCAAAAAAATGCTAGTAAAAACCACCGAATTTTTTGCCATTTTTCATCACAAAAATCACAAACTCCTAATAACCGCATACTAAAAACACCAATACCAGATCAAAATCAGGAACCAGTATTTCGCTCAATCATAAGAAAAAATGCGAATTACAGAACATTTGCTCAGAAAAAGTTTGGCAAAATTATCCGCTACAGCGCACAAAAACTGTGCATCTGCAATGGAGCGGGTGAAGGGAATCGAACCCTCACCACCAGCTTGGAAGGCTGGAGCTCTACCATTGAGCTACACCCGCAAAACTTTTAGCAAATTTTTTTATCGGCCATTCAAAGAAATAAATCCAGAAAAACCAACAAAAATTTAAATGGTGGAGGGGGAAGGATTCGAACCTTCGAACTCCGAAGAGGGCAGATTTACAGTCTGCTGCCATTGACCGCTCGGCCACCCCTCCACATCCTTTAAAACCCGATATTTTATAGTACCAGGTTGTAAAAGGGCGGCTCTTCTAGTAGATCACCAACCATCTGTCAACGCCTGTGCGAAGCAAGACAATCATGAATACAATATCGATAAAGGATTCAACGCACTCTACTGTTAAAAAACGCAGCAGAAAAATTCCTGATTAAGAATATGAAACGGCATTACTCACAAAGAAAGTGCAATCAAATGACAAAACCAAAACGTCCTCGCGACCACTCAAACACACACTGGCTCTATGGCCTACACCCTTGCTACACCGCTCTTTGCAACGAAAAAAGACGAATTCACTCAATAATGCTCACCGATAACATCGCCGAAAAACTTCGTCACGACGGTATAAAACTACCTTTCTCGCCGACCATTGTTTCTAACGCCGAACTTAGCAAAATTCTTCCAGCACAGGCTCTTCATCAAGGAATTGCCTTATCTGTAGAACCTCTTGCTGAAGCAGAATGGGAAGAAATTCTGGACGCAAAACGCCTGCTTATTCTCGATCAAATCAGCGATCCACATAATGTTGGAGCCATACTTCGCAGCGCTGCTGCTTTTGCAATCGACGCACTAATTACCACCGAACGAAACTCCGCCAGCGAAGGCAGCATCATGGCGAAAGCCGCTTGCGGCGCGCTAGACATCGTCTCAATTGCCACCGTTACCAATCTTGCCCACACTTTAGATGAGCTGAAAGACAATGGTTTCTGGTGCGTCGGGCTTGATGGAGAAGCAAAAGACTCTCTCCATAATTTTGATCCACCAGAAAAAATCGCACTTGTTTTAGGAGCAGAAGGCAAAGGCCTGCGCAGACTTACAAAAGAGCGCTGCGATATTTTACTAAGCATTCCCATGCCTGGAAATATGGAAAGCCTGAACGTCTCTAACGCGGCTGCAATCACGCTTTATCAGCTTTCTCTCAAGCAGAAAAAATAATTGCTACAGCCAGCCTTTACGCTTAAAAAACTTATACGGCATATAGGCAGAAAGCACCATAAACAGCAGCGCGAGCGGATAACCAAACACTAAATTCAGCTCTGGCATAGCATGAAAATTCATTCCATAAATACTTGCGACCAATGTTGGCGGCAGAAAAACCACCGCAGCCACCGAGAAGATTTTGATGATTTTATTCTGCTCAATACTAATCATGCCCAAAGTCGCATCGAGTAAGAAATTTACCTTATTCGCCAAAAAAGTTGCATGATCAGACAAAGCCGCAACATCACGCAACAAAGTGTGCAAGCGCGTTTGATCCTCAGACCCAACGCGGTAAAAACTGCTCTGCGCTAAAAAACTCAAAACCCTGCTGATACTAACAAAGCTCTCACGCGCTTTTGAAACCACATCGCCACTATTTCCTATGCGCTGCAAAAGCGCCGCGAAATCGAGCGATTGATCCGAATTTCGCAACAAAGGAGAACGAAAAACCACACGCGCCACCTGATCTAAATCCTGCGCCACACGCTCTAAAATATCGGCCATGCGATCAACAATCGCCTCCAGCAAACCCGCACCCACAGCCGCGCCGTTTGTAATTCCGTTATTAGAACGCTCCGCCCTATTGACAAAATTACGAAATGGCTGCGGATCGGTATAACGCACAGTAATTAAGCAATCTCCAGATAGCACAAATGTTACAACGTTACTCTCTGGCGCTTCAGTATCCGCCTTTGTCACCAAAGTTGCCGTTGCGTAAACAGCAGAATTTTCCTGATATAAGCGGCTGGATAATTCAATCTCAGCCATTTCTTCGCGCGTTGGAATATCGGTGGAAAACAAATGATTTACCATCCCCTGCTCTTCCGCCGTAGGCTCGCACAAATCAACCCACACCAAAGATTTTTGCTGCGCAGCCAGATCTAAACCAGCAACCGCCCGCAAACCCTCCGCACTCTGGCAATAGGCGTATAACATAACTCTCCCCCGAAACTATATTTTGCGCCATAAACAGCACTATTATTCAGAAATTTGCTCTCTTCCTTTAGCGAAAAAACGCAAAAATAATTTCTCCATGCAAGCCGACAAAAGATAAATAAGCAATGCCGCAAACAACACATCACTAAAATAATGCGCGCCTTGCAAAATTCTCGATGCAGAAACTGCACTGCCAGCGATCAAAGTCAATGCAATCCAACGCCTGCGCCAGCGCTCACGCGCCACAAAAGCAAAGGCAAAAGAATAAAAACCCGTCGCTGCATGACCAGACACAAACGCGCAGTTTGTCTCGCATTGATCTGCAATTGCAAATGCAGGAGTAAATTGTTTTTCACCGCCAAACATCTCTGTTTGAATCGGGCGCGCGCGGCCAAAACCATTGTTCTTAGCCAGAACATTAACCAATATTCCTGGCCCCAATATCAAAACCAAAATCAAATAAATCACCTGTATTTTTCTCAAATTAAACAAAGTTTTTTTGAAAAAATACTGCCCAGCCAATAACGCCAATAAAAAAATGCTGACCAATGTGGCGTAAACATATGTTCCTTCATGCAGAAACTTTACCCAAAGCCACTCTTTTGCTGGAAATTTTCCTGTCTCGGCATCGAAAAAAAAATCACTAATGCGGATATCAATTTTGGGAAAGAAATGAAACCACAAGCCCAGCAAAAAGCTTATAAAAAAGAGTGTTAATAAAAAGTGATTATTTCTCATTTATCTGCTCGAAAACTATGTTCTACGTAATAAACATAAAGCCGTTGTACACCGTCAAAATGCTGCTTTTGCTCGATTACAGCCACTTGCTCAAACCTCGAAAAACGCCCCAAAACCCAAGTCGGATTCTCATGCGGCGTCACAAAAAGCCAATTTCTATAATCAGTTTCACGCGCACCATGCAGCAAATCATAATGATCACCAGGAAAATCTTTAGCCTGCAATTTATAAACAGGCAATTGCTTCGCATAATAACGCAGCCAGGCTGCGTATTTTCTCTCATCCACTAAAATCGGCAGATCTTTGTATTCCGCCTGTTGTAGCGCCACGATTTTCTCGATCAACTCAGGAACAAATCGCACGCGCAAATACGGATCCCGCAATTGTTTCTCCGCCAGAATGGTTTTTTTTGCGCTAAAAACCCAACCATTTTTTAGCAAAAGTGGATCACCAACTAACAACATAAAAGCGGCAAAAACATTCAGCATCAAGCTCGCTGCGAGTATAAATTTCCCCGCGCGAAAACTAAGCGCCCAAGCCGAAAAACCAATACATAAAGTTGCATAAATCGGCGCCGCCCAATTTCCATGCGCGCGCGATAACAAGCTAATCGTTAGGATTAAAGCCAATATCGGCACTACAGGAAAAAACCAAATCGCAGAAATTTCACGCCAATTTTTTACACCGCGCCAAAATAATATCGGCAACAGAACAAACAAAAATGGCCCGCCCATGCCAATTTGCGCCGATAAAAACTCCAAAGCTTTTTCTGGTCGCAATTTTAATTCCTGCCCCGCATCAGCATTATCTTTTGCATGCAAAACACTGACAAAATCATTCTGTATATTCCAAATCACATTGGGCAGAAAAGCCAAAAGCGCCAGAGATAAAGCCAGCCACACCCCAGGAAAACGCCATATTTTCTTGATTTTATTACGCGAAAGCAAAAACATCAGCATTGCTGGCAACAATAAAATCATTGAATATTTACTGAGCATGCCGCAACCCGCCGCAACGCCAACTATCGCCCACCAAAATAATTTTTCTGGCTCAAAAACCGCGCGCACAAATGCATACCAACAAATAAGCCAGAAAAATATCAACCATGGATCAGTAGATGCCAAGCCAGAAGACAAGCTAACCGCAGGAAACAGCGCATAAGTCAGAGCCGAGAAAAAAGCAATTTGTGCAGAAAAAAAACGCCGCGCCAAAGCAAAAATTATCAGCGCATTCGCCGCATGTAAAACAACCGAAGGCAAGCGCACCGCCCATTCTGCATCGCCAAATATGGCGGTAGAAATTGCAATACCAAACGCCACAAAAGGCGGCTTTGAATAATAGCCAAAAGCCAGATTTTGCGCCCAATCCCAATATTGCGCTTCATCGTAAAATAACGGCATCGCGTTAAAATAATTTCCCGCAACGCGTATCAAGCTGATTAGCAAAATCAGCCCAAAACACATAAAAGACCAATTGATTTTTTTCTGCATCAGCACCAAAAAATTTCTCTCTTTTAAAATCATTATGTTTGCGCAGAAAAATTTAATTCAGGCGAAGAAGGCGAGGCTAGCGCGCGCTTAGTCATTCTGCCAGATAAAAGGGCCAATCTGCCAGACATAACCGCGTAACGCATAGAAATAGCCATTTTTACAGGATCTTCCGCTTCTGCAACCGCAGTGTTTAACAACACCGCACTGCAGCCTAGCTCCATCGCCAAAACTGCATCTGAGGCCGTGCCAATTCCTGCATCAACGAGCACAGGAATTTTTAGACGCTCAACGATATAAGACAATGCGCGTGGATTCTGAATACCAAGCCCCGAGCCGATTGGCGCCGCCAATGGCATAACTGCAACGCAACCTGCATCTTCTAATTTTTGCGCAAATACTGGATCATCAGAACTATAAGCCATCACGGAAAATCCTTCTTTTGCAAGAATTTTAGCCGCTTGCAAAGTTTCCTCCATATCAGGAAACAAATTATTTTTATCGCCAATAATTTCTAGTTTCACCAACGCACCAGCCCCAGCCTCACGCGCTAAGCGCAATAGCCGCACAGCTTCATTCGCCGTATAACAACCAGCCGTATTGGGCAAATAAATGAACTTTTTGGGATCAAAAATTTCTGTGAATGATTTCTCCCCCGCAAACATATTTTGCAAGCGCCTAACTGCAACGGTTATTATTTCCGCACCACTCGCCAAAACCGCATCATAAGCCAAATCCAGGCTTTTATATTTTCCTGTTCCCAACAATAAACGTGACTGCAGACGATACTCGCCAAGCTGCCAAAAATCTTCTTCAACAAAATTACTCAAGACCTAACCTCCGCCGATAAAACCAATTATTTCCACTTGATCGCCATCACATAGAGCTGTGCTCGAATGCAAAGAGCGCGGAATTATTACCGCGTTCTGCTCAACCGCCACCTGCTGTTGCGATGGCAAAATTATTTTCAGCAAATCCGAAATATTTTCAGCCGCAAAAGTTTGAATTGTACCATTCAATGTAATAGTTACTTTACCTGTCATTTTCTTTTGCCTACATTTGTAAGGACAGTGCTTTTGAAGCAAAAAAAATTTTCTTGGAATAAATCACAAGCAGAATCACACTATCCAAAATTTCTAGCAGTAAAAACATCACGCTAAAAAGAGCGCGATTGTATAACAACATTCAATAAGAGGCGCAAGCAATGGCACCACGTATATTGGTTCTAAACGGCCCGAATTTAAACACTCTTGGCACGCGCGAACCTGAGCGCTACGGCACACAAACCTTGGCAGAAATTGAAACATTATTACAAAATCAGGCGCGCGCGCTAAATATCTCCCTCACCTTCAAGCAAACGAATCACGAGGGTGAATTAGTCAGCTGGATTCAAGAATCCCGCCAAAATGCTGATGGTTTACTGCTCAACGCTGCTGCTTTTACTCACACTTCAGTTGCAATTCGCGACGCGGTTTTATTTGCGGAAATTCCAACTATTGAAGTTCATCTTTCTAATATTTTTGCGCGCGAAAATTTCCGCCAGCATTCATATCTATCAGACATTGTAAAAGGCGTAATCTGTGGCTTTGGCGCTGATAGTTATCGGCTGGCTTTATTAGCAATGGCCGAGCTGCTGAAGAAATGAAAATCTATTTAGCGCAAAATATTCGCCGCAAAAATGTGAGAAAAAAATGAAAAATCTAAACATCAGCGCGCTGGAAAAAGCCATTTTCCAATTTGAAAAAGGAATAACCGAAGCCCAGAAAAACCAGTATAACGAGCTAATGCGCGACGGAGTTATACAACGTTTTGAATATACTCTCGATCTAGCTTGGAAAATTTTGCAACGCTATTTAAAACATAATTTACAGATCGAAGACGCAAGCATCCGCAGCAAAAAAGATATTTTCCGCGAAGCTGCGCGCGCCGCCCTTATTGAAGATGCAGAAACCTGGCTTGCACATTACGAAGCACGCAATGAAACTTCACATGATTATAATCAGAAAAAAGCAGAAGATGTTTACGCCCAAGCTCTAAAATTTCTACCCGATGTCATAAAATTATTCGAGACGTTAAAAAATGTCACTTGATATAAGATCTGATCATTTTGAAATAATAAGAAAAATTATTTTCAAAAACATTCCTCAGCATGAGGTAATTGCTTTTGGCAGTCGCACCCAGGGAACCGCGCATAAAAATTCCGATCTTGACCTCTGCATAAAAGGCAAAAAGCCACTTTCATTCACGCTAATTGGAAATTTACGCGATGAATTCAGCGAATCAAACCTTCCCTACAAAATAGACGTGGTTGATTGGTTTAGCCTGGATGAAGAATTCAAAAAAATAGTAACGCGAGAAGGCGTTGAACTGCAAAATTAACGAATTTCCTTAATATCCATGAGCTATAAACCTCTTTTTATAACTCATATAAATGCATTTTTGAGTTATAAAAATATAACAAATGGAACAACATTCCTAATTTGCAAGAAGCAGCAGCGACGCTGTAAGGCTAAAAACTAAGACCTACAATCAATCACGCTCAAATCATAAACCGCATGCTCAAGCGCCGATAAAGCAGGGCTTGAGGAAAACATCCAACCGAAAAACAAACGCTTGCGCTCTTCACCTGGAACTTGCTCCCACACTTCTAGCAACGCTTTGCTTTCAGGATTTTCCTCAGGAGGGGCACGCCAACAGCGGTGGACTCTGATTTCCAGCGTGCCAAAACGCATCGGCTTATCGACAGAAACATCCAAAGCCGATACATGCGTAGTAATTTTATTCAGCGCCCGCAGCTTGGCAATTTGGGTAAAATCTTTGCTCTGAATATTTTGTTTATATTCTTCCCAAGCGCTCTTTTT
>JBIKYU010000060.1:0-8453 GCA_044355085.1 Rickettsiales bacterium | reverse complement strand
AATTAAAGATACGGAATTCAACAAAAATTTTTCTGCAATTTGGTTGGGAGATAAAACTTCAGAGCCTGATTTGCGCCGCAAACTTCTAGGGATTTTATGAGCGATAAAGTTTTAGCGCGCTCTCAGATTTTTCAATATGGATTTTTGGCTCTGCCTGTGGCTTTTGCGGGTTTTCCTTTATATGTTTTAGCGCCAGATTTTTATGCTACTAATTACGGAATTTCTCTCGCTGCTTTAGGATTTATTCTGCTTTTTTTGCGCGCATTTGATGCGGTGCAAGATCCAATCATCGGCATGATTAGTGATAGATTTTCTGCGGCAATTTTTCCGCTGATTGTAGCTTCAGCAATTTGTTTGGTGCTTAGCATTTATTTTTTGTTTCATCCGCTGGCAGAATTGGCGCTGTTTTGGTTTGTAATTTGCATGTTAATCGCGGTTACGAGCTACAGTATTCTGAGCATTAATTTAAATGCAGTTGGTGCATTATGGACAGAAGATAAAAACCAGCAAACGCGCGTGAGTGCGGTGCGTGAAGCTTTTGCGTTGACTGGGCTTTTATTGGCGGTTTCTCTGCCAAATATTTTGGCAAAATTTATTGCGGCGGAAGAAGTATTCCTTTGGTTTACCCTGTTGCTGGCGCTGCTGATGTTTTCTGCTTTAGTGGCTTTTTGGCGTTGGTTCCAGCAAAAACCAATTGCGCTAAAAAAGCAAAATCAATCTGCAAATATTTTAAAAATATTGCGTGAAATTCCTGCAGTTACTTATCGTTTGTATCTCGTGTATGGTTTGAGTTTCCTTGCTTCTAGCATTCCTGCGGTTTTGGTTTTGTTTTTTGTGCGTGATCGTTTGGGCGCAGAAAATTATACGGGAATATTCCTGCTGCTGTATTTTTTGGCGGGTGTTTTAGCGATGCCGATATGGAAAAAACTCAGCGAAAAATATAGCAAACCAGCGGCGTGGTTGCTTTCAATTTTATTTGCTGTAGTTAGTTTCTTCTGGGCATTGTTTTTGAATGAAGGTGATATTTATCAATATGCAATTATTTGCGTGATTTCTGGCATGGCGCTGGGTGGCGATTTAGCGCTGCCGCCTGCGATTCTGGCGGAGCAAATTCACGCACATGATTTGAATCGAACTGCAGCGACGCAATTTTCTCTGTTGGCGTTGCTTTCAAAATTTGGTTTGGCCTTGGCTTCGGCTATTACTCTACCTTTTCTCGATTTTCTAGATTTTGTTCCCGCTGCACAAAATAGCGATGAATCATTGCTCGGTTTGAGCGTTGCTTATGCTCTTTTGCCTTGTTTGATAAAATTAGTGGCGGCTTATTTGCTTTATTATTTTTTCGTAAAATCAACATGGAAGAAAAATCATGAAAAATCCTTGGCGCCTAGTTCTAATAGGAGCGGCAATTATGCTTAGTGGCTGCTCGCATTCGATTGATAATTACAACAACACAACACCAGAAGCTGATATCAAAGAATATTTCAGCGGCAATATCAAAGCTTGGGGCGTTGTGCAGGATTGGCGCGGGCGCGTGGTGAATCGTTTCGATGTTGATATGGTTGGAAAATGGGAAGGTGAAACTGGCACTTTGACTGAACATTTCGTCTATTATGACGGAAAAAAACAAGAGCGTGTTTGGACGATAAAAAAACTTCCTGATGGAAAATATATTGGAACAGCAGCAGATATTTTAGGCAAGGCTGATGGTAAACAAAATGGTAGCGCGGTTCGGTGGAGCTACAGCATGGATTTACCTGTTGGCGATGCTACCTATCGCATAAAGTTCGATGATTGGATGTGGCAGATGAATGATGGTGTTCTAATCAATCGTTCGTACTTGAAGAAATTTGGCATTACCGTGGCTGAATTAAGCCTATTCATGCAGAAGCAAAAATAATGATTCAGGATAAATTCAAAGATGAAATAATTTGGATAATTGGCGCCAGCAGCGGAATTGGCAGGGCGCTTGCGATCGAGCTTGCTGCTTCTGGCGCGCATTTGATGCTTTCTGCCAGGCGCAGAGAAGATCTGCTGCAGCTAAAAAATCAGCTGGGAGAGCGGCATATGGTTTATCCGCTTGATATTGCTGATGCTGAGTTAACCGTGCGTACAGCAAAAGCAATTCATGCAGCGCACGGAAAAATTGATCGCGTGATTTTTATGTCGGCGGCATACACGCCAATGCAGCTTTCTAACTTAGATATGCTGGCTTTAAAAAACATGATTGAAGTGAATATTTTGGGGGCGTTTAATCTGATTCATGCAATCATGCCGCTTTTGCTAGAGCAGGTTTTTGCGCAAATCGTATTATGTGGAAGTGTGGCTGGGTTTGTTGGTTTGCCTGGTGGTCAGCCATATAGTGCGACAAAAGCAGCGCTGATTAATTTAGCAGAAAGCCTCTATGCGGAAGCTCCTAAAAATATTGATGTGAAAATTATCAATCCGGGTTTTGTTAAAACTGCTCTTACTGATAAAAATAATTTTTCTATGCCTGCAATTATCACGCCAGAGCTGGCAGCGAGGGAGATCGCAAAAGGTCTGTTGGCGAAAAATTTTGAAATTCATTTTCCGAAAAGATTTACCTTCATGCTGAAGTTTATTGCGCTTCTTCCTTATCGTTTGAAGTTTTTCATCACACGCAAAATATAATTTATAACAACGGAGATTTTAAAATGACGACGTTATTTGATGAATTGAAACTCGGCGATTTAACTCTAAAAAATCGCGTGGTTATGGCGCCTCTTACTAGAATGCGCAGCTTGCAGCCTGGGAATATTCCGCATGCGTTAAATGCCAAATATTATGCGCAGCGCGCAACAGCGGGCTTGATAATTTCTGAAGCAACACAAATTACTCAGCAAGGGCAGGGTTATCCTGCAACTCCTGGAATTCATTCGCCAGAACAAATTGCAGGCTGGAAATTAGTAACCGATGCTGTGCATCAAAAAGATGGAAAAATATTTTTGCAATTATGGCATGTTGGGCGTGTTTCGCATTCTTCGCATCAGCCAAATGGTGGCTTGCCAGTTGCGCCTTCTGCGATTGCGCCGAGCGGAAAAACTTTCACGGCCGACTGGAAGCAAGTTGATTATGAAACTCCGCGCGCGCTTGAAATTGTAGAAATTCAGCAGATTGTTGCTGATTATAAAACAGCAGCAGAAAACGCTAAAACAGCAGGGTTTGACGGTGTTGAAGTGCACGGAGCAAATGGATATTTGCTTGATCAATTTTTGCATGATGGCAGCAATAAACTCAGTGATAATTACGGCGGAGCGATAGAAAATCGCGCGCGTTTTTTATTGCAAGCAGTTGATGCGGCAATTGAGGTTTTTGGTTCAAATCGCGTTGGTGTGCGTCTTTCTCCATATGGAAGTTTTGGCGATATGAGCGACTCAAACCCGCAAGCGTTATTTTCTTATGTGATTGAAGAATTAAATCATCGCCAAATTGGCTATTTACATGTGATAGAGCCGCGCGCAACTAGTGCAGGTGGTAATGATGATTTTGCTTCTGATGCGCCTTGCACTGCGGATCTTTTCCGCGCAAAATTTAGCGGAGTTTTCATTTCTGCGGGAGGATATACACCAGAAAATGCAAAGCTTTCCGTTGCAACTGGCAAGGTTGATGCAGTGGCATTTGGCCGCTTATATATCGCAAATCCAGATTTGCCCGAGCGCATAAAACTCGGCGCAGAACTAAATAAATATAACCGCGCAACTTTTTATGGCGGCGCTGAAAAAGGCTATACGGATTATCCGTTTTTGGCGTGATTTTGCTTCTGTTTTTTGCTCCACATCTTGCGTAATTCTTTTTCAGGAAGATGCTGTGTGAGCTGCGCCCCTGAAACTGGACAAACAATTAAGAGCTCTTAATTAAATAAAAAATCTGTCCATCAAATGGGGCGAAGTTCATGAATAAAAAACCAGAAAATCTTGGCCTTCCTTTAGAATACCAGCAAATGCCTGAATATTTTGACGCGCATAATGTATCTGAGGAAACAGATGCAAAGAATGCTGTAGTTGAGCGATTGCTTAAAGAACAGAAGGTGAAAACTGTTCTGGATATGACCTGCGGTACAGGTTCTCAGGTGTTTTATCTGCACGAGCGAGGCTATAAGGTAAAAGGTTCAGATTTCTCGCCAGCACTGCTTGAACAGGCGCGCAGGAAAGCTAAGGAATTTGATCTGGATATTGATTTTATCGACGGTGATATGCGTGAATTATAGATTGCTAACCTCGCATGATCATTACACAATCTCAAAAGAAGCTCATGAGCCAGAGATTTATACCAATAGCTTCAGCCTTCAAATTTACACGGCAGATGAGCTAAAAGAAATGCTGGTACAAACAGGATTTGAAAGCGTTGCTCAATATGATCTGTATGGCAATTGCTTTATAGAAGATAAAAGCCTGAACATTCTAAATGTGGCGAGGAAGAAGGAGTGATCAAAGTCAGGCAATATAATAAATCAGACGCGCGGCGCAAATTTTTGGGCTCTTATTGCCCAGTGATTCATGCGGACGATATATTCGTGCATGCAGCTCTGGCTGCAAATTTAACGCGTTTGGTAAGCGGAGACGAAGACTTACTTTGCCTTAATCCGATTGGAGCGCTGCAGATTATCACTCCGCGCGCAGCTCTTGCCGAAATTGTTCTGAAAAAATGAGATTTTGTAGATTCATCGATTTCATTTATTTCTCAGCTCGTTTTTTCAGGGAATAACCCTGGCATCCAGCGGTGTGCAAGTGTGGCAGGGAATGCCAAGCGAATCGGTGCGCGAACGCTTTCGGCGGTGATGACGTTATGCTTGGCTAGCTCTGCTACAATCCTTCGTGCTTGCCGCTCGCCTGTGCCCACTAGTTGAGCAATCTCGTTGCGCGGTATTTCGCCGCGATAAAGAATAGCATCCAGCACCAGTCCAGATTTCGTAGGCAAAGTACCTACACGCATTTCCTCTTCTGCCCATAGCTGAATGCGTGCGCGCAATCTGTCAGGCTGAATGAGGCTTGCCATGAAGCTAACCTGATCGATGCAGGTTTGCAGGAAATATTCTGTAAACGCCGATAACGCTTCTTCACTGAGACTGCCGCGGCCATCAAGGTCATTGCGGCGTGGAAGATCGCAGTTCGCCATATGGCTTTTATATTCCTGAACGCTGCGAGCTAAGCCGCGCGCGACCGACCACACCGCGCCCGTGTTTAGTGTATGTAGAAAAAGCGCATGCGATTGCAGGCGCATAACGCGGCCATTGCCATCGGCAAATGGGTGAATCCATGCCATGCGGTGATGTGCGGCGGCGGAAGCCATAATCATTTCCGACTTGCCCAGCCTTGAAAAAGCCTCTGCATAGCGCGCAAGGAAGTATGGTAATGCTTCGGGGCTGATGGCGATATGTCTGCCAACGGCAACATTTACCTCTCGCAAAGAGCCGCCAATAACGCGCAATTTCTCGCCTGTTTCGGGGTTAGTCACCCAATGCAATGAATCTGGTACATTTTCATAAAAGCGGCGGTGTATGGCGCAAAGGGTTTCTGTGCTAAATAAATCGTTGCCAAGTCCGCCTGCATCAATCCATTCCTGCACAGCTATATGCGCCTTGGCTTCCAGTTGCAGATCGCGCTTTTTTGTATCTCGTGTGAAGTCGTTATTCAGTGCGCGCTCAATATCAATTGGGTGCGTGTCATGCCCCTCTATCAGATTGCTATAATAGCAATTCATCGAGCGCACGAGCCCTGCAAGCGAGTGAAGCATGCTCGCAGGAATGCTGTGTTTAAGGCTGGCGGATTTTTGGGCAAGATCGATGGCAAGATCGGCAATCTCTCCCCGTCTTGGCGCGCGACCGCTCAGCACCAACGGCTCCATCATTGCAACATCTTCATTTCTATTTGATGTCATAAAATGACCGCTATTATAGAGGGTAATAAAAAGTGAATATGCATTGTATATCATGATGATATCAATATAGCAATGGCGCGTTTGTCCGCCAATATGTCCGCTTTAATGTCCGCTATTTTTGCTTAATTACGAGTAGGGTTTTGTTGTTTTGGAAGGCTGGTTTTTTGTTGTTCGGTTCGTGTGAAAAAGCCTTTTGCTTTTTGGTGAGTCTGAGAGAATTTTTTAAATTCCGCATCAGTTTGCACGAAGAACAGCAAATTTTTGTGGCGATTTATTTTAAATCAACCAAGAAATCATGCCTTTAATTGCGGTGGCGCCGAGGAGCAGAACTCCTGTTGTTACGCATAATCCGAAGATTCCAACCAGCAATCCTAGGCACATAATATAACCATCGCGGCCGATTAAACCAAAGGCGCTGATTAGGATTCCCATGCCTGGCAGAAAATTTGTCATTGGTAGCGGAATAGCAATTGAGATGGCAAAAAGCAGCCAGCAAAAACCAACGAATCTTTCACCGTTTTTGGAAGCAGCAACTGCAAAGCGTGGCTTTACTAATTTTTGTACCATGCGAAGCGGTGGTAAAATGCGCTTCACAACAGCGCGCAAATAATTCATTTTTATGCGTTTTTTTGCAATTTTCTCTGGTACCCATGGCTGGCTTCTGCCGCGCACCATTTGCAGAGTAAGAAACAAAAGCGGAACCGATAAAATTGTTGAGGTTCCTGGTGGCACTGGAATTGGCACGCAATTTGGCAGTACAAAAAATAACATTAACATGCCAAAGCCGCGCTCACGCAGCCTGTGTAAGATTTCGCTGATGCTAACGCTATCCCCGTGTGATTCGTCTGTTAGATATTCGAGTTCATCGCAGATGGTTCTACTTGAAGCGCTCATTGATTTTTTGCTCTGTCTTAAAATGCTTAAGAAATGAAGGTCTTTTTTGAAGGCTGAAGGTAATATTTTCAGAGTAGTAAAAGCAAATGATATTTTGTTTTTTATGGTGGTTGATACAAACTTCAAATTCTTCAAAAACCAGACACAATCAGTTTAACGGTCCCTTTGTATTCAGCGTCCAGCCCGCAAACTCAGTACTAATTTAAAGTAGAGTTTTCTGCTGTTCTTTTTGTTTTTCCAGGTTGTATGAAAATTCATACGGGCCTTTGGAAGTGGGCAAGCCGCCACTGGCGCAACAACTGCGATTATAGGAAAAAGCTTGGGTCATAAGAGTAACCAAGCAACCGCGGTTTGTGAGCGGTTAAATATTGCCCCTGTGCGCGCCTCAGTTGAGCGGGCAACGGAGGCTATATTTAGGATAGCCATAAAGACTTCTTCATGATAAAAGTGTTTATATTTATTGATGTAGGTAAATAATGAATATACATAATCACACAATTATAAACCAACTTCTACAAGCTTGGCCGCAAGGTACAGCAGCCACTACGCGCTGGCTAGAACAGCAAAAGGTATCGAGGCAACTGCAATTTCAATATCAAAAAAGCGGTTGGATTGAAGCAATAGGGGTTGGTGCGTTTAAGAGGGCGGGGGGGCAGATTGGCTGGAAGGGCGGTTTTTATGCATTGCAAACCCAACTGCATCTCCCGATCCATGTGGGGGGATTAACGGCAATTATTTTGCAGGGCGCTGGTCATTACGTTCGGTTTAAAGAAGAAATACAGCTCTTTGGCCCTCCACAAATATGGCCGCCCAAATGGTTTAAAGACTATGCGTGGGAAGAAAAAATAACCTTCCATCGCACTGGATTTTTGCCAGAATCTTTGGGGCTCACCTCCTATGAAGATAAAACGTTCAGTGTTGGCATTTCTTCCCTAGAGCGTGCAGTACTGGAGGCTCTTTATCTCGCTCCTAAGCAAGTCGATATTGTTGAGTGCTTCCATCTTTTAGAAGGTTTAGCTGGGCTGCGACCTGATTTGTTGCAAGAATTGCTGGAACATTGCGCTTCCGTAAAAGTGAAGCGCTTATTTTTTTACTTAGCGGAAAAAACCAAGCACGATTGGCTTTCTTTCATTGATGTAAAAAAAATTGATCTTGGAATCGGCAAGCGCAGCCTCGTAAAATCTGGCATCTACGATTCCAAATATCAACTCACCCTTCCGAAAGAACTGCATGCTTTATGATAAAGCCGCAATACAAAGCCCAAGTAGCGCTATTGCTTGATGTTTTGCCGTATGTGGCGAAGGAGAAATGCTTCGCCATGAAAGGTGGTACGGCCATCAATATGTTTATCTGGGAAATGCCGAGATTATCCGTTGATATTGATCTCACATATCTGCCTTTTGACGATAGAACCATGGCGCTTGCTGCTATTTCGGAAAGTTTGCTGCGCATCAAGAGTGATATTGCTAAGAATATAGCCAGTGTCAACCACCCCAAATTAGTACCAATTGAAACTAGATAGATTATCGGTTGGTGTTGTGAGCATAGGAATGGAGCATGCCCCATTCCTATGCTCGGCGAAATTTTTTGGGCTCTTATTGCCCAGTGATTCATGCGGCCGCTCTTCGTTGTAATGAGCAATCCATGCTTCTGTGCGTAAG
>JBIKYU010000012.1:0-26917 GCA_044355085.1 Rickettsiales bacterium | reverse complement strand
ACTCCGCTTTAAAAGCCTTGCATTTCCTAGTCATGATTAAAAATATGGAATGGTATTCTGAGCCATATTTTCACCCTGAATTCGTCGCTGCTGCGTTTTTAAGCGCGCTAAAAATTATTCTTCTTCAGAATGAATGCCTAAGAGCTTGAGTTTGCGGTGCAGGGCGGAGCGCTCCATACCAACGAATTGTGCAGTTTTTGAGATGTTGCCGCTGAATCTGGAAATTTGTGCGAGCAAATATTGCTTCTCGAATAATTCGCGTGCGCCGCGCAAAGGCAGTCCCATCATGTCGTTGTTAGTTTCTGGACGAGAAAGAGCGGCATTTCCTGCGACTAAATCAGGAGGCAGCATTGCTGCGCGAATGGGGCTGTTTTGCTCGCCTGGAGCCATAATCAGCAGCCATTCAATGACATTGCGTAATTGCCGCACATTGCCTGGCCATTCACAGCTTTCAAATACGGCGATGGTGTCATCAGATAATGGGCGCGGCGCAACGCCAAGCAAAGAAGCGCAGCGCTGAATAAAATAACGAGCGAGAATAGCGATGTCTTCGCGGCGCTCCGTTAGTGCGGGAACGCGCAGTGGAACCACGTTTAAGCGGTAATATAAATCTTCGCGGAATCTTCCTGCTTCAATTTCGTGATTGAGATTTTTTGCGGTTGCCGCAATCACACGAACATCGATATTTACAGGAGTTTGTCCGCCAACGCGCATGAAGCTTTGTTCCTGGAGAATGCGAAGGAAGCGTGCTTGTACAGCTGCGGGCATATCAGCAATTTCATCGATGAAGAGCGTTCCTTTATGTGCGCGTTCCAAAACACCGATGACACGGCCTTCGCTTGCAATTCCACCTTGAATTCCTAGCAATTCACTCTCCATGTTTTCGGGAGAAATATTGGCGGCGTTTAGAATAATAAAAGGTCCTTCAGAGCGTTTTGATTGCTGATGAATTTGACGTGCGACTACTTCTTTTCCGCAGCCAGAAGATCCGCTGATTAAAATTCGCGATGAGGTTTGCGCGACTTTTTCAATGCTGTGACGGAGATGTAAAATGGTTGAGGAATTGCCAAGTAATTCGGTTTCTGGAGTGCCGCGCTGGCGGAGCTCCTGATTTTCCTGACGCAGGCGTTCAGCTTCTATCGCGCGTTTGAGCAGCAATAATAATTTATCGGCTTTGAATGGCTTCTCGACATAATCATAAGCACCAATGCGAATGGCTTGTACTGCGGTTTCTACGGTGCCATGACCGCTGATCATAATCACAGGAACAAAAGGATATTGCTGTTTGATAATTTCTAGAACTCCGAGCCCATCTAATTCACTTCCCTGTAGCCAAATATCTAGAATTACCGCCCCAGGTACGCGCTGATCGAGGGCTTTTAGAGCCTCGTCGCTGCTTGCAGCTAGGCGTGTTCCGTAACCTTCGTCTTGTAAGATTTCAGCGACTAATTCGCGAATGTCTTTTTCATCATCAACAATAAGTATTTCTGTGCTTTGCATATTATTTCTCCAGCAAACGCAAGAAGCGCAAAACTACGCGTGCGCCGCCTTCTTTGCGGTTGCGCAGTTGCATTGAGGCGCGGTGATCTTCCAGAATTTTATGCACAATTGCCAGCCCTAAACCAGTGCCTTTTGCTTTTGTGGTGATGTAGGGTTCGGTAGCCCGCGTCATTAGCGAATCAGCAAAACCTGCACCCATATCATCAATAGTTATCACAATATGTTCGGCTAGCTGTTCCCAGGTGATAATAACTTTTTTGTTGTCATCTGCAGTTTTGGAATCTTCCATCGCTTCAACCGCATTCTTGAGAAGATTTTCCAGTGCGCGTGCGATTTGTCCTGCATCGCCGTTGATTTTTGTGTCTCCAGGAATGATGCCCATTTCAAAAGTTATATTTGGTGAGGCGCATTGTTGTGAAAAAATTGCAGCACGCATAATTTCTTCTAGTGACATTGGTGCTGATTGCGGCGCAGGCAGTCGCGCAAACGCAACAAATTCTTCAACCATATTTCCGATGTCGCCTACATGGCGTGTGATGGTTTCAACGCAGCGATTGAAGATTTCTGGTTCGGTAACTTGATTTGCGTATTTGCGGCGCAAACGTTCTGCTGCTAATTGAATGGGAGTAAGGGGGTTTTTTATCTCATGCGCGATTCTTCTTGCAACATCAGACCAAGCCGAACGACGCTCAGCTAAGGCTAATTCGCGGCGCTGTGCTTCAAGTTCAGCCGTCATTCGATTAAATGCACGCGCGAGAACTCCGATTTCATCTGGATCATCATCTTCGGGAACGCGCACTTGCCAATCGCCACGTTGGAGTTTTTCTGTAGCAATTACTAAAGTTTCAACGGGAGCAACCAGGCCGCGCGCGAGAATTGTTCCAAACCAAATTGCCGCTAATAAAATGAAAATTACGAGGCAAACAAACGCCGTGTAGAAAATAATCTGAATGCGACGACTTTGCGCTTTGAGAGCGTCGTAATCGCTGGCGGCGCCGCGTGTATATTCGATATGTTTTAAAATAGTTGGATCAACAAACCGACCAACCAAAAGGTAAGTTTCAAAAAATTGATCAAGGCGAATTAAGGCAATGATGCGGTCGTTACTGTCGTCGGTAGAGTTAATTTCCTGCGAGAGAGTGACAAGCTCACCATTTTCAGCGCGGCTTAGAGTTTCAGGAGTTAATTCCTGCAAGAAAAATTCCAGCGCATAACTGAGATGCGAGCGACCTAAAATGACGGAGCTACCATCAGGTTGACGCTGAAAAACTATTGCTTCTGGAAGTTTGCGAACGCTCGCTAAAACACTGACAACTTGGTTAAACGCAGCAGGTCTTTGTTGCAAGCGGTAAGCTTCGCGGTTTAGATCATTAGCGATACCTAAAATATCAGCTTGAATAATTTTTTTATGTTCAGCTAGATAACCATCAGCCACTGCTACAGATGCAGCAATTGCGCTGCTTACGCGCTCATTAAACCAAGCTTGTACGCCAAAGGTAAAAAATAAAACTGAAAATGCAGTCATCACTAAAGTTGGAATCACCGCGACCAGAGAAAGCATCACTACAACTCTAGTCATTAGACGTGCGCCAGAAAAGCCACGGCGGCGTTCAATTATCATGCGTAATACGTGAATAAAAACGACGGCGGATAAAATTAACAGCAGGGCAATATCGATACTGAGCCACAGCATTACATATTCTTCACGCAAGACGGCGCGGTAAGTAGCAATGCCAGATAAAACCGAGAGGCCAAGCAAAAGAAACATAACGCGGCGCACCGATAAGGCGCCTGGCCAGCTGCTCTGAAGCGCAGATAAAAAGCGCGTTCCAAGCCGTGCGTAGTTATGAGCTAAGCTCGCTATTGATGGCATTATTGCCCCTCTTTAATGCGAAAAATTGCGCGTTCATTCCCAGCTGAAATGTGCTTGCTGAAAAAATCATTCAGAGCTTGGATAACTTTTTTTGGCTCGCTTAATTGATTCACGTGATGACGAAACTCGGCGGCGTGTGGCAAGCCACTGCTATACCAACCTAGATGCTTGCGCGCCATTTTTATTCCGGTTTCAGTGCCGTAATGCGAGAGCATGTCTTCGTAATGTGTTTGAATAATTTGATGTTGAATTTCTAGGCTTGGATCTGCTGGATTTTCACCAGTTTTTAGAAAGCGTGCCATGGCGGAAATCCACCATGGTCTGCCATAGCTTCCGCGCCCAATCATCACGCCATCAGCGCCAGATTTGGCTAGAGCATTAGAGACATCATCTTTTGTTATAATATCACCATTTACAATTACAGGAATTTTCACTGCTTCTTTTACATTGCGCACAAAATCCCAATTGGCATTGCCGCGATACATTTGACAGCGAGTGCGGCCATGAATCGTGACCATCTGAATGCCTAGGTCTTCTGCGGCTTTGGCGAGACGAGGCGCGTTTAGTGAATCATTGTCCCAGCCCATGCGCATCTTTAAAGTCACAGGAATTTTCACAGCTTTTACTGTTGCTTCTAAGATTTTACAGGCCAGTTTTTCATCGCGCATCAAGGCCGAGCCAGCAAAACCATTTACAACTTTTTTAACAGGACAGCCGAAATTTATATCAATAATTTTGGCGCCGAGAGATTCGTTTAAGCGCGCCGCTTCCGCCATTACTTCTGGCTCGCAACCAGCAAGCTGAACTGAAGTTAGATCTTCGTGTTCAGAGACTTCACGCTTTTTCATGCTCTCGCGTGTTTGCAGAATCATCGCGCGGCTGGCGATCATTTCAGAAACTAATAAACCTGCACCAAAATGCTTGACCAAACGGCGAAACGGCGTGTCGGTCACGCCAGACATCGGCGCTAAAATAACTGGATGCGGTAAAGTTATGTTGCCAATTTTAATAGTCATCTTTAGTTCTTGCTTTCTTGGTTCTTGAGGAATTTTTCAGCAGCTGCCGATAAAGAGCGTTGAAACATAGGCAATCTCTAATAAAACGCAAATAAAGTGTCAAAATTTCTAAACTATAAAAACATTTGTTTGATTCCCGCTGCGGGGCAGGGTTCTCGCTTTGGCGGGGCAATGCATAAGCAATATGAAAATATCGGCAATGACATGATGCTAACATATACGCTCAGAGCCTTGATATCTGCGCCTTCTGTCGATGCTATAGCCGTTATAATTCATCCTTCTGATGTTGAGAATTACCAGCGGGCAATTGCTGATTTGCCGCAAAATTCCAAGCCAATTTTATCGGCGATTTTTGGCGGAGAAACACGCGCAGAATCTGTGGCGAATGGTATAAAATCTTTGCAGAAATATAATCCTGAATATGTGCTTATTCATGATGCGGCGCGGCCATTTGTTAGCGTTAATCTGATTGAAAAAATTATCGCTGCATTGGCAAAACATGCGGCTGTTGTGCCAGTCATTGCGGTTGAAGATACCATCAAAGAAGTCAGCCAAAGTAGGCCAGAAAAAATACTCCGCACTGTTGAGAGAAATAATTTGCGTCGCGCACAAACGCCGCAGGGTTTCAGATTTTCGCTGCTTGAAAAATTGCTCGCAGAAAATAAAAACTATCAATACACAGACGAGGCAGGCCTTTGCGAGGCAAAGGGGCAGGATATTTTTTTGATCGAAGGCGAGAGAAAAAATCAGAAAATAACTTATCGAGAAGATTTAAAAATGAATTTAGCTAGTGGCGTTCCTGATATTCGTGTTGGTAATGGGATTGATGTTCATGCTTTGAAACCAGCAGCAGCTGGTAGTTTCATTAGAGTGTGCGGAGTTGATATTCCACATAATGCGCAATTAGATGGTCATTCAGATGCAGATGTTGGTTTGCATGCTTTGACCGATGCAATTTTAGCTGCGGCTGGTCTTGGTGATATAGGCGAGCATTTTCCACCAAATGAGATGCGCTGGAAGGGCTGTGATTCGCAGCATTTTCTTTCACATGCAAATAATTTAGTGCGTGAAAAAGGCGGCGTAGTTCATTATGTCGATGTAACTTTGTTGGGCGAGGAGCCAAAATTTTCTCCGCATCGGCAAGCAATGCGGGAGAAAATAGCGCAAATACTTGCTTTACCGTTTGAGCGCGTCAGTGTAAAAGCCACGACGACTGAGCGCTTGGGTTTTTTTGGCCGTAAAGAAGGATTAGGCGCTGTTGCAACAGCAACTGTCTATTTTTAAAATGCGTTTTAAGCGCCGCTCGATTTTATCAATTTGAAGAATTTATAAGGCCCGTATGAAACAGCCATCGATTTTGCTAAAGCTGATAGTTTCTGCGGGTGGCAGTGGGTTCAGTCCGATAGTTTCTGGTACAGTTGGCAGTGCTGTAACTTGTGCGGCGATAATGGCGTTTGCGTATTTTGTGCCGCTTAATTTGATTACAATCGGCGCTTATCTTGCACTTGGATTTTTCTTCAGCATCTTGGGAATTTTTGCGGCGGATAAATATTGTCGGCAAACGCAGAAGGAAGATCCAAGCGAAATCGTTATTGATGAAGTTGCGGGCCAGTGGCTTGCGGCTGCTGCTCCGCTTTTTCTGAATTGGTTTTATGGTGCTAATGCGGCAATTTCTGCTGTGCAATTATTGGTAATTTTTTTGTTATTTCGTTTTTTTGATATTCTAAAACCTTGGCCGATTTCTTGGTGTGATGAAAAAATACCAGGTGGTTTTGGTGTGATGATTGATGATATTTTAGCGGGAATTGCGGCTGCGGTAAGCTATGCGCTGCTTTATTCTCTGCTGCCGATATATCGTTTTTATTTTTTGCTGTAGGAGCTTTTAAACAGTGACTGAGTCTATAATTTTTCCAAAAGATTTATTTGAAAGTGCGCAGACTTTAATCGAAGTATTGCGACCAAAAAAATTGCGCCTGGTTACGGCGGAATCTTGCACGGGTGGTTTGCTCTCAGCCTTACTTACGGAAATTCCAGGCGCATCAAAAGTTTTCGAGCGCGGATATATAACTTACAATAACGCGGCAAAAATAGATCTGCTGACAGTGCCAACATTATTCGTTGAAAAATATGGCGCAGTAAGCTCAGAAACCGCTCTAGCTATGGCGGAAGGCGCGCTGCTTGCATCGCGTGCGCAAGTTAGCATCGCAATAACAGGCGTGGCCGGACCAGCAATAGATCCGCTCGAAAAATCGATGAACGAAAAACCCGTCGGAACCGTTTTCATAGCTAGCGCCTGCCATCTCTATCAAACCGAACAAAAACATTTTTTCTTTAATGGTTCTCGTTCAGAAATTCGTATACAAGCGGTGAGGGCGGCTTTGCATATGTTGCTGCAGCATGCCTTCTAATACCATTCCATATTTTTAGCATTACGTCGTCGATGCTTCGCTTTTTAATGCTCATGTACTTTTTAGTACACTCCGCTTAAAAGGCTTGCATTTCCTAGTTCTGCTAGAAAATATGGAATGGTGTTGCGAAGATATTTTTAGCATTACGTCGTCGATGCTTCGCTTTTTAATGCTCATGTACGTTTAAGTACACTCCGCTTAAAAGGCTTGCATTTCCTAGTTCTGCTAGAAAATATGGAATGGTGTTGCGAAGATATTTTTAGCATTACGTCGTCGATAGCTTCGCTTTTTAATGCTCTCCGTTTAAAAAGCTTGCATAGAATTATGAAATTGATGCTGCTAAAGCGAATGGTTTTTTTCCCTAATTAATTATAAAAATCCAAATTTTATGACTGATAGATTTCTTCGCCGACGCGGTTTTATGCTTGTGCTTTCTTCGCCATCTGGTGCAGGTAAAACTACAATTTCGCGCATGTTGCTTGAGCGCGATAATCAATTGGTAATGTCGGTTTCTTGTACTACTCGAGCGAAGCGTCCGAATGAAGTAGAAGGGCGGGATTATTTTTTCGTGACGCGAGAGGATTTTGAATTGGGAGTTGAAACGGGCCAGTTTTTTGAATACGCAGAAGTTTTTGCTAATCAGTACGGCACGCCGAGGCAATTTGTTTTGGAATCATTGTTGGATAGCAAAGACGTGTTGTTCGATATCGACTGGCAGGGAACCAGGCGCTTGACTATGAGCGCGCGCGAGGACGTGGTAAGCATTTTTATTTTACCTCCTTCAATGGATGAGTTGGCCAGGCGCTTGCGGGCGAGGGCGCAAGATAGCAGCGAGGTGATAGCTAAACGAATGGCGCGCGCAAGCGATGAGATAAGCCATTGGAATGAATATGATTATGTCATTATTAACGACTCTTTGGATCGTAGTTTGGAGAAGGTTTTGAGCATTCTTCACGCAGAAAGGCTAAAGCGTTCGCGTCAGGTTGGGTTGGGTGATTTTGTCGCTGATTTGGTGGGTGGCGGTTTTTCTGCTTGACTTGCCTTGGTGTATGGCTCTATGAAACCCGCCCCCTCTGGGCGCGGTACGCCCATCGAATCAAAACTTGTTTGATTATTTTTATTAAGGATTATGCCATGACACGCCGCTGTGATTTGACTGGAACAGGTGCACAAACGGGTCACAAAGTTTCTCACTCTAACCGCAAGGCTAATCGCCGCTTTTTGCCTAATTTGCAGAGAGTTAGCATAGAGAGTGAATTGCTTGGTGTAAGCTTTTCTTTGCGCGTTACCATCGCAACATTGCGTGGGGTTGATCATAATGGTGGTCTTGATGCGTTCCTGCTAACCGCTAATGATCGCGCATTAAGCCCGTTTGGTATTCTGCTGAAGAAGCGTATTCGTAAGGCTTTGGCCGAAAAAGCCGCTTAAAAAGCTTTTTCCTTATACCAGTCGATTATTTTGCTAGTTGAAGCCTCAGCTTCTCAAAATCGCTTTGCTAATTTATATTTTATTCACGCAAGTTTGCGTTTTTTCTGCTGATTTTTCGGCGGAGTTTTTTCTGATTTTGGCTCAGATTTTTTCTTCTTATTTTCAGGTTTTTTGGGCGTTGATTTGCTCGCTGTCATTAGGCGGGTGATAGCCTTCTGATGGTTGATGAAAATTCCACGCGCAATGCCTCGCAAAGCTGCCAATGGTTGTTTGGCAATAGAAAGCGGATCAACCTGAGTTCCGCGCAAAATCACTTCAAAATGTAGATGTGGGCCAGTTGTGCGTCCAGTTTCGCCAACATAACCGATGATTTGCCCTTGCCGAACGCGGCCGCCGCGATAAATATCGGGAGCAAATTTTTGTAAATGCGCATAGGCGGTTGATAATTCCTCATGATGAGAAATTAAAACGTAATTTCCGTAATTGCCGTAAGCCTCGCGTTTGCGCACGGTTCCTTCGCCTGCGGCGTAGATTGGCGTTCCTGTAGGCGCAGCGAAATCTATGCCTTTATGCATTTTGCTGTAGCCCAGGATCGGATGTTTGCGATTGCCAAAACCAGAAGAGATTCTAGCGCCATCAACCGGAGTGCTAAGCAAGGCTTTTTCGACGGTTTTTCCTTCTTCATCATAGAAACGTTCATTGCCGTTAGAGTCAGGAAATCTGTAATAACGTAGCATTTCTCCGCGTACTTCTAGCCCAGTGAATAATATAACAGACTCGCCAACTGCATTGCCAAGCTCATCAACTGCTTCATGCAACAAGAGACGAAATTTTGCCCCAGCTTGAATATCGCGCTGAAAATCTACTTCATAGCTATAGAGACGAATCAGAGCTTGAATTGTTTTTGGTGATAATTGTGCCGCGCTGAGCGAATTATAAAAGGAGATCGTAATTTTGCCGTCGACGTTACGTGTGCGTGTAATTAAGCGCCGCTCCTGAATGTTTGAATCAAAATGCAGCGGAGTTCTTTGTGTGGCGACCAATAATTTTGTGCTCGAGAGCGGAATGCTAATTTGCTGAAGAATGGGCTTTTTTGCGCCTTTCAGAGTTAGAGTAAAAATCTGCCCTATTTGTAAGCTGTTTGCCTCCATAAAAGGTGTGATTGCGGCTAAAACAGAATCGGCCTGTTGCCCGCTTATTCCCTGTTTTTTTAGGGTTGAGAGCAGGGTTTGTCCTTCTTCAAGGCGGAGCTTAATAATTTTCGTTGCAGGAGCTTTTTTCTTTTCTGCTGAGGCAATATTTTTTTGAACTGGTTTTTTTTGTGCGCTTGCGATGGAGATTTTTTTCTCAGCAAAAGCATTTGAGATTCCGCCATTTTCAGCAATAAGCAGAGTTAGCAACATAAAAATTATGCGCAAAAAAACTGTGCTAGAGATACAAAATGGCATTGGTGAGTCCCTTGGTTTGTGCCATAAAAAAAACAGTCATTCTTTGAATTGAATGGCTATGCAGTTAGTTTGAGCAAGTGTATATCGTTTTATCGAGATAAAATTCTACAACTTATACCATGCCATATTTTTAGCGCCTACATTGTCGCTGCTTAGTTTTTTAGTACAAATTAAAGCTTAAAAGAAACTTGCAGCTCCTCATCAAGCTTAAAAATATTGAATGGTATTATCTAGAGATTATTCATGCAGAAAGAGCAATGGCATATTGTTGAATTCAAGGAAAATAGCCTGCTTTCCGCTCTTTTCGGCGAGCAGGATTGCAATCTTAATCGCATTGAACAAAAACTAGGAATTACCGTTTGTTCGCGTGGCAATTCTGTTGCTTTGCAGGGGGCTGCCGAGCAAATCGCGATTGCAAAATATGCGCTTTCTAGCCTCTATGACAAGCTCGCCCATGGCGAGGCCATAAACAGCCACGATATTGATGCTTCCCTACGCATGGCTCCATCTTCTGGCAGATATTTACCGCAGGAACAGTTACTGTTTGATGACGAATTGCTAATTAAGACGCCTAAAAAACATGTTCGTCCTTTGTCGGATAATCAGCGGCAATATATCCATACGCTTTATAAACACGAGATGGTTTTTGGCAATGGACCCGCAGGAACAGGAAAGACTTATCTTGCGGTTGCAGTTGGTGTTTCGATGTTTTTAAATCGACGGGTTGAGCGGCTTATTCTTTCGCGTCCAGCGTTGGAAGCGGGAGAGAAAATCGGCTTTTTGCCTGGTGATTTAAAAGAAAAAGTCGATCCCTATATGCGACCGATTTACGATGCGCTTTATGAAATGATGGGTGTGGAAAAAGTTGGCAGGCTTTTGGAGTCGAAAGAAATCGAGATTGCGCCGCTTGCTTTTATGCGTGGCCGCACTTTGAGCCATTCCTACATAATTTTGGATGAAGCACAAAATACTACAAATGCGCAGATGAAAATGTTTTTAACGCGCTTAGGCGAAGGTTCGCGCATGGTGATTACTGGCGATTTATCGCAAATAGATTTGCCAGGTTCTGTGCCCTCAGGAATGCGCGATGCGCTTACGAGAGTTGCAAAAATTCCTGAAATTGCGGTACAGAATTTTGAGAAATCCGACATTATTCGTCATCCTCTGATTGCTAAAATTGTTGCAGCTTATGAAGAATAAAAAAGCAGTAAAGCCAGAGATTGCTATCAGCGTTGATACAAAAGATTGGGCGAAATATTGGCCGCAAGCAAAGCAAAAAGTGCGGGCGATAATGCAGCATGCTTTGCAGTATTTTCCTATGTTTGAGGAGAAAATTTCTTTGTCAGTTTTGCTAACTGATGATAAAAAAATCGAAGATCTAAACAGCAAATATCGTAATAAAAACAAGCCAACAAATGTTTTGTCATTTCCAGCAAATGCAGGTTTTAAGCGGGATTCGGCAGAAATTTTTCTCGGTGATATTGCGCTTGCACTTGAGACTACTGTGCGGGAAGCACAAATGAAAAAAATTGCAATTGAGGCGCATGCCGCGCATTTGCTCATTCATGGCTTGTTGCATCTGCTCTGCTATGATCATAAAAAAACTGCTGAAGCAGAGCGAATGGAGGCTTTAGAGGCTTTGATTCTTACAGATTATTTAAATAAAAGCTGAGCGGCAGAGAAAATTTTTTAGTGGTGTTGCGAATATTTTGCGAAAAAGTTATACATATCAGCAGATCTGATTTTCCTGCCGCTTTAAGAACCTAGCTATTGTAATTTTTAGATCTTTTCCGTAACTGGATTATTTTTTTATATGAAATCTTCTTCGCCAAATATTGACGAAAAACGTAATTATTCTACTCAGCAAAATTCACCAGAAGTCTCTGGTTTGCGCCATTTGCGGCAGATTTTTATGCGATTGCTGCGGCTTGGAAAAAAAGAGCCAAGTTTGCAGGAATCTATGGCTGAGCTAATCGATGAGCATGATCCAGAAGGCACGCATGTGCGCTCGGAAGAGCGGGCGATGATAAATAACGTGCTGCAATTTGGTGAGCAGCGCGCTGTTGATATAATGATTCCGCGCACAGACATTATCGCGGTTGCTGATGATGCCCCGCTTGAGGAAATACGTAGGTCATTTGTTGAGTCTGGTCACACGCGCTTGCCTGTTTATCGTGATTCTCTAGATCACATAATTGGCTTTTTGCACATAAAAGATGTGTTCGTTTTTTGGGATAGTAGTCGCAATTTTGTTTTGCAAGATGTGATGAGGCAGACGCTTTTTGTGCCATCTTCAATGCGCGTTCTGGATTTGTTTGCGCGCATGCGCAGCGGTCGCGTGCATATTGCTTTGGTGTTGGATGAGTATGGCGGAATTGATGGTTTGGTGACTCTGGAAGATTTGGTCGAAGAAATTGTCGGAGAAATAGAAGACGAGCATGATGAAGCAGAATCCCCGCATTCGTTGAAAAAAATGAGTCAAAATCAATGGGAAATGCCAGCGCGTTTGCCGATTCAAAAATTGGAGTCGGCCTTGCAAATTTCTTTGGCAACTGATGATGCCACTTTCGATACAATTGGCGGTTTGCTTTGTGCTTTGCTTGGTTCTGTGCCTCCGGCCGGAACAATTGTCGATCATCCGGCGGGTGTGCGTTTTGACGTTTTGGATGCGGATAGTCGGCGCATAAAACGCGTGCGTGCGACGATAAAAGCTAATAATCCATAAGTTATTTATGCGAGCAAAACTCTCTCATTCACTGAAGTTGATCGCTCTTGGCGCGGTGGTGACTTTGGCGCATGCGCCGTTTTTTTTGTGGCCGCTTGCGATGATTGCGTTGTTTTTGTTCTTGCCAAATTGGCTTGCGGCTACATCGGGTAAGCAAGCTTTCGTAAGGAGCTTCTGGTTTTTCTTCGGTTTTTTCTTCGCAGGAACTTATTGGATTGCACATGCTTTGTTGGTTGATGCAGAGCAATTTGCGCTGTTTGTACCGATTGCAGTTTTTTTGTTGGCAGCGGGATTGTCTCTGTTTCACTCGGCTACAGCCTATATTGCCTGGCAAGTCGTTGAGACAAAATTTTTGCGCGTGATGGCTTTTGTCTTTGCCTGGTGGATTGCGGAATGGCTTAGAATTTCTTTGTTTGGTGGTTTTCCTTGGCTTTCATCTGGTTATGCTGCTGCTGTTCATCCGCTGATTTTGCAAACCGCAGCATTGTTTGGCGAGAATGGTCTTTCGTTATTGATGTTGTTGCTGTGGGTTTCTCCGCGTCTTTTATATTGGCCAGGAGAAGAGCGAGGGCCGCGCATTTTGGCGGTTTTAAGCATTTTATTGTTGTGGATTTTTTCTCTCAGCTATGGCGTAAATCATTTGCCAAAAGCCCCTACGCCGCTGGTTTCTGATGTGCATTTTCGCTTGGTGCAGCCGAATATTGCGCAAACTTTGAAATGGCAGCCTGAAGTGCGCGAGCGCACTCTGGAGAATTTATTGAGCTTGTCTGCGCGTCCAGGTTGGCAAAAAATTACGCATATTGTCTGGCCAGAAGCGGCAATTCCTTATGTTGTGCATCCAGATGATGGTTTGGTGCGCATGCTTAAAGAAACTTTGCCGCCTTCCGTGAGCCTTATTACGGGCGCGATGCGCGGCGACCGCTTTCCGGAAAATCCAGAAAAGATCTGGAATAGTTTGTTTGTAATTAGGCCGCAAATTGGCGTCGATAAATTTTACGACAAACATCATTTAGTGCCATTTGGTGAATTTATTCCGCTGCGCTCTTTTGTGCCGATAAAAAAACTTACTTTCGGGGATAGTGATTTCTCGCGCGGGGCTGGCCCTGAAAACATTTCAATTGCAGGTATCGGCTATATAAGCCCGCTGATTTGTTTCGAAGTGATTTTTCCTGAAAATATTGTGGCACGACAAAAAGCGCGCCCGCAATTATTGCTCAATCTTACCAATGATGGTTGGTTTGCAGGCAGCTTGCAGCCATATCAGCATTTTGCTATGGCAAGAATGCGCGCAGTTGAGCAGGGTTTGCCGCTGTTGCGGCTTTCTAATATCGGCATTTCTGCAATGATTGATCCGTATGGCAGAATAGTTGCAAAGCTTCCGTTAAATTATGCGGGGGTTTTGGATGTTGATCTGCCAAAAGCCGACGCTTCAGCAACCATATTTTCTGTTATAGGGCGTGCGTTTGCGCTGATTTTAATTTATTTCTTTGGCTGCTTTGTGATCGTTATTGGAGTAGCTAAACGTCAGATTGTCAGCTGAAGTTTGGTTGGTATTTTTAAATTCATGGCGCATTTATGTTCAGAAAATTTAGGCATTTTTCTGCTGAGTTTCTGAACTGAAATAGGCATAAAGTAAAAAATATCTTTAATTTTTTACTTGCAACAATTATATGTCTGCTTATTCTAAGCAGCTGTAAAATAATCAATTTTAAACCTCTGGTTGCCAGCCATGGCGGCGTGGGTTAAACTTTTTAACAAGGAAAACAATATGAGCGAGCAAGTAGCAATCTCTGAACCACATCCAGTTGATATATGCGTTGGGCGACGCCTGCGTGCACGTCGCACAATTTTAAGGATGAGCCAGGAAGATTTGGGTCGCGCTGTTGGCGTAACTTTTCAGCAAATTCAAAAATATGAGCGCGGTGCTAATCGTGTTGGCAGCAGCCGTTTGTATGAATTTTCTTTGGTGCTTGATGTTGGTGTTGATTATTTTTTCCAAGATTGTCCGTCTGAATTAGGTGCGCTGCGACGTGGGAATTATTCTGGTCATTTAAGTGATATCTCGCTTGATACTGATGCGATGGCTTTGTTGCGCGCATTTGGTGCGGTTTCTGATCCTTTGTTGCGTCGCAGGTTGCTTTCATTAGTACGTGTGATGGCGGGCGATAATCAAGCGGAAGAAGGCTCTGCTGCAAAAGAGGGTGAGGCAAAAAAAGATGCTGATCCGCGGGCGGTTATTTCTGCTTAGAAGTTTTTGTGGATAAATGTTTTTTTGCAGAATGTGTAGAGAGCGACGCTTGAATTGTTACTTTATACCATTTTCATAGTTTCAACTATGGAATGGTGTCGTATATAGCTTTATGAAATTGCGTTGCAGGTGCTTTCGCACTTGCGGTTGCAAGCAACTTTATATGCAGATTTGGCATGGTCGAAACATTATCTTCCTCACAAAATGTAGCGCTTGCGAAGCCAGATTGGATTCGTGTTAGAGCGCCGCAATCGGCAGAATATATGCAAACGCGCGATTTAATGCGCGATTTAAAATTGCATACAGTTTGTGAAGAAGCGGCCTGTCCAAATATCGGTGAATGTTGGAAGCAGAAACATGCAACCTTCATGATTCTTGGCGATACTTGCACGCGCGCATGTGCGTTTTGCAATATCAAAACTGGTGTTCCTAATTCTGTTGATGAAAAAGAGCCGCTTCATTTGGCTGAGGCTGTTGCTAAGCTTGGGCTTACGCATGTGGTTATTACTTCTGTTGATCGTGATGATCTTGATGATGGCGGTGCGTCGCAGTTTATCAGATGTATAGAAGCTTTGCGGGCGCAATCTCCGACAACGACGATTGAAATTCTTACACCAGATTTTATGCGCAAGCCTGGTGCGCTCGAGAGTGTCATTGATGCTAAGCCTGATGTTTTTAATCACAATGTTGAGACCGTTCCTGCTCTTTATCCGCGCATTCGTCCAGGTGCGCGCTATTTTCATTCACTGCAGTTGCTGGCGAAAGTAAAAGAGCGCGATCCTTCCATCTTTACAAAATCTGGAATTATGGTTGGATTAGGAGAAGAAAAAGCCGAGGTCGTGCAGGTTATGGATGATTTTCGTGCGGCTAAAGTTGATTTTATGACGATTGGTCAGTATCTGCAGCCAACGCCGCGTCATGCCCCAGTTGCGCGTTATGTTGAGCCAGATGAATTTACATTTTACGCGCGGCTTGGCAAAGCGAAGGGATTTTTGCAAATTGCTTCCTCGCCTTTGACGCGCTCGTCTTATCATGCGAGTGCTGCATTTGCGGAATTGAAAGCTAATCGTCAGGCAGAAATACAATCTAGGAAATAAATTCTATGCCTAGATTTTCGCATGAACAAATTTTACCCTATACCCCAGATCAGCTATTTGATTTGGCTGCGGATATTGAAAGCTATCCTGAGTTTTTGCCCTGGTGCAAGGGTGCGAAAATTCTCGCGCGCGAGAGTGAGAAAATTTTGATTGCAGAATTAGTGATAAATTTTAAAGCTTTCATCGAGCGCTATACCTCGCGCGTTACCTTGGATCGCGCCGCTTTGGAAATTACGGTTGAGCTGGTGCAAGGTCCGTTTAAGCATCTCTATAATGGTTGGAAATTTACCAGCGTGAGAGAAGGGGTGCGCGTAGAATTCGATATTGATTTCGAGCTGCGTTCGGCGCTTTTGCAAGCGGTTGCGACGCCTGCTTTTAACAAAGCCTATCAGCAAATGATTGATGCGTTCGCAAATAGAGCACAGAAGATATATAAGGCCAAAACATCTTTGTAGGCTTATATTTTTCTCGGCTTAGTTCCAATGTTTTTTGGGTTGATAAAAAGATATCGCTGAAAAATCTAACGCGTGTAGAACAGGTTTTTTGCAGTTGGTTTTTCAGGTTTTATGCTGAAGTTTATGATTTCATTTGCGATGGAAAAATCAGCGGAGATAAGGCGTTTTAGCGCCAGGCTGTAGCAGAGATGCTCTTGTTCTAATATGCGATTGGTGAGAGATTCTTCGCTGTCATCTGCAAAAACAGGAACAGCGGCTTGTGCAAGAATCGGCCCTTCATCCATGGCGGCGCGTACTAAATGCACAGTGCAGCCAGCTATTAAAACTTTTGCCTCCAGCGCTTGGCGTTGCGCGTGTAAGCCTTTGAAAGCGGGCAAAAGAGAAGGGTGAATATTCAGCAAACGATTATGCCAAGTTTCAACAAACCAGGGCGAGAGCAGGCGCATAAAGCCAGCCATGCAAATTATTTCAGCGCCAGATTTTCTGATTTCAGCATCCATGGCGCGGTCATATTCTTCGCGTGATTTAAAATCTTGATGCGATAGAACAGCAGTTTTTATTCCTGCGTTTTTTGCACGCTCTAAGCCATAGGCAGAGGATTTGTTAGAAAGTACCAAAATAATTTCAGCAGGAAAATTTTTGTCAGAGCAAGAATCAATCAAAGCCTGAAGATTTGATCCATTGCCAGAAATTAATACGGCAATTTTTTTACGCGACATTAAAGAATTCCTTTTCGTTATAAAATAACACTGAGTCGGAATTTTCGCGTCCGCGCAGATTGCCAGCAATCCAGGCTTTTTCTCCGCAGTTTTGTAAGCAGGCGAGAGTGTTCTCTGCTTCAGCTTCTGCTACAAAAATTAACATGCCAATACCGCAATTGAAGGTGCGTAACATTTCGCGCGTCTCGATATTTCCTGATTTTTGCAGCCAAGAAAAAACAGCTGGAATTGTGCTTTTGCCAAGATCGAGATGCAGTGCAAGATTTTCTGGAAAAATTCGCGGTGGATTTTCAACGAGGCCGCCGCCTGTGATGTGCGCTAGGCCTTTTATTTGGCCAGTTTTAATGAGAGGAAGAAGAGATTTTACATAAATGCGTGTTGGTGTAAGCAAAGCTTCGCCCAAGGTTTTTGCTGCTGCAAAAGGAGCTGCATCAGTCAGTGAAAAATTGTTAACTTCGATGATTTTTCGCACAAGCGAAAAACCGTTTGAGTGAACTCCAGATGAAGCAATTGCAATTGCAACATCGCCTGCAGCAATATTTTTGCTCGGCAAAAGATTTTCGCGCTCAACTGCGCCAACCACAAAGCCAGCGAGATCATAATGACCGCTTGCATAGAGGCCTGGCATTTCTGCCGTTTCGCCGCCAATTAGCGCTGTATTTGCTTCTAAGCAGCCATTGGCGATTCCTTCAATTACTTGTGAGGCGCGCGCAACATCAAGTTTTGAAGTGGCAAAATAATCAAGAAAAAACATTGGTTCTGCGCCTTGTGCGAGCAGATCATTTACGCACATTGCCACTAAATCGATGCCAATTGTTAGGTGCGAATCGCAGGCAAAAGCAAGATGCAGCTTGGTGCCGACGCCATCATTTGATGACACTAAAATTGGATCGTGATAGCCGCAGGCTTTGAGATCAAACAATGCGCCGAAGCCACCAAGCCCGCTCATACTGCCAGTGCGTTTGGTTTTTGCTGCGGCTGGTTTTATGCGGTCAACTAAAGCATTGCCAGCATCAATGCTAACACCTGCTTGCTGATAAGAAAGGCTGGTCATGATTTTCTCGTTTTTGAAAAATTACTTCGCTATATATTCTTTTCTTTAAGAACTCGCAGCTTCTCCTCATGCTTAAAAAGCTCGAATGGTATTAACGAAGCGACTTATAGCTTGAAACCCAAATAAAGCAATGGATTCAACCTTTTTATGCAGTTAAAAAAACGTAATATTTTTGTAAACCAGATGCAGAATATGGCACTGGTTTTGTTCGTGTTAATGAGTTTTGTTCCGCAGCAAAGCTGGGCGCGCAATGCTTTTACGGTTGAGGATGTTAAGGCTGATGTGGTTTCTTCTTCCGCAACTAGTGCGCGGGATAAAGCGGTTGCTGATGGCGAGGCGCAGGCTTTTTCGTTGCTTTTGCAGCGCTTTATTGTGCCTGGTACGTCAATGCCTGCGCTACCAGATGCGGCAAAAATTAGCAGTTTAGTGCAATCTATGGATATTAAAGATGAGAAAATTACAGGCGCACGTTACCGCGCTTCTATTTCTTTCACCTTTGATTCGGTTGGAACAACACGTTGGTTGGATGAGCAGCAAATTCCTTATTCGGTGCGTAACGCGGATAAATTATTGTTGGTTCCGGTGACATCGGTTGCGGGAAAAAATTTACTTTGGGAAGAGCATTTGTGGCGCAAGCTGTGGCAGCATCAGCGTCCAGCGGCCAATTTAAATTGGGTGGTTCCGCTTGGAGATTTGCGTGATGTTGAAGCGGTGGCGGTTGAAAAAATTCTTGAGTCACCAATGAATTCAGCGACACAAAAAATTCTTGCAGATTGGATGCATCGTTATGATGCAGGTGCGGTTGTTTTGTTGCAGCTAGAGAAAAAACCTGCGCAAAAAGATCGAGCGGTTGCAACAATTTTAACTGCAGCGCCACCGCGTGTGATCGCTCAAATTGAAGGAGAAGAGCGCGATTTGCCGCTTAGATTAGCAGGAATGATAGAGCAAGAATGGCCGCGTTATGCGCAGGCTGAGACAAGTTATGGATTGACGGAATTAAACGTGGTGGCAGAAATTTCTTCATTAGAAGATTGGCAAGATTTGCAAAAAAAACTGGCGGCGATTCCAGCAATTCAGAGCGTGCGTGTGCGGCAGATTTCAACGCGTTGGATCGATATGGATTGGTTTTGTTTGCAGCCGCCTGAACAAATTTCTGCAGTATTGGCGGCGCAAGGTTTGGTGTTTAGTCAGAATGCGAATGGTTGGTCGCTTACGCATTAATTTTAAATAAAACTAATTTGTTGCGTAATAATTTTTAGAGAGAAAATAAAATGCGGCGTTCGCAATATTATAACAGTCTTATGTGGTCGGCTTTGGGCGCTCTGTTCATAGGTTTTCTGATCTTGATAAATAAAATTTTATTGCCTTTTGTTGTGGCGTTTATCGTTGCGTATTTTCTTAATCCGCCAGCCAATTATTTAGAAAAATTTTTGCGTTCACGCGCGTTGGCGACGATAAGTATTTGCGCAATATTTTTTACGATTGTAGCAGGCATATGTATAACTTTATTACCGTTACTTTATAAACAAATGCTGCATCTGCTGGAAATTTTACCTGGTTATGTAAAAACACTGAGCGAAAATTATTTGCCTACGTTACAAAATAACATTTCGCGTTTTTCTCCTGAAGCTGCAAGTGAAGTACAAAGCGCTATTGGTGGCGCTTCTACTAAGATTTTGGGCTTTATCTCAAATTTTGCAATCGAGATGTGGAGCTCGGGCTTTGCGGTGTTAAATATTATTTCACTGCTGGTGCTGACGCCGATTGTAACTTTCTATATTTTGCGCGACTGGAATCGCTTGTTGAAGAAAATTTCTTCATGGTTGCCGCCGCTACATGCGGAAGTAATTCGGGAGCAATGTCGATTGATTGATCAAACTTTGGCGGGATATATTCGTGGCCAGACGAATGTTTGCTTGTTGCTGGGAGTCTTTTATGGCGCGGCTTTGTCGTTGGTGGGTTTGAAGTTTGGTTTCTTGATCGGGTTGCTGTCGGGATTATTTAGTTTCGTTCCATTTGTCGGAGTTTTGGTTGGTTTTGTGATTGCCATGATTCTTGGCTTTGTTCAGTTTGGCGATGCCGATCATTTGCTGATGATTGCAGGAGTTTTTGCAGTAGGGCAATTTCTTGAGGGAAATTTTATTACACCAAAATTGATTGGAGATCGTGTTGGTTTGCATCCAGTTTGGGTGATTTTTGGAATGCTATCTGGTGCAGCTTTATTTGGTGTTGTAGGAATTTTACTGGCGGTACCGATAACGGCGGTTCTTGGTGTTTTGCTGCGGTTTCTGGTGGCGCGCTATTTGGAGAGCTCGCTTTATCGCGGCATTCAATCTTCTGAGTAAAAAACAGCGCTGGTTGATTTGCAAAAATATAACTTGCAGATAAAAATTTTGAACTGCTGGCTCTATAGAAATGTAATTTTATGAAATGGTTTTTTCGTGTCGGAACCTCTGCCATTAATATTGCCGCGTATTGCTGGCTATGATGTTGTAAATTTTCTTCCCTCCACTGCAAATAGCGAGGCATATGATTTTGTGCAGCGTTGGCCAGAATGGTCGCAGCAGGGTTTGTTTTTATACGGTCCAGAAGCGAGCGGAAAAACACATTTGGCGGTAGTGTGGCAGGCTCGCAGTCAGGCATTTTGGCTGGATTCTGAGCAGATTGATAATTTTCCTGTGCATATTCCTACTGCTGTTGTTTTGGACGATGTTGATAAATTGCTGCAGAAAAATGAAGAAGCAGTTTTGCATGTTTTTAATCATGTAGTTGCAGCGGGTGGTCATGTTTTATTGACGGCGTTTTGTCCGCCGGCGGAGTTAAATTTTCGTTTGCTGGATTTGCGTTCGCGCCTTTTGGCTTTGCCCGCAATCAAGCTTCATCAACCTGATGATGAGCTGCTGGCGATGTTGCTTGCCAAAGAATTTAGTAACAGGCAGCTGCGTGTTTCAGCAGAGATTATCGAGTATCTGCTGAAGCGTGTGGAGCGTAGTTTTGCTGCGATAGCGCCGCTGGTCTCAAGCCTTGATGCAGCGGCTCTGCGGGAGAGGAAAAATATCACCTTGCCATTTTTGCGTGCCTATTTTTCTACCAACGCATAAGCGGATGCAAAATAACAGTAACGACGCCCCAGATGTAAATGTCATCAGCGTCAGAAACATCAATCGGCTTGAATTCAGGGTTTTCTGGCATCAACATAGTGCTTTTGTTTTTTTTGTAGAGACGTTTAACGGTTAGATGGCCTTCGACAGAGGCGATGACGATGTGATCATGGCGGGCTGCTATTGCACGACAAACGACAAGCAAATCGCCGTGAGAAATTCCTGCTCCTTTCATTGAATCGCCAAGGGCGCGCACGAGAAAATAATCGTTTGGATCGGGCAATAAATACTGATTCAGATCGATCATGGCTTCCACATGGTCGTCACCTGGAAGGGGCGTTCCTGCTGAAACACCTGAGCTATAAAGCGGTAGTTTATAGCCGCTGCCATCAATGTAAGTTAATACCTGCGTTGCAAGACTAAGTGGTATGGGCATCAAAAGAGTTTTTTCGCTATTTCTTCCGCTGCCTTTGCGCCTACCTGCGCCTCTGCGAGAGCCTCCGCGTGGCATGATGTATCCTGTTTTTGAGAGAGATCGGGCTAGATTATTTAAGCGATTTCATTCGCATAAAAGATAAAAACATTAGGTTTTTTGTGCGGCGCTGCTCATGTTAAAAATATGAAATGCTATTGTGGCGCTGCTTTTAAGCCTGCTGTTTTCCTTGTTTTATGGAAAGAAGCTGCTTTAAAAATCTGGTCGTATTTATTTTTTTGCTACGCAATCTTTGACTGTGCGCATGCAGGAAATACATGACTATAAAAAATAAAACAAGTCTAAATATTTCTGCTAAATAAAAGAGCTATTCCGTGAGTAGCTTTGGTGTAATCCAGGCTAAAATATGCGCCATTTCAGGTTGCAGCGTTGCCCATGAATCTATAGGTAAATCAAAAGCCGCCAGACCAGCAGTTGGGTAATGACTGCGTAGAGAAAAATATAATTCGCTGTTGCTGTTTGGTGCGCTGATTACGCTTGCAAGCTGTGCGATTCCTGGTGCGTGTGCGATGATCATTGCTGATGAGATTTCATCAGGGATTTTCTGAATCGTGGTGAATAATTCTCCTGCGGTTGCGAGATATAGTTTTTCCAAAACAACAAAATCGCTCTGCCAATTTGCTTGCGCAGAAACTCTTTGCCAAGTTTCTTGTGTGCGTGTTGCAGGAGAGCAAAAAATTTTCTCTGCCTTAGTTTGTGTGCGAAGCCAAGTGCCAATTTTTATGCAGGCATTGCGGCCGCGCGCATTTAGTGGACGGGCGCGATCTTCAATGCCTGGAGGATAATCGGATTTTGCATGGCGAAGTAAATAAAGGCGGCGCATTTTTTCTCCAGTTTCTTGCGGTAGAAATATGTTTTTGTTGAGAGGATTTTAACTATAACTTATGCGAGCAGTTGCGAAAATATTTTAATACGGTCGAAATTTTATGAATCACACAAAAAATATTCCAGATACTATAGGTTTTTTTGATCGTCCCAGTGATCGTTTTATTAATCGCGAATTATCATGGCTTGAGTTTAACACTCGTGTTTTAGAAGCGGCTAATGATAAGGCTTACCCTGTGCTTGAGCGGGTGAAATTCTTATCGATTTCTAGCAGCAATCTCGACGAATTTTTTATGGTGCGTGTGGCGCGGCTGAAAGAAATGGTACGCGATGGTTTGGTGCATATCAGCAAAGATGGCCTGACTCCGCGCGAGCAATTGCAGCATATTTATCGGCAGACAGAAATATTGATTTCTGGACAGATTGAGAGCTGGCAAAATCTGCGCGAGGAGCTTGAAAAAGAGGGCATTTCAGTCGCCGATCCAAAGCAGCTGAGCAAGAAAGAAAAAAGCTGGTTAGAGCGTCATTTTGTTGCGAATTTATTTCCAGTGTTATCACCAATTGCGATTGATCCAGCGCATCCATTTCCGTTTTTGCCGAATTTAGGCATGGCGATGGTGGTAAAAGTTAGAGCTCCGCAAAGCGAGATTCGGCGTGCAATTATTCGTATTCCAAACACGCTGGAACGCTTTGTTCGCCTGCCTTCGGCGCAGGCTCGTCATTATTCATTTATTTTGCTTGAAGATGTTATTGAGCTTTTTTTGAATCATTTATTTCCTAATGCTGAAGTTACTTGCGCGGGTGTGGTCAGAATTACGCGCGATAGCGATTTAGATATCGAAGAAGACGCGCCAAATTTGGTGCATAATTTTGAGCGCGCGGTGAAGCAGCGGCGCTTGGGTAGCGTGATTCGGCTGACACATTCTGCAAATATGCCGCAAGATTTGCTTGAATTTGTTATTGGTGAACTTGATGTCGAGCGTGAGGATGTTGAATCATTAGATAATAACAGCATCATTGATATGTCGGGGATGGTCGAGCTCTATAATGCAGCAGAGCGGCCTGATCTTAAGTTTCAGCCTTATGTTGAGCGCTTTCCTGAGCGCATAAATGATTATGGTGGTGATTGTTTTGCAGCAATTGCGGCGAAAGATATTGTTGTTCATCACCCGTATGAAAGTTTTGATGTGGTGGTGCGGTTCTTGCAGCAAGCAGCGCGAGATCCTGATGTGGTTGCGATTAAGCAAACGCTTTATCGCACAAGTAATGATTCTCCGATTGTTCAGGCGTTGATAGAAGCAGCAGAGGCAGGCAAATCGGTTGTTGCAGTGGTTGAGTTAAAAGCGCGATTTGATGAGGAAAAAAATATTCGCTGGGCGCGTGATTTGGAGCGCGTAGGCGCACAAGTTGTTTATGGTTTTGTCGATTTAAAAACACATGCAAAATTATCATTAGTTTTGCGGCGCGAGGGCAGCGGCTTAAAGCCTTATATTCACATTGGTACGGGGAATTATCACCCGCTTACCGCCAAGGTTTATACTGATCTTTCTTTCTTTACTTGCGATGCAGCTTTGGCCAGAGATGCATCATATGTGTTTAATTTTTTGACGGGATATTCGCCGCCAGAAAATTTCGAAAAGCTAGTAATTGCGCCACTGAATTTGCGCGAGACGGTACAAAAATTAATTCAGGATGAAATTGAACATGCGAAAGCGGGAAGGCCTGCACAAATTTGGGCGAAAATGAATGCATTGATTGATTCTGAAACCATTGATTTGCTTTATTTAGCATCGCAGGCGGGGGTGGAAATTGATTTAATCGTGCGCGGTGTGTGTGGCTTAAGGCCTGGCATTCCAGGCTTCTCCGAACGTATTCGGGTGAAAAGTATTATTGGTAGATTTTTAGAACATACGCGAATTTTTTGCTTTGGTGCGGGGCATGGCTTGCCTTCAACGCAAGCGAAAGTTTTTATTGCATCAGCTGATTGGATGACGCGCAATTTTGATCGTCGTATGGAAATCATGACGCCAATTAATAATCCAACTGTGCATGAGCAGATATTGGGGCGGATTATGAGCGCTAATATCAAAGACGAAAAAAATAGTTGGAACATGCAATCGGATGGAAAATACAAACGCGTTGTTGCTGCTGAAGATGCGTTTTCAGCGCATCATTTTTTCATGACAAATCCTAGCCTTTCAGGGCGAGGAAAAGCTCTGCATGAAAATGATTCTAAAATCAAAAAACAGCAGCGTTATCACAAATAATTTTTTGCAAAAAATTCTGCTTCGTTAAATATTATTTTTTCCTACATACATATTCGAGTTTAAAAATGCCTGCGTCTTTAAAGCCAATAGCTGTTGTTGATATAGGATCTAATTCAGTGCGGTTGGTCATGTATGATGGTTTGCGCCGCGCGCCGCATCCGATTGTGAACGAGAAAATTCTTTGTGGTTTAGCGCGAGGTTTGCGTGAAGGAGGAATGCTCGATAAAGCAGCTGTAGCGCAGACAGAGAGCGCCATTGCGCGGTTCGTAAAATTATGTGAACTAAGTAGCGTGAAAAATTTATATTTATTCGCAACAGCAGCAGTGCGTGATGCGGCGGATGGTAAAGATTTTGTTAGGCGTTTGGAAGATCGCCACGGAATTAAAATCGATATTTTAAGTGGCGAGGACGAGGCGCGCGCAGCCGCGCAAGGTGTGGCCTCATCGGTTGCCAGTGCAAGCGGTGTGGTTGGCGATTTGGGTGGCGGAAGTTTGGAATTAATCGGCGTACAAAATGGCTTGGCGGATGAGCTTTGTCGCTCTTTTCCAATTGGTCCGCTGCGTTTGATGACGAGCTGCGGCCAGGATCGCAATGCTTGGCAGCAGGCTATTGATAACGCTTTGCTGCAATTTCCGCTGCGAGAAAAACTAAAAGATCGTACCTTTTATGCAGTTGGTGGTGCGCTTAGAAATTTGGGGCGCATACATATGGTTTTGCATCATTATCCGCTGATGGTGCTTGATCATTATACGGTTTCAACGCAATCATTTTTGAATTCTCTGCGTAGCTTGAGTCGTATGAGTCCGGCGGAGTTAGAGGCAATTCCTGGTTTACCTAAGCGACGCGTGGATATTTTACCACTCGCTGCGATGGTGGCGGAGCGCATTTTGCTTTTGGGAAAACCGAAGGAGATGATGTTCTCGGTTTACGGTGTGCGCGAAGGATATTTATTCAATAAATTGCCCGTAGCTGAGCGACAAAAAGATCCGCTATTGGCTGGTTGTTATGACATGCTGGCGCGGGTTCCAAGCTCCCCAATTTATGGTGAAGAAAATTCCGCGTGGATGCAGCCGTTATTTTTATATGAAAGCAAAGAAGCCAAACGCCTGCGCATAGCATCATGTTTGCTGAGTGAAATATCGCGCTATGAAAGCACTGAATATAAGGCAGAGCTTGCTTATCGTCGGGTTTTAGATTCATCGTTGGTGGGTTTGCGTCATCATGAACGCGTGTTTTTGGCGCGCATTTTATTTCATCGTTATCGGCGTGAATTAAACGAGCCGCTGCTTAGAAGCATGAGAAATTTAGTCAATGCTGAAGCAAAACATCAGGCGTTTTTAATTGGTTTGGCGCTGCGTTTGGCCTACGCAATTTCTGGTGCGCAGCCAGGTGTTTTGCCACATACAAAACTGGTTCTTGATGATGAATATCTAACGCTTACGCTTGATAAAACTGTTGCCGCGTTAGCAGGAGAAAGCACAGAAAAACGCTTGGGAATTCTGGCGGAAAATTTGGGGCGGAAGGCAAAGCTGTTGGTTGCTTGAGTTTTGATTGGCCTGTTAGAAACAGCCGAATAAATTTATCAGAAGTGGCCACGAATTAAAGGCGCGTGCTTGATGGTAGCGTTTAACAGTAAAATCCCTTTTTTCCCTATGTTTATCGGCATGTCCGTGTCTAGGAATAAAAAATTTTGATGAATCTTTTGCGAGAGTGTTAACAGTAATTTGAGCATCGCGAAGTTCAAGGGGAGCATGTTTTGTCTGGTTGCGTGGTTTTAATTTTTTTGAAAATTTTACAACATTGCTGGACATACAACCTCGCCAAGGGACGACATAACGTCGTATTATTTTGTAGGGGTGAATGGGTGTATGTGAGCAGATCTTCAAGGCCAGTAAAAAATTTAAAAACCACCTGTATCTTCTGATTCGCAAAAATAGCAATTCTCATAGCCTGTATCACAAAATCACAAGCTTTTTTATGAGGTGGCCTTGAGTGTCAAAGCTTTGATTGACTATCTTTTGTCTCTGTGACTATATCTTTGAGTAAATTTACTCAGAGATATATTTATGGCAGAAATACGACGACAAGCATTTGATATTCTTTCGGAAAATCTTGGCATGCGCCCTCAGTTTATTAACCTTGTCGCAGGGCCTCGGCAGGTTGGAAAATCGACAATGGTGCGGCAGGTTTTGCGGCAAGAAAAATATTGCGATAGTTTTCTTTCAGTTTCTGCAGATCCAGCGAGCGAAGTAGAAAGTGC
>JBIKYU010000059.1:0-8585 GCA_044355085.1 Rickettsiales bacterium | reverse complement strand
TACAATGCCCTTTGGGCTTTTTTCCCCAATGTATGGGTTATCATTGAAAATGATTTTGCGGCATAATTTTATCTCTTTAAAATTCACCGCAAGAGTATTTGTTATTTTATATCACTAATGATTTCGAGGAAAAACATGGCTGGAACCGTGAATAAAGTTATTTTAATTGGTAATTTGGGACGCGATCCTGAAATTCGTACAACGCAAGAAGGCAAAGAAATTGCTAATCTTACCATTGCTACTTCTGAAAGCTGGAAAGATAGAAACTCTGGTGAAAAGCGCGAAAAAACTGAGTGGCACAGAGTCGTAATTTTCAGCGAAGGCTTAACCAATATCGCCAAGCAATATCTAAAAAAAGGCTCGAAAGTTTATATCGAAGGCGCTTTGCAAACACGCAAATGGCAAGATAACAATGGGCAGGAGCGCTACTCAACCGAGGTAGTGTTACAAAATTACAGCGGAATTTTAACGATGCTTGATGGTCGTCCAGGCGCAGGCGGATCGGGCGGCGGAAATTACGACGATGCACCAACATATAGCGGCGGTGGAAATTCTTCATATTCATCAGATCGAGCGGCGTCTGGGCCTGGCAATGTTTCTTTGGATGATGAAATTCCTTTCTAGTTATTTTTTTGGGCAAGTAATTTTTTAGCGACTCGTTAAACAGCCGCTTATTCTTTAGTTTCTGGAGTATCATCACATGTCTGAAGGCAATCGCGCGGAGCTAATTGTTATTCCTATTGAACAGGAAATGCGCACTTCATATCTCGATTACGCGATGAGCGTGATTGTGAGCCGCGCTATTCCTGACGTCAATGATGGCTTAAAGCCCGTGCATCGGCGCATTCTCTACGCCATGATTGAATCGGGCTGTGATTGGAATCGTAGCTACAGAAAATCTGCGCGTATTGTCGGTGAGGTGATGGGTAAATATCACCCGCATGGTGATAAAGCGATTTACGATGCTTTGGTGCGTATGGCGCAGGATTTTTCCTTGCGTGCTCCTTTGATTGATGGCCAAGGAAATTTTGGCTCGATGGATGGCGATGCTCCTGCTGCGATGCGTTACACAGAGTCGCGCTTAGCCAAGCTTGCCCATAGTTTGGTTGATGATCTCGACAAAGAAACAGTAAATTTTCTTCCAAACTACGATGGATCAGAAAAAGAGCCGCAAGTTCTGCCAGCAAAATTTCCCAATTTATTGGTGAATGGCGCGGGCGGAATTGCAGTTGGTATGGCGACAAATATTCCCACACATAATCTTGGTGAAGTTATCGACGCATGTTTGGCCTATATTGATAATCCTGAACTTTCTGATGCTGAGCTGCTAACTTTGGTGCCTGGACCTGATTTCCCTACAGGAGGAATTATTGTCGGTAGAAGCGGATCGCGCCAAGCATTATTGACGGGGCGCGGCTCGGTTATAATTCGTGGAAAAGCTCATTTTGAGGACCTCTCCAGCAATCGTAAATCTATTGTAATTACTGAAGTTCCATTCCAGGTAAATAAAGCACAAATGCAAGAGCGCATTAGCTCCTTGGTAAAAGAAAAACGCATTGAAGGAATTACGGAAATCCGTGATGAATCAAGCAAAAAAGGTGTGCGCGTTGTTATTGAATTACGCCGCGATGTAACTCCAGAAGTGGTACTAAATCAGCTCTACAGCTACAACTTTGCATACGAGCTTTGGTGTTAACATGCTAGCCATTGATCATGGCAGGCCGCGTCTTTTGAATTTGCGCGATATAATCATTGCCTTCTGCAGATTTCGAGAGGAAGTAATTACCAAGCGTACAGCCTATTTGCTGGGCAAAGATCGCGAGCGAGCGCATTTGTTACTTGGCTTGAGCTTGGCAGTTGCCAATATCGATGAAGTTATAAAAATAATTCGTAGTGCTCCAGATCCAGCAGCAGCTCGTGAGTCATTGCTTGCGCGTGATTGGCCAGCTGGTGACATTGCGCCACTTTTGGCTTTAGTTGCTGATAGGCGCAATATTCTAGAAAATGGAACTTGTCGTTTCACCGAGGAACAAGCGCGCGCGATTCTTGAAATGCGCTTGTCGCGCCTCACTGGGCTTGAGCGCCAAAAACTTGAAGCAGAGCTGCAGGAACTCGCGGAACGCATTACCGATTATCTTGATATTCTGCGCTCGCGTCCGCGCTTGCTTGGCATCATGCGTGAGGAGCTTAACAACATAAAAAATGAATTTGCGACTCCGCGTTTGACTATTTTTGAAGAGCACGAATTTGAATCTGATCTTGAGGATTTAATTCAAAAAGAAGAGATGGTCGTAATCGTTACGCATGGCGGATATATCAAGCGCGTTCCGCTTGCTACTTATCGGGCGCAGCGGCGCGGCGGCAGAGGTCGTTCTGGTTTAACGATGAATGACGAAGACACCGCAATCAAAGTTTTCGTGACCAATACACATACGCCGATGTTGTTCTTCTCAACCAATGGCAAGGTTTACAAGCTGAAGGTTTATAAATTGCCGCTTGGTTCTCCGCAATCAAAGGGCCGCGCACTAGTGAATGTTTTCCCGCTTGAAGAGGGCGAAACAATTCCTGTTGTTCTGCCTCTTCCTGAGGATGAAAGCCTGTGGAAGCACCTTAATTTAGTGCTGGCTACTTCACGCGGAAATATTCGCCGCAATGATCTTTCTGATTTCAGCTATGTTCCTTCAAACGGAAAATTTGCGATGAAATTAGAAGAAGGCGAGAGCTTAGTTAGCGCAAGAGTTTGCGATGAAACGCAGCATTTGTTGCTTTCTACACGCGCGGGAAAATCCGTGCGTTTCCCTGTTACAGCAGTTCGACAATTCAAAAGCCGCACCTCAACTGGTGTACGCGGTGTGCGCTTGAGCCAGGATGATTCGGTAATTTCGATGGCAGTTTTGAACGGCGTGCAAATTGAAGACATGACGCAAAAATCTGTTTATCTGAAAATTCCTGTAGCAACGCGTTTGCGCCTGCAGCGCAGTTACCGCACTTTAGATGGCACTGAAAATGCGCCTGAGAAGCGCAGCGAATGCGAAGCTCAGATTGCAGAATTACTGGCAGAAATTCCTGATAATATCGACCGCGCTTGGCTTGCTTCACATATTCGCGCTGAACAATTTATTTTGACGATTACTGAAAATGGTTACGGCAAGCGCAGCTCCGCTTATGAATATCGCGTGACTAATCGCGGTGGATCGGGAATTACCAACATCGTTACTTCTGCGCGAAATGGTAAAGTAGTGGCTAGCTATTACGTTGATGAAACTGATCAAATTGTTTTGATCACAACGCAAGGCATGATGATTCGTTGTCCTGTTTACGATATTCGCATTGCAGGCCGTAACACGCAGGGCGTGCGGATTCTGCGCACTGCTGATGATGAAATGGTAATTTCAACTGCGCGCGTTCCAGCCGCAAGCGAAGAAGAACTTGAGGAATCGCAAGAAGCACTTGAAGCCGCAACCGAGGCTGAAGCAGCAGCAGAGCCGCTTGCTGAAGAAGCGGTTGAGGAAATTCTCGAGGAAGAAATTGCTGATGATTCGAAACAAGAAGATTAAAATTATTGAGCTTTGAAATATGGCCTTCAAGCCGCGCATTGGCGTTTATCCTGGAACTTTCGACCCGGTAACATTGGGGCACCGCGATATTATCAGGCGCGCTGCCACTTTGGTTGATGAGCTGATAATTGCTGTTGCTGCTGATAGTTCTAAAAGCCCGCTTTTTTCTTTGATCGAGCGCGTTGATTTAATTCGCACTGAGCTTGATGCGCTGGATTTACAAGAAACAATCGTGCGCGTTGTAAGCTTTGAAGGGCTGCTGGTGAAGTTTACAAAGGAACATGGCGCTTCGCTTATAATTCGTGGCTTACGCGCGGTTTCAGATTTTGAATATGAGTTTCAAATGTTTGGTATGAATTCGCGGCTTGACCCTGCAATCCAAACTGTTTTTCTGCCTGCTTCTGAACATACGCATTTTATTGCTTCGCGCTTTGTGAAGGAAATAGCGCGTTTGGGCGGAGATATTTCTGGTTTTGTCTCACCACAAGTCGCCGCTGCACTGGCAAAATTCCGCGTGGTTTAAACAGCAATAACATTGCAGAGTTTTAAAGCGTGTAGGAATTTTCTGCATTGCCTTTGCTATTTCGATGCTATCTGTTTTTAGCATCTTAGGAATATTATCCGTATTTTCACCCGATTACATCTGGTTCAGCAACCGCTTTTCTATCCGATTATCAAGGGCAAAAAATGTGGTCATGCTGCCTCTACTTGTTTTTCTGATTGTGTATTTTGAGGAGACACCAATTTAATCATTTCATCATAATGCCGCTCGTCTTCATATTTAATCAGTGCCATCAAATCTGATAAGATTTGCGGGGTTTCAGACAAAATCGTGTTATCGTGATCGCCTGCCGCAATGTGATCGTCATGTGAATTGGTTTCGATAAATCGCAATACTCTCGTTTTTTTGGTAGCATCAAAGTTAATGCTCTCCAGCCTCTTATGAAGATTCTGCTTTCCAGGTTTCCGAAACGCTAAAAAAGATTCCAGCAATCGGCGCGCTATATTGGGAAGAGGATAGTATGCGCCTAAATTATTGCCTGCTGGCTTCACGGTTTCATCGTAAACTAATTTGAAAAGATAATGATATTCAGATTCATAATCGGTTAGCAGCTTGTCCAACTCTTTCAAGCGGCTGGTACGCTGGCTATTTTCAATCGAACAGGTGGTTTGGAAGAAACGTACCGTCTGTTTTTCGTGTCTCTTATTGCCATTGATATGCTGAAACCAGTTCTTCACCTGACGGAAAAATGAGAAATTATGAGTCAGAATAAAAAGCTGCTTTGCGTCTTTGGTGCGTTCTTTAATGTAGCTGAACGCATAGAAAAGAGCAGTGTCATCGAGGCTGCAAACAGGATCATCAACAACTATGATGCCCTGCTTTAAGTCAAAATCCCTGTCTTCAAGAGATTTCAAGAAATGCAGCAATGCCACAGCAGTTTTTTCGCCTTCACTTAATGCCTTTGCTGGTTGTCCATTACGTTTAATGGAATATCCAGCCTCACCATCAACGGTGCCAAATTCCAGCTCTTTGTGTCCCAGATATTTGCACAAATCTTTATTGATATCTTCAGCGGGCTTTTTATGACTGATGATGTCTTGCTCCAATTCAGTAATCCTAGCTTTTGCGGTCTTTGTCGATTCAATAGCCACCGTGCATTTTTCAGCGAGCCTGGTTACATCTGTCTTGAGCAATCGGTATTCAGCGATGTACGCGGAGGCAAACGCTAATTTAATGGCTTCTCTCGCCTCATCAATTGCGGTGCTGAAGTTATTGCTACGTTGGTTATGCTGTTCAATCTCAGCATTTAATTGGGTAAATGCCAGCGCATCATAACTATCTGGAATCTCCGCTTCAAAAGTTAGCGCAGTGAACATTGCGCTTTTTTTATTCTCGAGGCTGTCCTTCATATGTGTCAGGGCATCAAGGCATTTATGAAGTGATGCATCCAATTCCTGCCAGTGCTGCTGATATGCTGGTACTAAATCATCATAGAATCTGGATTCATCAATTTTTTTTACGTTCTTAAGCGCATCTATCTTCTGACTAACCTCAAAATTCTTTCCGTGGATTTGCTCGATTAGGGCGTTGTAGGCAGCGTTAAAATGTGCCTCTAAATCCTGAATGCGGTCGGCGGGAAGTTTTTGTGTGCAGAACAGGCATGTGTCAGAGCTATGTTCTTTATGAATACGCAAGCCATCTTCAACCCATGAGGATATTTCTTTATCCTCCGCCAAAGTGTCTATGGTTTTTGAGACTACGGTTTTTTGAATTATTGCGCGTAATTCATCAGCAATCTTCGGAAGATCGAGTGGCTGTAATATGATTTGGTTTATTGCAGGCTTGGAGTTGCTGTTAATTTTGGTTTTTAGTGCCTCTAATTCTGCTTCTGATTTTTGGTATGAGGCAGGGTTGGCATCCGCCAGCAACAAATCGCATTGTTGACTGAAATGGTTTCTATTAAATGAGTTCTGGCTAGTGATGCCAAGCCATGCCCTAACTTCGCTCGCTTTGCTTTGGCATAGCTGATCAAGCTCTTTTTCCTTAGACTTTTTCTCCCTGTCAAAGTTTGCACTGTAGTTTTCTAAACGCTTTAGCTGAAGTTTTTTCCTGTCTAAACGTTTTTGCTTTTCAATGTTCTTTTCGCCAATGAAAAATATAGGCGTGATCGCCCCATTATTAAAAATGTTCTTCTCAATAAAGGTACGGTTAAAAACCCTGACTTGAGGCGGGTTTTGATCGGCAATCGTATTGGTGATGGTGCGCCCTTCGTAAACGAAGGAAAAATCACTGATGCCATTTTCGCCTATAGACTGCCGCTTCTCAACCATACGCAGTATATCAGAAATCGTGGTCTTGCCCGATCCGTTCCATCCGTAAATTAGATTGTAGCGCGCAAAGTCTGACAACCCCGTTGAAAGAAAATTCTTAAAGGTGCGTGCATTGATTTTGTTGAATTTTGTAATCACTCTGTCTCGCTGATTCTTATAATTTAATTATGGAGTGTAATGATGCCGATAAGCCATATCATTACACCAAATAATCCACAAATTTTTTAGCATCAAAGAATTTTATGTATGACAGATTTCCCCTTCTTTTCCTACTCAAGTTTGGCTTTGATAATTTTGCTCTCCAGCTGCTCCAGTTTTTTCAGGCTGGTTTCAAAATGCACCTCAACCGCGCGATTTTCGGCGGTGGTTGAGAGATTCTTGCTTGTCATTTTTTGCTATCCTTCATGGCTTTTATGCAAATTTTTTAATGGAATTTATTGCCTGCGCCAATCTTCTGAATGCCCATGAAACGCTTACAATATCATTCCATATTTTTATGCCTGGATTTTCCTGCTTCTGAATTCTTTGCAGATTTTTCTGCAAATTTGCTTAAGTATTTTTATTTGAGCATTTTTATTGAGCATTTTTATTTTAGCCTTAAGCGCGGTTTAAGGTTAGGTCATTATTGAAGCCGCCAGAGGGCATGAATTTATTTATTTCAGTGCTTTTGTCTTAAAAACTAAAACCAATCAAAAACCTTATGGAGACTACCATGTCAACTTTCAAAACTCTTGCTACCGCTCTTGTTGTTGCTGCTGTTGCTGCTAACGCTTTCGCTGCTGCTCCTAAAGCTGCTCCAACTGCTGAAGAGTGCGCGAAACTCGCTTCTGACGCTGAGCGTCAAGCTCATGGTTGCCCAGCTGCTGCTGCGAAGTAGTTTGCTGCCAGTTCTGGCAATTATTTGAGTAGCAAAATTTTTCGGAATTTTGTTGCAAGTTTAGGGGGAGACGGACAATGTTCGCCTCCCCCTTTCTTTTGGGTTTCATCTTGATAACAGGCTGCAGATTATGCGCATTTTAGTAGTGGAAGATGACAAAATTATTGGTGATGGCGTTGTTGCTGGCTTAACCATGGAAGGCTACGCTGTTGATTGGGTAGAAGATCAGGAAACGGCTAAAACTGCGCTTGCGAGCCATAGTTATGAAATGCTGATACTTGATATTGGCCTGCCCGATGGTTCGGGCATTGATATTCTAAGATCAGTGCGAGCAGCAGGGAAAACCATGCCTGCTTTGATTCTTACTGCTTATGATGATCTACGTTATAAAATAACAAGTCTTGATAGTGGCGCTGATGATTATTTAATCAAACCTTTCCGTCTGGAGGAATTAACTGCACGTTTACGCGCCTTGCGTAGGCGCTGTCAGGGCCGCGCCGAGCCATTTCTAGAGATTAACGATATAGTGCTTGATCCCGCTGCAAAGAAGGTTTCTAAAAATGGAAAACCCGTTATTTTGGGGCCGAAAGAATTTGTTATTCTGCAAACCTTGATGGAAAAACGCGGGAAAGTAGTTTCAAAAACACAGCTGGAAGAAGGTCTATATGGCTGGGATGCTGAGATTGAAAGCAACACCATAGAAGTGCATATTCATGGTTTGCGTAAAAAACTTGGCAAAGATTTCATTCAAACCGTTAAACATGTTGGTTATGTAATTAATGCGTAGATACACGCTTGGTAGTTTGCTGATTTTATTACTGCTTGGTAGCTGGGTTTTTGCAGTAGTTTATCTGCTGGAATATGATCTGCCCAACGCCGCTTGGGGCGCTCTTCTGCTGCCTTTTTTAATCAGTACAGTTTTGATATTTTTGCTACGCGAATTAATACCAAGACATAAATTACATGCGATTCGTGAACTAGCTGCGAGCATTCGTGATGGCATCGAAAAATCACTCACCGCGATTGATGTTCCCGATGCGCCCGAGGAAATTATTCCGCTCATTGAATCGATAAATCGCCTCGTTGCTTTTTACGAAGATCGCTATCGGCAAGAGCGGGATTTTTCTGCCAATGCCAGCCACGAGCTGCGCACTCCGCTTGCTGGAATTCGCCTACAAACAGAAATTGCGATGAAAACACAATCGCCAGAACAGCGAGAGAAAGCGCTGCATAATATTCTATACTCAGTGAATCGTAGCACGCGCTTGGTTGAGCAATTATTGATTTTATCGCGCTTAACCGCAGACCGTGTTGATTTA
>JBIKYU010000058.1:0-8632 GCA_044355085.1 Rickettsiales bacterium | reverse complement strand
CTAGATGAAACAGCTCATTATTTTTATGTAAAAGTGAAGGGCCAATACAGGGAGAGACATAATCATTCTCCCCAAATTAAATCAGCGCTCTAAAACAAGATTTTTATCAATCAGCAAACTTTATTTTATCTTTCCTTTGCCGCGCGCTTTGCATTGTTGTAGAAACAAATATCCGTTTTTTTAGGGGGATTTTGAGGAGACGATGAGGCGGGCTGGTCTAATAATTTTTGTCGCACTAAGCATGCTGTTGATGGCTTTCTGGGCCGCAACACAGCTTCTGACGTTTAATCGCTACCGTGCAGAAATGGTAAGTTTTCTAACGCCATTTTTTGGTGGCACGCCAATTATTGAAGGCGACATCAAAATTTCCATTTTTCCTGCTCCCGCAGTAACGGCTAATCGTTTGCAAATTTCTTATCAAGAAAGTTCAACCCTTCCAAGCACACAAATAAACATACGCTCTTTGCGCTGTTCATTCGATTTACGTAATTTATGGCGCAGAAAAATAAATATCTCGCAGCTATTTTTTGATGCACCTTATTTGCTTATCGAAGAGAAAAAAAATTCTTCACCCAAAAAAACCGATCAACAACAGCAGCAATGGTTCGAGCAAATCGTTACCACAGCAATAAAAAGCGATTCTGCACTTTCTTTTACTAAGATTGACGTCAAAAACGGCACAGTTGTTGTGCAAGAGGAAAATGACGAATGGTCAATCGATGATTTGAATTTTCGTCTCGTGCGCAGCGGAAAAAATTCTCCGCTGCTACTAAAAGGAAAAAATACTTTGCGGGGAAACAGCATTGAATGGGACGCAAATATAGGCACTCTGGACAATACAGAAAGCGCTCCCGTAAATATAGAAATTAAATCCGAACAATTTTCCTCACAATATCAAGGCATCATCACGCAAAATGAAAATGGCTTAAAAAGTGACGGTGAAATAAAAATATCTCTGAAAAATTTAGGCCGCTGGACGGCTGATTTTTTTACGCATAATTTGCTTTTTTCTCAGATAAAAAGCGCAGAATCTCTAGATATTAAAGCATCGCTTTCTCTTTCTCATGCACTGCTTTCGCTCGAGAATATTAATTTTCTATCAGAAAATCTTGATGCTAGTGGCCGCCTGAAAATTTTCCTCGATCACAGTGCAGTTTGGGAATTTGCAATGAACGCCAAACGCATTAATATTGATGCTCTAACCAAACTTCCTGAAGCAGAAAATAAAGACACTGCCTGGAGTGGTATGATTTCTGGGCGCGTTGGAACTAGCGTTTCTGATCTTTCTTTTGCTATTTCTGAAAATTTATCCGCACTAATTCATATCTCTGCTGAAGATATTATTTGGCATCAAAAAAACATAAAAAATCTTAATCTTGAAGCAGATATTTTTGCTAGCACTTTACAAGTTCACGCAATCACCGCAACTCTGCCAGGAGAGGGAGAATTACTCGTAAATGCACGCTTAACTCATAATGGCATCAGGCCGTTTCTTGAAAGCAGATTACAAATTGAGGGAAAAAAATTCAGCGATTTACTCGAATGGATTAGCGAAGAAAAATTGCCAGAACTTCCATCAGCACTTCTTGCATCATATAGCGTAAATGCCAGCTTTGAAGGCACGCCAAAAACTATGGCTGTCAAAGATATTACGCTCGCAATCGACGATATTCTAATCAGCGGTAATATTGATATGCGCCCGCACGATCATTTTCCGCTCTATATGTTTAAGCTGCATGCGGATCGCTTGAATGCCGATCGTTACAAACTACCAGATTGGCTGAAAGAAAAAGCCTTGAATTGGGCGAAAGAAATCGCGCCGCGCGCTGTCGAGCTTTCTCCTTTGCGCCAACTTGAAGAAAGATTTTTTGTTGATCTATCAATTGACGACATGCTCTATAACAGCCAGCCGCTTAGAGATGTCTCTTTGATAATTAATATAAGTCCTGGTGTTTTCCAAATACAGGAAGCCAAACTTCGCTCGCCCGATGGAGCAACTAATTTTTCTTTTCTAAGCAATGTAAATAACACGCCGCCGCAATTCGATTTATCGCTGCAATCTGAAAGTTTGAATCTGGGACTGCTTGCTTCCTCGCAAGAAAAACCAGCAACTGATGCGGAAAAAAACTGGATGGAAAAACCTTTCAATTTTTTAGGAATCGGCGAATTTAAAGGCAATGTAAAAATAGCAATTTCAAAGCTTGTTAGTGAAAGCTGGAATTTAGATAAAATAAATTTCGCTGCACAAGTTGCAGATAACGTACTTAATATTCAAAAATGCCAGTTTGTTTTAGCTGGCGGAAATTCGCAATGCCAAGGCGGAATAAGCTTAGCTCCGAAAGCCTCAACTGCTCGCATTTCCTATCTTTTTAAAGATGTTGATTTTCAGAAAGCTTTCGCAGACTCGACATTATTTGCAGGTTTTGATGGAATTATCTCACTTGCTGGAACTATCTACTTCCATGGTGGCTCTTTTGCCGAATGGCTCAAAAGCTCGCGTGCAGACGCACAGCTGCGTGGCAGCAATATAAAAATTTCTGGTATCCAACTAGAAAATATTATCAGTTCAACACCGCGCTTAGTTTCTGCTCTTGATATAGAAAATGTTGTGGCACGCTCGGTAAATACAGGCTCAACTAATTTTGAAATTTTCGCCAGCGAGCTTGAAATGCGCGGCAATGCTATACAATTAAAAAATGGACAATTCAGCATGGGAAGAGCGCGCGGTACAATCGCTTCAGCCATTGATCTGAATAATTTTCAAATAAACAGCCTGATGCAAATTGCTTTTTATGCTGATCGCGAAAATCGCGTTGCTTTCACGCTTGAAAATAAAGGCTTCCTAAATGAAGCGACTATTGAAAAAAATATCAACACTAAAACCATTGAAAAATACATCACTGGCAAAGCCACGCGCCAATAAAAAAAATGCCGCATAACCAACAAAAAACACAGCAAAGCGTTACTATTTTAGGAGCAGGAATCGCAGGCGCTACCTTAGCTTGGCATCTTGCGCCTCATGTTGAAGAAATTTTTATCATCGATCGCCATGAAAGTTGCGCAGGTGATGCATCAGGCAATCCAGCTGCTCTTGTCATGCCAATTTTAGGTCAGTTAAAAGATCCAGCTGTGGCTTTTCTTTTCCATAGCTTCATTCACGCTTGTGATTTCTACAGCCAAAATAATCAAAATTTCTGGCATCAAAATGGTTTGGAAATGCAAATTTCTGCGCACAAACAAACTGATTTATTCACTGATAAAATCTGGCAAAATTTTTTACAAAAAAAATCTCAAGACTCGGTTTTCATAAAAACAGCAGGCTGGCTATATCCTAGACAAGCAGCCAGTTTCATGCTTAGCGATGCGAATAAATTTTGCTCCATAAAATATCTACACGCCGAAATAAAAACCATCGAAAAACATAACGAAAATTGGCAAGCAATCGCTGAAACTGGAGAAATAATTTCCTCGACAAAAAATATAATTCTTGCTTGCGGAGCATACGGATTAAATTTCAGCAACTCTGCAAACACTCCTCTACACAAGGTACGCGGGCAAATTACCACTGTATCAAATCTAGAAAATGAAAATCTGCCAGAAAATTCTTCGGCATTTTGTCGCTCTGGCTATGCGCTACCAATTGCAGAAAAACAATGGCTATTTGGTGCGAGTTTTATACGCAATGATAGTTCAGAAGAGATTCGCTTGAGCGAAGAAGAGAAAGTTTTATCTGAATGGATGGATCTTTTTCCGCAGATTTTAAATCATAAGAACAACAGAAAAAGCCGCGCTTCAATCCGCGCAATGACCAGCGACCGCTTGCCGATCATCGGAGCTGCAATTTCAGCAAATCAAAGCATAAAAAAACACGCGAATGATATTTTCGCACCTAATTTAATTCCAGGATTTTGGCTCTTTACAGGGCTCGGCGCGCGCGGCCTAACTACCGTTCCGCTTCTAGCAAAAATATTTCTTGATGAATTTTTGGGAGAAGAAAAATTCAGCAAAAATCTCATACCTGAAAAGATAAAAAACCACGTTTCAAGCACGCGGTTTCTGAAAAGAAAATGGCAGAGAAGTTAGTTTTTCATCAAAACAATAAAACCTAGCGAAAGAATAATTCTCCTGCACTCGCTGCATCAATTATTATCGTCGTGGTATCGGCGGGAATGTTAGAAAAGCGATTTTCAAAAGCGAGCTTTTCCTCAGGCAATAATTTTTTATTCCCTGCATCTAAATTGATAGTTTTTAGCAAACCATAATCAGCATCACGAAATTCAACTCGCAGGGCTGGAAGCTCTTGCTCTTCCTTGCTTTTATTTAATAAAGAGCCCTTTAACATAAAGTCGCGCCCACCATCAACTTCAACAATTTTATTTTCCATATCGCGCAAAATAATTTCTTTTGTATTTGCAAATGAAAGTGCCAAAAGAATTTTATCAAGAGCGTTTACTTTATGGCGGAAAATTTCTCCTCCAACAAAAAGTAAAAACAGCGCACAAATTACTCCAACCATAATCACCATGAAATTTGCCACACGCGCTGTTGATGTTTTTTCATCTGCTGAATGTGTAACAGGCAGATTACCTAAGCTTGGCTGAGGAATAGTGGCGGATAAATTGCTAAATTCTGGCTCTTCTTCCTCGATGAAATCTTTAGCAGGAGTTTGAAACCAGCGATGCTTACATTTTGCGCAACGCACGGTTTTCCCTTCTGCACCGATTGCGTTATCGGGAAGGCGATAGTTTGTTGAACAAGCCGGGCAGGTAATTTGCATAAATAACCAGCATAATAACGACAAAAAGAATCGCACTATAGCCAGGTTTTTCTTACACTCAACTACTGACAAATTTTCTTTTTGAAATAACAAATTGATTTGCTATAGCTATTCATGAAATGAAGGAATTCCGCTGCAAAGCAAAGCATGCATTACAGCTTAAGGCCTCTGAAATAATATTTATAAATCTCTCCACTCAAATTTATGAGCAGCACATGCAAGAGCTACAAGAAACAATCGAACAAGCTTGGGAAGCGCGCACAGAAATTTCCACAGAAACTAGCGGAGCAATTCGCGATGCGGTTGAAACAACTCTTGATCAGCTTGATGCTGGGATTATTCGTGTTGCACAAAAAAATGATAATGGCTGGCAAGTTAATGAATGGATGAAGAAAGCAATTTTGCTTTCTTTCCGCCTCAATGAAATGGAAAAAATTTACGGCGGCCCTGGCTCAGAATACAAGGAAGCATATTGGTTCGACAAAGTAGATTCCAAATTTCTAGGCTGGCTAGAACCAGAATTCAAAAACGCTGGATTCCGCGCTGTTCCTGGATCTTACGTTCGTCGCAGCGCGTATATCGCACCTGGTGTGATACTCATGCCTTCTTTTGTTAATCTTGGTGCTTATGTTGATCGCGGCACAATGATTGATACTTGGGCAACTGTTGGCAGCTGCGCGCAAATCGGCAAAAACTGCCATATTTCAGGCGGAACTGGAATCGGCGGAGTATTAGAGCCACTGCAGGCTTCGCCAGTAATTATCGAAGATAATTGCTTCATCGGCGCGCGCAGCGAAATTGCTGAAGGTGTCATTGTTGAAGAAGGCTCGGTAATCTCAATGGGTGTATTTATTGGCGCTTCAACAAAAATAGTTGACCGCGAAACGGGAGAAATCTTTCAAGGAAAAGTGCCAGCTTATTCCGTCGTTGTTCCAGGGACATTAGAAGGGAAAACTCGCACTGATGGCACGCGCGAACCGGGGCTTTATGCTGCTGTTATCGTAAAACGCGTTGATGAAAAAACCCGCAGCAAAACATCAATCAATGAATTGCTGAGGACTTAAACACTTTAGCGCCCGTTCTAATCCAGGAATTTCTTTTTCATCTGCTACTACAAGATCAGTTGCCCGATCATTTAGATACGCTGAATGAGCAGAATTTGCTTGGGCAAAATCTGAAGCAATAATCAGTAATGTAAAATAAAACCCGCAGCAGTGCCAATTTTAGGCTAAAAATTTTAGTGATAAAAATTATATTTTCTTGATCATCTCAGGCACTGCCTGAAACAAATCCGCAACCAAACCATAATCTGCTACTTCAAAAATTGGCGCATTTTCATCTTTATTTATCGCAACAATAATTTTGCTGTCTTTCATTCCCGCTAAATGCTGAATAGCGCCAGAAATTCCAACCGCAATATAAAGCTCAGGCGCAACAATTTTTCCTGTCTGACCAACTTGATAGTCATTCGGAACGAATCCCGCATCAACTGCCGCGCGTGAAGCACCAATTGCGCAATCTGGTAATTTATCAGCTAATTTTTCTAGCAGAGAAAAATTCTCGCCATTACCCATGCCACGACCGCCAGAAACCACAACACGCGCCGCTGTTAGCTCTGGACGTGCTGAAATATTTTCACGCAGCTCAACAAAATTTGCGCTTCTTCCAACAAGTGGCGGGAGAGAAATTTTTATAATCTCAGATATATTATTTTTCTTTTCTGCTTTTGCAAAAGCAGTCGTACGAATAGTAAGGCAGTTTTTCGGCGAATCAGATTGCACCGTTGCGATGATATTTCCTGCATAAATCGGATGCTCGAAAGTTTTCTCATCAATAATCGCAGTTACATCGGTAATTTGCGGAATGTCTAAAATCGCAGCACAGCGCGGCAGCAGATTTTTTCCAAAAGTAGTTGAGGGCGCTAAAATATAACTGAAATTTTTTGCCATCTCACATATCAGCGGCGCTAATTGCTCTGCCGTGGGATTTTCAAGAGAATCATCATCGCAGAGAAAAACTTTTGTCACGCCTTCATATTCGGAGACTTCTTTTGCCAGCGCTTCAATTTGTTTGCCAACCAGCAAAACCGCAATTTCATTGGTTTTCAGAGCCAAAGCTGCAGTTATAACATTCAATGTCGCTGGTTTTAATTTTTGTTTTCCATGCTCAGCAATAATCAAAACACTCATGCAATTATTCCTTTGCTTTTTAATTCTGATAATAATTCATCCACATTCGCAATCTTTTGTCCAGCCTTGCGTTTGGCTGGATATTGAACTTTTAAAAGACGCAATTTCGGCGCAATATCATCAGAGAAATTTTGCGCTTCGATAATTTCCAAAGGTTTTGCGCGCGCCTTCATGATATTCGGCAAAGCTGGATAACGCGGCTCGTTCAAACGCAAATCCGTAGTTACAACAGCAGGAAGCGTGACATCCAGAACTTCCAATCCGCCGTCTATCTCACGCGTTACGCGCAGATTTTGTTGACCTACTACAATCTCAGAAGCAAAAGTTGCTTGCGGCCATTGCAAAAGGCCAGCGAGCATTTGACCAGTTTGATTTGCATCATCATCGATTGCTTGCTTGCCCAAAATCACAAGGGCAGGGGATTCTTTATTCACCAAATATTTCAGTAATTTTGCCGCGGAAAGCGGCTGAGTTTCCGCATCAGTTTTTATCAAAACGGCGCGATCAGCTCCCATTGCCAAAGCCGTACGTAAGACTTCCTGTGCTTTTTCATTGCCAATTGAAACTACGATTATTTCACTAGCGTGATTTTTTTCCTTCAGACGAACTGCTTCTTCAACTGCAATTTCATCAAAAGGATTCATCGACATTTTTAAGTTCGCAAGCTCAACCGCGCTACCATCAGCCTTGGGATGAACTTTTACATTATAGTCAACTACGCGTTTGACGCAGACCAAAATTTTCATCAGCAATCTCTTGTAGAATTTTTCGAAGAGAAAAATTTCTATCGACTAAGCGCCAATAGTGCAAGTGAAAGCAATGCGATGCCCTGACAAACTACACGCAGAACCATCAGACGGTTGCTATATTTACGATTTATTTTTCCACCAATCGCCATAACTACAAGGCCACTAACCAAAACTGCAAGTGTCGCAAAAATTATTGCCGCAATAAAAAATCCTGTTGCTGTCATATTTTCATCCATCTTTTTAAAGGAGAAATATGCTACACAGAGAAAGCCAGAATGCAAAGCAAAAAGCTCTTCTGCTGCATGTCAGCAAAGCAGAATTTATTTCCATTTCACTTGGAAAATATTTTTATTGATGCGCTTTTTGTTGATTTGTTTTTTAAAAAAAATTCAGCGCCAGAAAAAAAAGATGCCCCCGCGTGGGGGCGCGGGGGCGAGGAGGAGGAAACTTAGAGTTAGATTTTTATAAAGAGCTGATACTAACTAGTCAACTTTTTTTCTTCAAACAAAACATGCTTGCGCAGCTTTGGATCATATTTGCGAAACGCTAGCTTTTTGGTGAGCTTTTTGGGATTCTTTTTTTTCACATAAAAGAATCCTGTTCCAGCCGAGCTGGTCATTTTTATAAGTACAGTCGCTTTTTTAGCCATGGTTTATACTCCGGCGCTATTTTTTAGAAGGCGCGAATCATAGAAACTGCGCGCTTCTTGTCAAACTTTTATCGAAAAAACACATAAACAACATGCAATGAAACTTTGGAGAAAATAATTTTATCCAAGCAATTCTGCGATTGTTGAATTTATGTGAAAATAAACATGGTGCCGGTTGTCGGATTCGAACTGACGACCTACCGCTTACAAGGCGGTTGCTCTACCCCTGAGCTAAACCGGCAAAACCAAGGATGCGCTTTATAAAGAG
>JBIKYU010000057.1:0-8670 GCA_044355085.1 Rickettsiales bacterium | reverse complement strand
TTGTTCAGCTTCCTGCATCACTTCCATGATCTGTGCATAGCGTGAATCATGGGCGAGTTTTTCGGCGCGGATAGTGAGCACGGATTCACCATTAATCGCGCCCGATAACACCGCAACGCCTGGGGCTTTGGAAACTTGGTAAGGCTCACCAGTGAGATATGACTAATCCATTGAGCCGTGCCCTTCAGTCACCACCCCATCGACTGGCGCGGTTTCATGCGGATAGACCAAAATTTCATCACCAATAGCAATATCGGCAAGGGTGATTTCCTCCACGTCATCACCTTTTTTGCGATGCGCGGAGGATGGCATCCGTTCCGATAATGCACGCAGTACCGCTGATGCCTTGCGCATAGCGTACACTTCCAGCGCTTGTCCACCCGCGAGCATGAGTACGATAAGCGCTGATGCCAAATACTGCTCAAGCACTGCTGCGGCGACCAATTCAATTCCACCCAAAAAATCCGCACCGACACTGCCCCTGAATAGCTTGACAGCAACCTGAATGACCAGCGGTGTGCCGCCAATAATAATGAGTGCAAGCAATGGAATATCCGCAAGGCGCAGACCATACATAAGCTGCGTGTCATTCAGGATGAAATGCAAAGCAATGGCAATCAGTGACGCAATCGCAATCAACATCTGCCATTTAGAGAAAACATGTGCTTCTGATTTCATTTCATCATCACATAAATGCCTGGTGCTTCTTGGATATAATCGGTGATCATTCGCGACCAGATCAGATCATCGGAAAGCTTCGCATACGCTCTACAATCGCCACCACAAAGCCTGCGCGTAGAACATGGTTTCTCACTGGTGATAAGCTGTAGTGGTTTTTTCTTTGAAGCGGCAGCCATTGTTTTTATCCTTATGATTTTCCATGACTATAGCCTGGCACCACCCACGTGATTTGACCTTGGTCAAACTATTCAAGAAGCCATTTACTGCCAGCCATTAATGGAAAATGTTTCACCCGCTCGAATTTTTTGCAGCTGCCTCGCCTACAATGTAATTCGCGGCAACATCATATCCCGCTGCCTTTAACGCCTTGCATATTGCCACACCAACAACCGTTGGTGCGCCCGTCCCAGTGCTAATTTCTGCGCCATAGGTTTAATCCGTTGCCATGTCGCAAACGTCTTGTTCATCCTTAGTAAGCAATTGCTCGATATAATGCGTGATTTCCTGAGTTGTTGTCGGAAGTGCGCTATTTATCAACATTCTTGGCGCAGGCTGAATATTGAGCACGGCATTTTCCATGTTGGTTGCAACATCAGCTGTGTAACGGTTTACGGTTTTCATTCCTATGCTCCTTCGGGTGTTTGTGGGAGTACACCTTGTTATTTCTCCGCGTAATGAAAACCCTTATATAAGCTGAGATATAATTATTTAATGCGTTTGATGGGCATTGTTATAAGGACAGCGTAAACATTCATTATAAGAAGCCTTAACGTCAAACAGCTGAGAAAGAGCATAGGCCTTCCTGCGCTTTACTAACCCCTTCAGATTCTGGCTTCTGTCCTCCCGCCCAAACCCACTTTATGAGTTCGTCAGGCACGTTAGCATATGATAACAGGGAATTACTGATAGCAAGGAGATCAACCTAATATTGCTCCACCAATTATCACACAAGCTAGATCATCAACTCGAAATTTCCGCCGATTGCTGTGCTGTTTACGCTATAAGTTTGCTCGCTCATATAGCGCAGCAAAGTAAATGGACCACCTGCTTTTGGACCAGTTCCAGATAGCCCTTCCCCGCCGAATGGATGTGTTCCAACTACTGCTCCAGTCATCGAGCGATTAACATAAATATTACCAACACGGAGGAGAGATTTTATCCGCGCAGCTCTATGCAAACAGCGCGTATGAATTCCAAATGTCAGACCATAAGATTTTGCGTTGAGCTCACTGCAGATTTTTTCTTCCGTCCCAGATTTGTAAGTTTTAATGTGTAGAACTGGGCCGAATATTTCCTGCTTCAGCTCAGAAAAATCTTCTAATAAAAATGCATGCGGAGCAACAAAAGCAGACTGCTTTGGTAAGCCATTGAGCAGCGGAGCAGCTGCCATCCACAGTGCTTGGCGTTTCATTTTTGCGATATGCGCATGAATATTTTTGGCCGATTCTAAATCTATTACAGGGCCAATATCAATTTTCTGATATTCAGGAATTCCAACCCTTAGAGCCAACATTGCCTCAGATAAAAGCTTGAGAAATTTTGTTTTTATTTCTTCCTGAATATAAAGCAGACGCAGAGCCGAACAGCGCTGGCCAGCGCTACCAAAAGCAGAGATAATCACATCATCAACCGCGCGCTCAATATTTGCGCTAGAGTCAATTATCATGGCGTTTTGTCCGCCCGTTTCCGCGATAAAAACAGGAATTGCTCCATCATTTTTTGCAATTTGTTTTTGAATTATTTTTGCTGTTTCGGTTGAACCAGTAAAAGAAACACCAGCCAATAAATTGCTGCCAATCAGCCACTGGCCTAAAGTTTCACCATCGCCTGGAAGATAATGTAAAACCTCGTGCGCAATTCCTGCTTCGTAAGCGGCTAAAATAGCCTCGTAGGCTACGAGCGGAGTATGCTCTGCTGGTTTAGCAACAACGGTGTTCCCTGCTGCTAGGGCCGCAGCAATTTGACCAACAAAAATGGCGAGCGGAAAATTCCACGGACTTATGCATAAAAACACGCCACGTCCGCGCAGGAATAATTTATTTTCTTCGCCAGCATAGCCTGGAAGATTAAGCGGAGAACCCTGCAAACGCTCGGCTTCAGAGGCATAGTAATAGCAAAAATCTATTGCTTCACGTAATTCTGCATGTGCATCAGACCACGTTTTTCCTGCTTCACGAATTAGCAGCGAATAAAAAAGACCCGCATTTTTTTCTAGTAAATGTCCCCATTGTCTAATTTTTTTGCTGCGTTCAAAAATGGGACTTTCTGACCAAGAAAAAAATGCAGCATGCGCGGAAGAAATTGCTTTTTCTGCATCTTGACGCGTTGCCTCATAAACTCTGCCAATTACTTGTTGCGGAGCATATGGGCTTAAAACTGGCTTTCCGCCTAACATTGGCAGACGCGTTTCTTTGTTATTTATTGTCCGCGCAACCACCTGATGCGAAGCTCGAAAACGCCAAGCAGTTTCAAATAGCTTGCTATCATGCAATTTCCATAAATCCAGGCCTGAAGAATTTGCGCGCTGTGGAAAATAAATTTCGCAAGGAAGTGGAATTTTCTTTGTTATATTATTACGTTTTGGCATTTTTGTAATATCAGCAACGGCGATGTCTGAATTGCCAGCAGAATTAACAAATGATTGGCTCGCACCGTTTTCAAGCAAACGACGAATTAAATATGGTAGCAGCTCTTCATAGCTACCAATTGGCGCATAAACTCGCACGGGATAATTTTTTGAAATCTCTTCATAGAGAGCCTCTCCCATGCCATGCAAGCGCTGATACTCGAAATTTTTTTCTGGAAATAATTCTGCAATTGCCGCAACAGTATAGGCGTTATGCGTTGCAAATTGCGCCTGCAAGTGGGACGAATATTTTTGTAAGCTCATTGCGCAGAGAAGATAATTCATATCGGTTTCTGCTTTATTCGTCCAAACGGGATAATCAGAAAGACCAAGCTGTTGCGCGTGTTTTATTTCGCCGTCCCAATATGCACCTTTTACTAAGCGCACAAATATTTGACAATTTTGTGCAATCGCTAGCAAAGCCAAATAATCTATTATTGCAACAGATGCTTTGAGATAGGCCTGAACTGCCAATCCCAGACCATTCCAACCAATTAAAGCTTGATGAGTAAGCAGATAATTAAGAACCCATAATTGCGCTTCTATGCTGTAGCTTTCTTCAGCATCAAGAGTGATAGAAACATTTGCAGCTTTGGCTTTTTTACACAAAGAAACCAATCGCGGCAGAAAATTTTCTTCCCAATAAGCTTGCTTAGAAAAACGAAATTCTGGTGTCAGCGCACTAAGTTTGATTGAAAGAGAATGAGAAATTTTTTCTGTCTGCGCGCGTGAAATAATTGCATCAATTGCGTCACTATATGACTGAAAAAATTTCTCTGCCTGCGCTTCGCTGCGAGCAGCTTCGCCAAGACAATCAAAAGTGTATAGATATTGTTTTTTTGATTCTTTACTAACACGATTGAGGGCTTTTTCTGTGGTTTCTCCCATGACAAATTGCGTACCCAATTTATGAATCATTTGCTTTGTAATGCGCATAGCAACTGGATCAGCGAGCGATGATAGTATTGGTACATTATTCCAAATCTTGGTGAGGCTTTTCATACCAAGACGTGAAAAACTAGCCTGTAATGAATTTTCTTTAAATTCACGCCAAGGAATATCTTGTAAAACATCATGTAGAAATAAAGTCGCAGTTTTTGAATCGGGAATGCGTAGCAAAGCTTCAGCTAATTGCATCAGCGCCATTCCTTCTTTCTGCTTGAGCGGAAAAGCCTGCAGCCATTGTTCAATTCCGCGCGTTTTGCTACTGCGAATTTCAGCAATATGTTTTTCTGTTTGGCTTTTAATCACCTGATGATTTTTATCAAGCCAGCGCTCGACTAGATCCCAATCATTGGCAATATTTTGCTGGACAGAAAGAATGGCGCTGATTCTTTCTCGTGCTTCAACCAATTGCTCAGCTCGTGCTTTTTGATAGATCACCTGCTTATCCTCCGAACTAATTTTGCATTCCTTGCCAAAGCAAGATAGAGGCTTCTTTCCTAAGATAAGGTAAATATCGTTGAGAACCCTGAAAAACAGTCATTAACGGCTCTTTAATTTTATATCCCTAGGCTCAAGAGAAATAAAAGGAGCTCAAAATCATGGATTTCATTAAGCAGGAAAATCGTTTTGGTGCGCAAAATTACAAACCGCTTCCTGTGGTTTTGGCGCGTGGAAAGGCGGAATTTCTTTTCGATATTCACGGAAAAAAATATCTCGACATGATGAGCGCTTATTCAGCAGTTAGTCTTGGACATTCAAACAAAGAGCTGGTCTCGTGCTTACATGAGCAAGCGAAAAAATTAGCGGTGACTTCCCGCGCTTTTCACCATGATCAAATGGCAGATTTCTTGCGCCTGCTTTGCAAAATTAGCAAAATGGATAAAGCCTTGCCCATGAATAGCGGCGCAGAAGCAGTAGAAACAGCAATAAAAGCCGCAAGACGCTGGGGATATAGCAAAAAAAATATTCCTGAAAATCAGGCAGAAATAATTGTGATGAATGGTAATTTTCATGGTCGCACGACAACGATAATTAGTTTTTCTTCAGAAGAAGCATATCGCAATGGCTTTGGACCTTTCACGCCGAATTTTAAAGCCGTTGAATTTGGTAATGCAAAGGCTTTAGAGCAGGCGATTTCTCCGCGCACAGCAGCGGTTTTATTAGAGGTAATGCAAGGAGAAGCAGGAATTATTATTCCGCCTAAGGGTTGGCTTAGTGAAGTGCAGAAAATTTGTAAAAAAAATAATGTGCTTTTGTTGATTGATGAAATTCAAACGGGTTTATGTCGCACAGGAAAATGGTTTGCCTACGAACATTTCATTGAAAAACCTGATGGTGTTATGGTCGGGAAAGCCTTAGGTGGCGGGCTTTTGCCGGTTTCAGCATTTTTAGCAAGTGAAGAATTAATGGATGTATTTTCACCAGGAAGTCATGGCTCGACCTTTGGTGGAAATCCTTTGGCCTGCGCGGTTGCAGCGAAAGCTTTGGAAATTATGAAACGCGACAAATTAGCGCTGCGCAGTAAAAATCTCGGCAAAAAAATGTTGAGTGAAATTTCAAAAATAAAAAGCCCGCTGATTCGCGAAGTGCGCGGCTGTGGTTTGTGGATCGGCGTTGAATTCGAGAAAAAATATCTGCCCGCCAGATTAGTTTGCGAACATTTAATGGAGCATGGAATTCTAACCAAAGAAACGCACGAAACTGTTGTGAGGCTTGCTCCGCCGCTGATTATTTCTGAAAAATCTCTCACGCATGCAATCAAGATCGTGGAGAAAATTGTCAAAAATTTGGAGAAAAAATTATGTTAATCACACCACATGTTTTTCCTTCTCTGCGTTTGTTATCTTACGCCTGCGGCGCTGGTGCTAGAAACCATGACTGCAGCAAAGGTCCGCTTGCTCTTTATGAATTCGGATTAGAAAAATATCTCACAGAAATTGGCCTTGATGCAAATTGGCATGAAAAGCCTCTAAGCCTGAATATGGCTCAGCACAATGATTTTTCGCATATGATTGATGCAAGTTTGCGGCTTATGCCACAAATTAAAAAAACTTTATTGGAGAAAAATTTTCCCGTCATGCTCGGCGGAGATCATAGCATGGCGATGTCTAGCTGGAGCAGCGTTGCTAATTATCATCACGCGATTGAATCATTCGGGCTGATTTGGGTTGATGCGCACATGGATGCTCACACGCCAAAAACCTCGCCAAGTGGCGCTTTCCACGGCATGCCACTTGCCGCTTTGCTTGGATACGGAAATCCCGATTGGCTTTCAATTGGCATGACAAAGCGCGTGCTTTCTCCTGCACATGTTACTTTGATTGGAGTGCGTGATTTTGAAACAGAGGAAAATATTTTCCTGCGCTCGCAAGGCGTGAAAATTTTCACTATGGATGAAATCAATAAAATCGGCTTGGAAGCTGCGTTTGAAGAAGCTCTGCTGCGCGCTACTTCTCACACACGCGGCTTTGGTATTACAATTGATTTGGATGTTTTTGATCCAGAAGAAGCGCCAGGTGTTGGATCACCAGCCGCTAAAGGTTTGCATTCCGATGAATTTTTGCAAACTATCCGCTCGATGCGCCTGCTGAAGAATTACAAAAAATTGAAAGCAATTGAGATCGCCGAATATAATCCAAAACTAGATATTGAAAACCGCACTGCTGCGTTAACTGCAAGCTTGATTGGCGCGATGCTTGGAATGAATCACAAAATGCCAATGATGCAGAAATTATCTAGACAGAATTTTTTATCTGAAGTTTAGAATATAAATGCGGGATGAAAGAGTTATATCAATTCATCTTTTTATTAGCATTTGGCGTATCGAGAGAAAAAGCAGGAATTTCGACATCGAAAATTTTTCCTTCCTCATCGACCATTTTATAAGTGCCAAGCATGATTCCTGATGGGGTTTCCAGATGCGTTCCACTTGTGTAGGAAAAAGCCTCTCCTGGACGTAGAATTGGCTGCAGACCTACAACTCCCGAACCATCAACTTCTGTAACTTTTCCATTTTCATCAATAACTCGCCAATGTCTTCTGAGAAGTTGAACAGTTTTTTTGCCCTGATTGGAAATTTGAATATCGTAAGACCACAAAAACAAACTATCTTCTGGTAGTGATTGCTCTGAAAGATACGCAGGAAAAGCTTTTACCGCGATTGACTTAGTTGTGCTTGAATACATATAAATTTTTCTCCCAATTTTTCCTGCCGCTATATATTCAGCGCTTGTTCCAGATTCAAGAGCCTAGCCGCGACCACGATATGCCGCAACTGCAACTTCAGGAATCCAAATGTTTTTGGGCGGAGAATTTGTTTGGTAGAAAATATCAATCGGAATTCCGCCGCGCGGATACCAAAATCCACCAATGCGAAGCCAAACTGGCTTTAATAAATCAATAAGGCGCGCAGCAATTTCCATGGTGCAAGCTTCATGAAAAGCACCGTGATTACGAAAAGAATGCAAAAATAATTTCAGCGATTTGCTCTCAACAATCCATTTTCCTGGAATGTAATCAATAACTAAATGAGCAAAATCTGGTTGGCCTGTAATTGGACAAATTGAAGTAAATTCTGGACAAGAAAAACGCACAACATATTGCATTTTATCTACAACAGGATTCGCTACTTTCTCAAGCAAAGCTTCCGCTGGAGATTCAGGCAAAGCAACCTGTTTACCCAATTGCTTAACTTGCATTTCTTTGTTTTTTTTCGGCATTATTTTACCAAATCAAATTAAATTAAAATGGGAAAAATTCGCGCTGTAGCAAAGACAACATTTGCGCATCATAAAATTTTCCGTGCAGTTTTTTGTGATCCCGCAACAAGCCTTCTTTTTGGAATCCAAGCTTGTTGAGAATGCGCAAAGACGCAATATTTTCAGGATGAATTGTTGCTTCAATACGCACCATTTTCATTTGCGTGAATGCAAAAGCCACAACGGATTTCACCGTCGCACTCATCACACCTTTATTCCAATATTTACGCGCGAGATCGTAGCTAATTTCTCCGCGCGAATGATCGCGGCTCCAATAATTAAAACCACAACAGCCAACAATTTGATTGTTATCACGACGCGCCAAGGCCCAATATAAACTGCGGCGATAACGAAAAAGATCGCGGTGATAATCTATTTCATGTTTTGCGCGCTCTATGCTGCGCGGAATACATTCTTCTGGAACAAAACGAATTACATCTTCATCCGTCATGTAGGCAAGATAGGATTCTGCATCTTCATGCTGATGTTGGCGCAGATAAAAATCTTTATTTACTTCGATATTAGGGAAGCGCCCAAACAGACTTTCAACACTCATAAATTTCTCCAGAAATACTTATATTTTTACATATTTAATTGGGTCTTTTATTCCAGCCTGCTGAAAACCTTGCAAACGCAGACGACAAGCATCACACGCACCGC
>JBIKYU010000056.1:0-8814 GCA_044355085.1 Rickettsiales bacterium | reverse complement strand
TAAATTGCGGCTTATAGCCTCAACTTCAACTGCATCAGAAACACCATGCGCACTGAAAATTGTGCGTCCGCCTGCGGGAATGTCAGCCAGTTCTTGGACAAAAATCACACCTTTTTTTTGCAAATCTTCGACCACATAACGATTATGAACAATTTCATGGCGCACATAAATGGGCGAACCGTAGCGCGTCAGTGCGCGTTCAACAATTTCGATTGCGCGCTCAACGCCAGCACAAAAACCGCGCGGCTGCGCTAAAATTACTTCTAAAGCGGGAAGATTATTTTCCATTTTTTCCTATTTTAATTTGGTGGATAAGCATCAGATTGCATTTCTTTTAGACGGGAGATTGTGCGGGCAAATTCAAAACTTCCACTGCCTGAAACGTAGATTTTCTCGGCCTTTGCAGCAGCAGAGCAAATCAGCACCACAGATTTATCATATAAAATATCAACAAGCGTCACAAAACGTTTTGCCTCATTGCGATTTTCAGCACTTAGCATAGGAATGTTACTTAGTAACAAAACATCGCAATGTTCTGTTAGCGCCAAATAATCAGCAGCGCCCAAGGCTGCTGTGCACAGCGTCGCAAAATCTGTTGCTAGAACATGATTTGCATATTGCGTAAAATATAAATTACGACCAGCAATTTTCACCTTCAAACCTTGAAGAACGTGATTGTGAGTTAGTGTTGAAAAACTTTCTTGGATGAATTTATCTGCATCAGCTCCAAGCGGAGAGAAATAGCGCATTTGCAGAGCAGATAAAAAATGATGGCGATAATCTTTGGGCGAATTTAATTCATGAATAATTGCGCGCTCACGCAGCAAATGAATGAAAGGGAGAAAACTTTCGCGCTGAATTCCACCGATATAAAGATCTTCTGGCACGCGATTTGAAGTAAAAATAACCAAAATACCTTCTGCAAAAAGCGCAGAAAATAAGCGCGAAACCAGCATTGCATCGGCAATATCGAGAATTTGCAATTCATCGAAACATAAAACGCGGCAGCTGAGAGATTTTTCTTTTGCAAAAATTAGCAGCGGATCGCGCACCGTTGGCATTTCTTTTTGTGTGCGCCAATTATGCAGCCAGTTATGCACATTCTGCATGAAAGAATGAAAGTGATGGCGCTCTTTTTCGCTTATTTCTAAATCAGCAAAAAACCAATCCATCAACATAGTTTTGCCGCGCCCAACTCCGCCATATAAATAAAAACATTGGGTTGTATTTTTGCTGCTGGAAAATTTTTTCCAGAATTTCTTACGTTCTTTTTCGCCTCTCTCCGCTTGCTCCAAAAAAATATCGAGTGCGCGCGCAGCATTTTCTTGCGCGGAATCAGCGAGCAGATTTTCTGAAAGAACCGCATTTTTATAACGATTTAAGATTTTATTTGTAGAAGACATCAAAAAACATCACGTTAGCGAAACATAAGATTTGCGCCATATTCATAGATTTTATCTGTTTTTTTGCAAAGGTTTCTTGCATGAAATTCGATTGTAACTAAAACGATAATGGCAAAAAAAATCTCCTATGAAACTCAAAATTTTATAAAAAATGTCGCTACATTTATTGACTCGCCCAAAAGGAGAAAACGCGGAAATCCGCCTGAAACTTGAGCAATCAGGCCAAGATTGCGTTGAAGAAAATCTGCTTTTTATAAAAAAAATCAGGCCAGGAATAAAAAAACTGCAGGAATTTTTGCTCATAAATCCGCCGAATTCCATTATAATAACCAGCAAAAACGCCGTTTTTGGCCTGCAATTTATTTTTGATAAAAAAACTCCTGTTTTTGTAATTAGTGAAAATATGGCCAAAAAACTCAAAGATCTTGGTTTTAAAAATATTATTATTGCCAAAGGAGACGCCAAATCATTGCAGGAAATTCTGATAAATTATCAGCCAAAAGAGCCGATAATTTATCTACGCGGTGAACATATCAGTACTGAATTTATCAATTGCACAGGCATTAGTGAGCATGTGATTTACCGCGCCAAAGCACGTTTGCGCTTTCGTAAAAATATAGAATTACTACTCGCACAGCAGAAAATCAGCCATGTTTGGCTGCACTCAAAACGCAGTGCTGAAGTTTTTTTGCAATGTTTAAAAAAATCAAAGCTAGAAAATTCAACTAAAAATCTAAATATTATTTGCCAAAGTCATTCCATTGCCTCAGTCCTAGCGCAAAATAATTGGGCAACTATAAATTTCCCTCAAGTTGCGACCCTGCAGGCAATGCTTGAATTGAAGGGGAAATTAGAGTTAATACCCACACCGAAAAATTAATGAATAAAAACTACTGGAATATTCATTGGGTACGCCGCAAATGACTGAATTAAATTCTTCTGCAAATTCTCCTCTTCAGCCAAAAACTCAGAAAATTAGCTATCGCTTTTTAGTTTTTTTGGTTTTGACTTTGTGGTCGCTAGTCATAGTAACTGCAAGCATTGCGGTTTGGTTTTGGTATCAGCCACAAGGAATAAAAAATCACTGGCAAAGAAGCGCTGATGATCACGCAGTTTTACAAGCTTTAGCGCAAGATTTTCATATTCTTTCTGCAGTTTTGGAAAGCAATAGCAAAAGCCAAGCCGATGCCGCTGATAAAGCGCCAGAGCCAATTGCTATGCCGTATGAAAATCAAAATTATAACAACAGCAATGCAGAAATTTCCTCCGAAAACACTGCAAGAATGGCGCAACAGCTGACGCAATCGAATGCGCGTTTAGTTGAGCTGGAGCAAAAATTGGAGAATCTACAAAACTCGCTAAGGCGCAGTAAAACTCATAGTCAGCTTGCCGCGCTTTGGATTAATGTTACACAAGTTCGCGATGCGCTAAAACAAGGCAAAAAATTTGAAATGGAATTAATGGCAACGCAAGCATTTTTGCCAGAAGACACCACAATTCAAAATTTTGTTCAACAATTAAGCCCATTTGCAGCGCGCGGCCTGCCTTCGCTTTCATCGCTTAAGCTGCAGTTTTTAGAAATCGCCGACAGCATTGTAATTATGGACCGCGCTGCTAAAGAAAACCCCACGCGCTTTGAGCAAATTTGGTCATGGATATCAAAATTTATTCATGTGAGGCGTGTTTCTCCGGAAGGCTCTGGCACTGGCACTCAATTAATTTTGGCGCGTGCCGAAGCTTTGCTGAAAGACGAAAATCTAAGCACCGCTTTATCGGAATTAAAAAGCTTGCAAGGGCAGGCTGCAAATGCTGCCTCACCTTGGATTGAAGACGCAGAGCATGTTCGGCACGCTCATGATATTGTTGATAGGCTTCTTGCTTATGTCACCCAAAAAATGGTGCAGGAATCAGGTTTAGTAGGAGAGCAGCAATGATTCGGCTGTTATTTATTTTGCTTATTGTTGCGGGACTCACAACTGCAATGCTGTGGTTTAGTGATAATGACGGCAGTGTCATAATGGAATGGATGGGCTACCGCATCCAAACTTCTGTGAGTATTTTGACGCTAACTTTGCTGATGTTTTGCGTTTTATTCACGGTTTCAGTGCAATTTTTCTTTTGGTGTATCAATACGCCAAAGCGTTTAAAACGCAGCCTTGAAGATCATAAAAAGAAAAAAGGTATGGAGGCCGTAACACAAGGATTCGTAGCGATTGCATCGGGCGACAGCAAAGAAGCCAGGCATTACACTAGCCGTGCGGAATCTTTTTTAGGCAAACATATTTTAACGCGTCTGCTTTCTGTTCAAACAGCGCAGCTTGAGGGCGATGTCGACACAATGCGCGCTGAATACACCGCCATGCTTGAACATGATGAAACTGAACTAATCGCAATCAAGGGTCTGCTCGTGCAGGCGCGTCAAGACAAAGACTGGGACAAGGCAGCTTTCTTGGCGGAAAAACTAGAAAAAATGCGCCCAAATGCAGAATGGATTTTGCCAATTCTGCTTGATTGCTACAAGCGCACGCGGCAATGGAAAAAAGCTTCAGAAACTCTGAATCGTACGCATAAAAACCATCTTATCGACGAAAACAGCTACAGACATTTGTCAGCAGTTCTTCATTTGGCTGAAGCAAGCTATGCACCGCCGAATGAATTACTTACGCTTACCGATCTTTATGCTACGGCTTACAAGCGTGACCAGCTCTGCGTTCCAGCAGTATTGCAATACGCAGCGCATTTGCGTGTTTTGGAAGAGCCGCGCAAAGCCAAGCGTATTTTGGAACAATGCTGGGATAAAACTCAGCATCCACATTTGCTCGATGCATTTTTAGAGCTGCATGAAGATCTCTCGCATGAAAAACGTTTTCGCTTAATGGAAAAAATAGTCAATCAACATCCCGATCAAGTCGAAGGTCGTTTGCTCGTTGCAAGGCTTGCGCTTCAAGCCTCACAGCTCGATCAAGCATCGCATCATGCACATGCAGCAATTGCCACGCGTGAGACAGTTGGTGGCTGCCGCACAATCGCCGCAATTTTAAAGCAAGAGCGCGCATCAGCTGAAGAAATTGAAAACTGGCTGCGGCGTGCCGAGCATGCTTTGCCTGATCCAGCTTGGCGCTGCACTTCCTGCAATCACACGGTTCAAAGCTGGCATCATGAATGCCCTTCCTGTCGTGGTTTTGATACGCTTAACTGGTATGCTCCAACAAATATCGAAGCAACTGTGCTTTCGGCTGAGCCAGTTTTATATCTCTCATAAATGATTTTTCTCTGATGACTAAATCTGCCATTTCTACGCAATCGCAACCAGCGCCAACGCCAATGATGGCGCAATATATGCGTGTTAAGGAAAGCTGCGGTGATTGTCTATTGTTCTATCGCATGGGCGATTTCTACGAATTATTTTTTGATGATGCGCGCATCGCCGCAAAAACTCTTGATATTGCACTGACAAAACGCGGCAAGCATGAGGATGTTGAAATTCCGATGTGCGGAGTTCCGGTTCATAGTCATGAAAGCTATTTGGCGCGCCTGATTCGCGCAGGTCACCGCGTGGCAATTTGTGAGCAAATGGAGTCGCCAGAGGAAGCAAAAAAACGTGGCTACAAGGCCGTTGTTGCGCGCGAAATAGTGCGCATAGTAACTCCTGGAACTTTGCTCGAAGAAAATTTATTGCCAGCGCGTGAGCCGAATTTTTTAGCAGCAATTGCTCAGCATAAAAACCATATGGCGCTTGCTTTTGGTGATATCTCAACTGGTACTTTACAAATTATTTCTTGCACGAAAGAAAATCTAATTTCCGCATTGGCGCGCTTTTCTGTGCGCGAATTAATTTTGCCCGATAGTTTTTTATCTGATGTGGAATTTTTCTCTGCACTGCGCGAAACTGGCGTAGCGCTTACGCCTCAGGTTGATCATTTTTTTGATGTAGTTCGTGCAGAGCGCCGCTTAAAAGAAATTTGGCAAGTTGAAACATTAGAAATTTTTTCTCTGCAAAATGCAGCGGCACTCTCTGCTTGCGGTGCGCTGATGGAATATATGGCGCTAACGCAGAAAAATAATATGCCGCCAATGCAGCCGCCCAAGCCATTAGCAGAGAGTTCGTATTTACAAATTGATATATCAACCAGGCGCAGCCTCGAGCTTACTCGTACAAATTCTGGTGAATATGTCGGCAGTGTTTTGCATGCGATTGATCAAACCATAACCAGTGCAGGCGGCCGGCTTTTGCAGCAATGGATCTCAACACCATTGGCAGAATTGCAGCCGCTACAAATGCGCCTTGATGCGGTTGAATGGGCGGTTTTTTCCACAAATTTGCGCGCTGAAATTAGGAATAAACTGCGCGCAATGCCTGATATTTCCCGTGCTCTTGCCAGGCTTTCTGCGAAGCGTGGCTCAACTCTTGATTTGGCAATGCTGCGCGATGGTTTACGCGTTGCTGATGAAATTTATGCGACTCTTGCGCAATATTCTCTGCCAGAATTACTAAAAACTTCGCAGGAAAATTCCAAAATTCCGCAGCGCATTTTGCATAATCTCGCCACACAATTAGTTGAAGAAATTCGCCAGCGTGAGCAAGAAATAATCGCACCAGGAGTCGATGAAGAACTAGATAAAGCGCGGTATTTGCGCGATCACGGCGCAGAAGAAATTCAAAAACTGCGCGAACGTTATCGTGATGAAACGGGCATTCAATCGCTGAAATTGTTACACAATAACATTCTTGGTTATTTCGTCGAGGTCACGCAAAATCAGGCAACAAGTTTGCAGCAGAATATTAATTTCGTGCATCGGCAAACCATGGCTGGAGCTATGCGTTTTACTAGCCAAGAGCTGCGCGCGCTTGAAGCAAAACTCCAGCAGGCGCAGGCTGCGTCTATGTTGCGCGAGCAAGTGCTTTTTCAAAAATTGGTCGATGAAATAATCGCAGCCCATGCGGAAATTTACGCAATATCTGAAACAATTTCGCTTTTTGATGTAATTTTTTCTTGCGCCGAACAAGCAGAAAAATTTTCTTATGTGCGGCCACAACTCAATAATTCAACCGATTTCTTTATCAAATCTGGGCGGCATGTCGTTATCGAAAAAAATGTCGGCAGCGCTTTTGTTGCCAATGATTGCGCACTGAACTCTGAAGAAAATTTATGGCTGATTACAGGCCCAAATATGGCAGGAAAAAGTACATTTCTGCGGCAGAATGCATTGATTGCGATTCTGGCGCAAATTGGCTCTTTTGTTCCCGCTCAAGCCGCAACCATCGGAATTTTAGATGCAGTTTTTAGCCGTGTTGGAGCGGCAGATGATTTAGCGCGTGGGCGCTCAACTTTCATGGTTGAAATGATTGAAACGGCGATGATTCTTCATCATGCAACTAATCGCTCGCTCGTAATTTTAGATGAAGTCGGGCGCGGAACCGCCACTTACGATGGTTTGGCAATTGCTTGCGCGGTGGTTGAGCATTTACATAATAACGCCAAAGCGCGCACGCTTTTTGCGACACACTATCACGAATTAACTAGTCTGGCTGGGCATTTGCGCGGCTTGAGCTGTCACACTATGCGCGTGCAAGAATGGCAAAATAAAATAGTTTTTTTGCATGAAGTGATTCCTGGAAGTGCTGATCGTTCATACGGAATTCACGTGGCGGAGCGCGCGGGCTTGCCAAAATCTGTAATCGTCCGCGCCGAAAAATTATTGGCAATTTTAGAGCAGCAGGAAGGGAGCAAAAAAAATGCCGAAGCTCTTTCCGAGTTACCACTTTTTGCAGACAATAAATTTTCTCTTCCAAGCGCTGAAAGCAAGGAAAATCCTGATTATTCAAGCCTTGTTGCAGCAGTAAAAAATCTGCAGCCTGATTTGCTTTCTCCGCGCGAGTCGCATGAAATTCTCTATCAGCTTATTGCTCTTTTACCAAATGAGGCAAAAAAATGACGCCAGAAAATTTGCAAGAATATGCATTATTTGCTGAGAATCTCGCCGATAAATCTGGTGCATTGCTGCGTCAATATGCGCGTTCGGCCTTTTCTGTGGCACAAAAATCTGATCGAAGTTTCGTCACAAAATTAGATCATCAAGTGGAAACATTGCTGCGTGCAGAAATAACAGAAAAATTTCCCCAGCATGGAATTTGCGGAGAAGAGCAGGGTGTAGAACGCGCAGATGCCGATTTTCTCTGGGTTCTAGACCCGATTGACGGCACAAGTTCTTTTATGGCGGGTCGTCCAACTTTTACAACATTGATTAGCCTTTGCTGGCGCGGCGTTCCGCTGATTGGCGTAATTGACCAGCCTTTAATGCGCGACCGCTGGTCTGGAATTCACAGTAATGCTCATAATTTATCGCGCACTTACTTTAATCATGGATTGGCGCAAACCCGCAGCTGCGCTGATTTATCAGCGGCGATGCTTGCCACAACTGGCCCGAATTATTTTTCTGCCCCTGGACTTTCTGCATTCGCGCGCATCGAAAAATCTTCTGCACAAACGCTCTACGGCGGAGATGCTTATAATTACGGGCTTTTGGCGAGTGGTTGGTTGGATATTATTGTTGAAGAAAACCTCAAATTACATGATTTCTGCGCTCTTGCGCCGATTGTTGCAGGCGCTGGTGGTGTAATTAGTGATTGGCGCGGGAAGAATATCGATATTAATTCTGATGGAAAAATTATCGCGCTTGGCGATAAAACCTTGGCAGAGTCTGTATTTGCACTGATTTGATTTTGATTTTCTTGGTTGGTTTTTCATGCAAAAACCGCGCTGAAAAAAAATCAAAAACTTACTTGCGTTTCCTCGATCTTTTAGTTAAAAGAGCCGCCCTTTCTTGAAAAGCCAAGACCCCTTCGTCTAGCGGTTAGGACATCACCCTTTCACGGTGGTAACACGGGTTCGAGTCCCGTAGGGGTCGCCATTTCTTCTTCCGGCATCGTCCGAGCACATCCAAAAAACCTTGATAAAACAAAGATCCTGAGCCATAAGTAGGTTCAGGAAGATTCGACTGCGTCCAACAGCATCCGATTAATTTGTTGGTACTTTTTGTTGGTATCTTGCGCAAACAGAATAAAAGTACCAACAGATGAAACTCAGCGACAAAGCCTGCAAAAATTCAAAATACAATCCGAAGGGCGTGGGAAACAAACTCGCCGACGGTGGCGGTTTGGTGCTGCTTCTCAAGGAAAACGGAAAATATTGGCGTTTGAACTACCGTTTTCTGGGAAAGCAAAAGACGCTGGCGCTGGGTGGGTAACCCTCCCCTAGAATAGATCCGATTGTAACTGGAGGATTTTCTTGTAATTAAAGAAGCAAGGAGATTTTCTATGAAGAAGCTAAATTGAGTGAATCACAGATTGTGAAGTTGTTGCAGGAAGGGGCTTCTGGCCATGAGACGATTGAGGTTTTGTACCGTCGTT
>JBIKYU010000055.1:0-8837 GCA_044355085.1 Rickettsiales bacterium | reverse complement strand
TAAAAATTGGCTGGCATTTGCAGCGCAAAAAGTTGCGGAAGTTGCGGTTTTAACAAAGGCTCTTTCTGCTGGTGATGCAAGTGTTGGGAAAGAATTATCAGAAAACGCAGCGGCTCATAGCGCACGTGGCTCTTCTACTCGCATTCATAATCAAGAGGTTAAAAAACGCGTTGCAGATACAACAGCTGCGATGTCTAGACGCGAATCACCTTACGCTGCGCGCAGAAAAGCTCAGGAATCAGCCTTGGGTTTGCCTCTTTTGCCGACAACTACAATTGGCTCCTTCCCTCAAACTGCTGAGGTTCGTAAAGCGCGAGCTGACTTCAAAGCTGGTACAATTTCTGCAGCGGAATATGATCGCTTTCTTGAAAAAGAAACTATCAACGCTATCAAAATTCAGGAACGTTTGGACATTGACATGCTTGTGCATGGCGAGTTCGAGCGCAATGACATGGTGGAATATTTTGGTGAACAATTATCTGGCTTTGCTTTCACGAAAAATGGTTGGGTGCAAAGTTATGGTTCGCGTTGCGTGAAGCCACCAGTTATTTTTGGTGATGTTGCGCGTCCAAAACCAATGACAATTGACTGGACAAAATTCGCACAAGATCAAACCAAACGCATCATGAAAGGCATGTTGACTGGTCCGATTACTATTTTGCAATGGAGCTTCGTGCGTGACGATCAGCCGCGCGAAACCACTTGTCGCCAAATTGCTTTCGCAATCCGTGATGAAGTGAATGATCTGGAAAAGGCTGGAATCAAAGCAATTCAGGTCGATGAGCCAGCAGTGCGCGAAGGCTTGCCGCTGCGTCGTAGTGATTGGAATGCGTATCTAGCTTGGGCGGTTGAATCTTTCCGTATTTCAACAGCAGGTGTGCGGGATGAAACACAGATTCATACTCACATGTGCTATTCCGAGTTCAACGACATTATTTCATCAATTGCTGATATGGATGCGGATGTTATTTCGATTGAAACTTCACGTTCGCAAATGGAATTGCTGGATGCTTTCGTAAACTTCAAATATCCAAACGAGATCGGACCTGGTGTTTATGATATTCACAGCCCGCGCGTTCCTTCTAGAAAAGAAATGGAAGACTTACTCCGCAAAGCTTTGAAGGTTTTGGCGCCAGAGCAAATTTGGGTGAACCCAGATTGTGGCTTGAAAACTCGCGGCTGGAAGGAAGTTGAGCATGCGTTGCAGGAAATGGTCGATGCGGCTAAAACTCTGCGTGCTGAGCTGAAAAATAAAGCGGCTTAGTTTGTTTTCTGAAAATAATAAAAAACTCCCCCGTGAATTTTTCGTGGGGGAGTTTTTTTATTTCGATTTGCTGCGTTCGTAAAATACTGAGCCGATTCGATTTATATGTTCGCGTAAATTTTCATTATCGATATTGGCAAAAATAGACAGATCAAAAAGATAAGGAAGATTAGAATCTTCCAAATCGCTTGCAATATATAGAAGATCATTTGTTGTCAGATTTTTTCCGATCAGAGTTAAATCAATATCGGATCCTTCTTTGTAGTTTCCTTTTGCGCGGGAGCCAAAAATCAAGGCCTGTTCAATTTCTTGGTATTTTTGAAAAATTTTATGAATTGTTGAAATGCTTTTCTCTGATAGGCCGAAATTCATTTTTTTTGCTCTAGTTCATGCAGAAAATATTCTGTGAAAGCTTTAAATTCTGGATAAAAGAGAGTGAGAATTTTTTCTGAAATATCAGCAGCTATTTTTAAATTATAGCTGCGAGATGTTTGATTTCTGGCTTCAATCATCTCCATCCATATTTCACCATTTTGGATGATGCCTTCTTTGAAGGCTAGTCGAGTTGCATTTTTTGAGCCGATTATATTAATCATGCCCTGCTCTTCTAAAAAATCTTTTAGTACTTTCCAGGCCAGTTCGTGTGTGTATTCAAAACTTTTGATTAAGCCTTGATCTTCTAATTTTGAGAGCGCGCGCGTGTTTGCGAGTTCAATTGCTTGCTGAAGATTTTTGTAAGCGTTATAAAAATTTTCGAATCTTTGTTGCCAGCGAATGTCTTTCGAAAACTTCTGCATAATTTTTGTACCAGTTTTAGTTTTTCCAACCTACCAGCATAGCTTGATTTTGTGCTCATCAATTTCATGCTGCCAGTCACTTTCTGCTAAATCGCTGAATTGAATTTTTTCAGCTTGAGTAACTGCAGATAAATCAGCAAGCGCGCTTTGCAGCAGATTTTCTAGATTCTGGCTGATTGAGAGAATCTTTACTGCAGTTTTTAGCGAGAGGTTTTTGTCGGCTTTGGCTTTGCGTACCGCATCTAAAACCAGTACTGCAGCTGCTCCTGTCTTTTCTGCGCTAATATCGTTTGGATATGCTTCGGCATTAGGCCAGGCGCCGCGCTTATTTAGAAGATCAGCATGTTCTGCAAAAATATGCGTGTAGAGTTCTTCAGTTACGTGCGGGACAAAAGGTGCGAAGAGGCGCAAAATTCCATCTAGGCAATAATAAAGCGTGTAAACAGCACTTTGCGTTGCCTGCGTTGAGATGCCGCTGTTTTCGCCGTAGACGCGCACTTTGATCATTTCGAGATAATTATCGCAGAAATCTTTCCAGAAAAATTGCTCGGTTGCAACGCGTGCATCGCAATATTCGAACTCTTCAAACGCAGAGGTCGATGCAGCTATTGTTTGTTGTAAGCGGCTTAAAATCCAGTGATCAAGCGTTTCGGTTATTAATCCATTTTTGCGCGCTTGCGTTGCAGAAAAATTCGGTTTTTCTTTGAGTTTTTCAAGATGAATTGCCGCAAATTGCGTAGCATTCCAAAGTTTTGTGACGAGTTTTTTTCCGATTCCTAAAACATCTTCAGAAAAAGCAGTGTCCATGCCAAGGCGTGAGGTTGAAGCCCAGTAGCGCACGGCATCTGCGCTTTTTTCCTCAATTAGCGCGGTTGGAGTTACGACATTTCCTTTTGATTTGCTCATTTTTGTTTTATCGGAAGCCAAGCACCAGCCAGAAATCATCAGATGTTTCCAGGGAATGCTATTTTCATGCAGATAAGATTTTACCAAAGTATAAAATGCCCAAGTGCGAATAATTTCATGTGCTTGCGGGCGCATATCGGCAGGAAAAAGCTTGGCGTGGCGTTCGGGATTTTCTCCCCAATGCGATGAAAGCTGCGGGCTGATTGAGCTTGTTGCCCAAGTGTCCATAACGTCAAAATCTGGTTCAACTTCGTCTTTGTTATAGCCAATTGGTAAATCAATAAGCGGATTTACTGGCAGCTGATCTAATTGGGCATAGAGAATTTTCCCCTCCTCTCCGCTACGTTTCGAATACCAAACAGGAAAAGGAACGCCAAAATAACGTTGCCTTGAAATGCACCAATCCCAGGAAAGACCGTCAATCCATTGCTCCATGCGCAGGCGCATCCAATCGGGATGCCAATTACATTCACGAGATTTTTCTTTCAAGGCTGCTTTGTGTGGTAAAACGCGAATAAACCATTGTGGAGTTGGAATAATTTCTAGAGGCGCACCGCTGCGCTCGGCGCATTTTACAGCGTGTGTTATTTGATCCTGTTTAATTAAAAGAGAATGGTTTTTTATAATTTCTAAAATAATTTCGCGCGCATTGGTAACTTTTTTTCCTGACAAAGCTTCTTCTAAATCGGCGGAAAGCTCTGGCAGCCATTGATTTTTGGCTGCACTCAGGTCGAGTTTTCCGTATTTATTTAGAATAATTCTGAGTGGAAGATTATGTTTTCTCCACCAATTGATGTCCATTTCATCGCCAAAAGTACAGCACATAACTAAGCCTGTGCCTTTTTCGACTTTTACATCTTCATCAGCAAGCAATGGAACTTTTGCGCCAAAAAGCGCTGTAACTGCGGTTTTTCCAGCGAGATGTTTATAGCGCTCATCCTCGGGATGGAAAAAAACTGCAACGCAGGCGGCGAGTAATTCTGGGCGTGTGGTGGCGATAATTATTTCTGCAGATTCATCTTCTACTACGCCGAATTTAATGTAATTCATGTGGCTTGGTAGTTCTTTATCTTCCATTTCTGCTTGCGCGATTGCGGTTTGATCGATTGGATCCCAAAACATTGGTTGATCTTTGCGATAGGCTTCATTTTTATGCGCTAAATCTAGAAAAGAACGCTGAGAAATGGCGCGGCTTCTCGTGCTGATGGTTTGATATTCTTGCGACCAATCAACGCTTAAGGAAATGGTTTTGAAGAGTTGGCGGAAGTCATTTTCCGCTTCTAAAACTACTTCTTGGCAGAGTTTTATAAAGTCTTCGCGCGGCATATCGGTTGCGCGAATTTTTTTTGTTTTTTCGACTAAGCGCTCGGTTGGTAGACCGTTATCATCAAAACCCATCGGATAGAAAACATTTTTTCCGCGCATGCGTTGAAAGCGCGCGACAAAATCTGCTTGCGTGTAGGAAAAAATATGTCCCATGTGCAAAAGGCCAGAAACCGTTGGTGGTGGCGTGTCGATGATAAAATTATCTTCGCGCTTTGCGTCAAAGTCAAAGCGATAAATCCCCTGCTCTTCCCATTCTTTCTGCCATTTTTTCTCGGTTTCTTTGGAATTATATTGTTTGGGAAGTGGAAGAATTTTCATTTTAAAAATCCGCAATTAGTTTTGCTTTTTTGTTTTTAAAAAAGCGGGAATGGGGCTGGCGGTATTATCGATTTATTACTTGAGAATCAACAGCTTTAGTTAATGGAAATATTAAAATTGCTGCTCTTGCGGCGATTCTTGCTGATTTAGTTTGTCTTTTTCAGCTTTTGTTGCAGGATTTTCTCTCGCATCTTCTATTTTTTTTCAGAGCTCTTGGATTTTTTTGTTTTTCTCTGTAATTTTTTCTGCGGCGGTTTTTTCTTGTGTGTTGAGCTGGTTGGTTTTTAAGTATTCTTCTTGTTTCGTAAGCTTTTTGTGTAGCAACTAATGCTCATAAAACCAAAGGAATGAAATTAAAAAGCTCCGATAACAGCTAGTGCTGGATGAATAGTTTTTTCTTTTTTGAGGTTTTTTATAGTACTAAAAAATAATCTGTTGTTATGCCGAAAAAATTACTGGCCGATGAAGTCGCGCAAAATCCAGTATGATGGAAAATCTCTGCGGAGTAGGGTTTCTGCGGCTTTTGCGTCTTCTGAATTTGCAAAAACCGCGAAACAGCAGGAGCCGCTGCCGCTCATACGAACGGCAAGAGAATTTTTAAACTGAGAAAGAGCTTCTAAAATCAAGGAAACATCTGCATTGCAGGAGATTGCAGCGTTGGTTAAATCATTTTTGCTTGAATTCCAAAAAAGCGGACTGTCATTGCTTGAGATTTGCTCGGCAAATGGAGAAGAAAATTCTGAGTTTGATTCAAGATATGCTTTGTAAACTGCGGCTGATGAGAGGTGAATCTGCGGATAAATTAGCAAAATCGATTGTTTGGCTAAATTCACTGCAGAAAAATTTTCTCCAATTCCGCTTACTATTCCAGCTTGTTCATGCAAAAAAAATGGCACATCAGCGCCAAGTTTTAGCGCAAGACTATTTAGATCGTTTTTGTTCAGTGGTTTTTTACTGGTTTTATTGAGAAAATTCAAAATGCAAGCGGCATCACTTGAGCCGCCTCCTAGCCCTGCTCCGACTGGAATAAATTTATGTAAGCGTATGTTAAGTTTCCGTTTTTCTTCTGTTGTTTGAGAAAATAATTCCAGCGCACGAAAGACTAAATTGTCTTCAGCTCTTTTTCCTGTCTGTTGTGCAAATGGTCCAAAAACTGTAACGATGGTTTCAGCTGATTCGCTTATCTCAAGTAGATCATGTAATCCAATTGGCGCGAAAAGGCTTTCAAGTAGATGATAGTTATCTGTTCTTCTTCCAATTATATGGAGAAACAGATTTATTTTTGCTCGCGCTTTTAGTCTTAAAACTGACATTGTTTTTTAATCCAGGTAAAAAGCCTTCTCCACATGGCTGGCTTTGGAGCGGATTTTAGGCCGTTTTCTAGTTTGTAATGAAGGGTTTTGACAAGGCTATCTTCCTCTTCCCCAGTCAAAGATTGTATGGCGCGTAGCCATTGATAGTTGGCTTCACGCAAGCGCCCTTGTCGCCAATAAACATCACCTAGATGATCATTTATGTAAGGATCGTAAGGAGTTGTTTCTGATGCAAGTTCAATATACTGAGCGGCTTTGTCGAAGATTCCTTTTTTGAATAAAACCCAGCCCATACTATCTTGTATTTGCGGTGATTGTGGTTGAATTGCCAGAGCTTTCTCTAGCATTGTTTCTGCCTCATCTAGTCTTTCTCCGCGATCAGCCCAGCTGTAAGCTATGTAATTCAATGTTTCTGGCAGATTTGGTTCGAGAGCAACTGCGGCTAAAAGATCAGCTTCAGCTTTTTTCCAAAGGCCTGCTCGTTCGTAGCAAATTCCACGTAGGAAAAGCATTTTTCCGCGCCGAGAGTCGGCGGCTTCAAGTTGTTTTAATACGTCGCTATAGCGCGATGCAGCTTCGCGGTAATGTTTTTTGTCTTGCAAAAGTCCAGCAAGAGTTATGAGAGATGATTCAATTTTTAGATTATTGGCTTCAGATTTTCCTTCTGCGGCCAGATTTAGTAGCAGTTTTTTGGCTTCAGCTATTCGTCCCTGGCGATACCATAAGCGCGCTAAGCTTAAGCGGGAATCAATAAAATACATGTCTTTTTTATTGATGTTGCGATAGATTTTTTCTGCTTTTTCATCTTCATTGCTAGAGTAATAATAGTCAGCAAGAAGCAGTGAATTGGCGGAAAAGTCTGGTGAAACAAAGGCGGCAAGCTGAGCATAAGCAAGCATTTCGCTATACATCTGTGCTTGTTGGAAACTTTGCGCTGCTTCGTAGAAAATTTCTGCAAGTTGTCTTTTTAAAATATCGCGGCGACCATTTCGAACTTCATCAAGTAAAAGATTTGGCTTTTCCTTTGTTGCATCCTGGATTAGGCGTCGCCATTGGTCGTTTTTGCGCAACTCTTCGCTGGCTTCTCGTTCCCAATTTGAAATTGGTAATTCGCTGGAAGTTATTTGTGCTTGATAACGAAAAAAACGCAGGGCCTCATAACGATATCGATCTGGAATATCGTTTTCGACAACAAGCATATGAAAATAACGCGCGGCGCGCTCGTTATCGCCTTCAAAAGAGGAGAGCCTGGCTTTTAATGTCCATAAAAAAGCAGTTGGTAAAACTCCAATTTCTTCAAGGACTTTAAGGCGTTTGTTTGCGGCTTGAAGATTTCCTTTTGCGGCTTCAGTCCAAATTAGTGTGAGCGGAACGACAAGCACGTGAATATTTTGTGCGCCTGAGGCAAGAGGAATGCGAATGGCCGAAAGATGTTTGTGGGCAAGCTCAAATGAACCTTCAGAAAAAGCATGGCTGGCTAGCAAAATATTTGCGGAGAGCGAGTAAGGCTCTTCGGTAAGAAAGTTTTTTGCAAGCGGTGTTGCAGCTTCGATGTTACCAGAAAGTAATAAGGACTTATAATAATTCAATAAAAGAAGTAGATTTTTTGGGCTGGCCTGATAGGCGCGAGAATATGCGGCGGCCGATAAGTCAAATGCACCTATATTTGCTGAATATACAGCAGATAAATAATCACCAGCACTACCTTCTTGCAGCAAAAGAGCTTGTTCTAGTGAATTGCTGCTTGCGTTTTTATCATCGGCGTAGGCTGGTATAAAAAGTTCAGAAATGCTAAGTGACGCAATGAATAAGCTGATAAGTTTTGTTTTTTTTATTATTGGCCAATAACGATTTTTGCTTTTGGCACTTGCAGATTCCATTATCTTTGTTCCTTCCTAAAAGCTCTTCTTTCCCTGGTTGAGTTGTCCTGCTATATCCACGTTTTTTAAAAATTGATAGAGTTCCGATGTCTAATTCTTCCCTTTTACCTTCCTTGGTTGGCTTGAGCAAAGATTCATTGCAGGCAGAGCTTGAATTAATTGGCGAAAAATCTTTTCGCGCTCAACAAATTTGGCAATGGCTTTACGTCAAAGGCGTGAGTGATTTTAAGTCGATGACAAATCTTTCTAATCCTTTGCGTGATAAATTGGCAGGGAAATTTTCTCTGCAGCGTCCTGAAATTGTAACGGAGCAATGCTCGATTGATGGAACACGCAAATGGCTGTTGCGCTTTCCTGATAGGCAGGAAGTTGAAATGGTTTTTATACCTGATGAAGAGCGCGGAACGCTTTGTGTTTCATCGCAAGTCGGGTGTACGTTAACTTGTGACTTTTGTCATACTGGTACGCAAAAATTGGTGCGTAATTTAACTGCTACAGAAATTGTTGGGCAGCTTTGCTTGGCGCGTGATCGTCTTGAAGATTGGGGAAAAATCGATGAAAAACGCAGCATTACTAATATTGTTTTAATGGGAATGGGTGAGCCGCTTTTTAATTATGATAACGTTGCAGCGGCGCTAAAAATTATGATGGACGGCGAAGGAATTAGTATTTCTCGTCGAAAAATAACGCTCTCAACAGCAGGGGTTGTGCCGTTAATCGCAAAGGTTGGTGAAGAAATTGGCGTTGGTTTGGCAATTTCGTTGCATGCGGTGCGTGATGATTTGCGCAATATTTTGGTGCCGCTGAATAAAAAATATCCTTTGGTTGAATTAATGGAAGCTTGCCGGGCTTATCCTTCTGTACGTAATGCCAGGCGTATTACTTTTGAATATGTGATGCTTGATTCAGTCAATGACAGTGATAGAGATGCGAAAGAATTAGTGCGTTTGATAGATGGAATTCCAGCTAAAATTAATCTTATTCCGTTTAATCCTTGGCCTGGTACGAAATACCGCTGCTCTTCACCTGAGCG
>JBIKYU010000011.1:0-27983 GCA_044355085.1 Rickettsiales bacterium | reverse complement strand
GCTGCTCTTGTAACCTATATAAACCGCGCAAGACAATAATCGCATAAAGAACAACCAGTAACATGCAAACTAATGCGCCGAGCTCTTCTCCCGCTACTGCAAAAATAAAATCAGTGTGAGAATCTGGCAGATGCTGCTTTACAGTTCCTTCGCCTGGTCCGCGTCCAAATAAGCCGCCATGCTGAAATGCTTCAATTGATTTTTTTACCTGATAGGTGGTTTCGCTGTCCGTGCCTAGAAAACTATTCACACGGTAGGTTACGTGCGGCAAAAAATGATAGGCTGCAATCATGCCAATGAAGCCAATAAACATCATGGAAATCACCAAAACCATCGGCAAACCAGCAATAAATAATTGCCCACCCCAAATAACAGAAATCGTAAGCGCCATACCAAAATCTGGCTGGAGAATCAAAAGCAGAATAATTAACCCGTAAAGCAAAAGGCTGAAGCGCATTTCCTTCCATGTGTATCTGCCGCCAGTTTGAGCGAGTAATCCTGCTGCACAAACGGCAAAAAATGGTTTGACAAATTCAGAGGGTTGCAAAGAAATACCAAGAATATTCAGCCAACGCTGCGCGCCTTTTGTTTCGCTACCAAATAGCAGAACAACAACCATTAAAAACAAAGTAACAGCGATGCCACCCCAGGCTACTTTCTGCACATATTGAGTGGAAAGCAGCGAAAGTCCAAACATAAAAAGCAAAGCTAAAACCATATATAAAAGCTGATGCTTGACGAAATAATATGGCTCTAAACCTATGCGTTCTGCCACTGCTGGGCTGGCCGTTGCAACCATCACGCCGCCAAATACCATAATCAGTAAAGTGCTAATCATGGTAAGACGGTCAATTGTCCACCACCAATTACTGAAGAGATTTTTATGTTCACGACTGAGAAACGGCATAAAAATTTTTACCTTTTTTTTGCCAGATCTCTGACATAACCAAAGAAAGCTTCACCACGAGCTTCAAAATTTTTCCATTGATCAAAAGACGCACAGGCAGGCGAAAGAAGCACCACAGGCCGCTCAGATGATTTTGCTGCGAATGCATCGGCAGCAGCTTGCAAAATTGCGTTCTCAATTGTTTGGCAATACTGATAGGGAATTTTTCCCTCAAGTGTTTTTGCAAATTCAGCACTTGCTTCACCAACAAGATAGGATTTTTTAACGCGCGGAAACAAAGGCGAGAGCGGCGCAATTCCATCTGATTTTGGCTTTCCACCAACAATCCAATAAATATTTGTAAAAGTTTGCAGCGCTTTTTCTGTCGCATCAGCGTTGGTTGCTTTGCTATCATTTATGAAACGCACACCGTTAATTTCCGCAACAAATTGCATGCGATGCGGAAGACCAATGAAGCTCTCCATTTGCGCAATTATATTTTCAGCAGACATGCCGTTTAAGCGCGCAACTGCATAAGCAGCAGCCAGATTTTGCGCATTATGCTTTCCTGCCAGATGAACTGGCGCAGGCCGAGGGTAGAACTTGGTTTCCCCGTTCATTGAATCGATTATTTCCTTGTCACTAACGTAAACACCTTTTGCTTTTTCAGCACGACAAGAAATTGGAATCACGCGGGCTAAATTATTTTGCAGAAGTTTTTCATAAACCGCCTGGCTTTCTAAATCATCAACACCAATTACAACGTTATCATGTGAATCCTGATGTCTGAAAATCCGCTCCTTTGCTGCAATATAGCCAGATAGAGATCCGTGACGATCAAGATGATCAGGAGTGATATTTAACCAAACTGCGGTGTTGATTCGCATTTCCTCAAGCAAATCTAGCTGATAGGAAGAGAGCTCAAGCACATATTTTCCGTCACGCGAAAATTGCGGCAATGACAAAACAGGAACGCCGATATTTCCACCAATTGCGATATTTTTTGTTGCACTTTGCAAGAGATGATAAATTAATGCAGTGGTTGTTGATTTGCCATTTGTTCCTGTAATGCCGATATAATGGGCATTTGGTGATGTGCGATACAGCCATTCCACATCACAAATTATCGGACAATTTTCTGCGCGCGCTGCCAAAACAACTGGATGCTGGATAGGAAAATAAAGCGGAACGCCAGGGCTTAAAAGCAAGGCTCTGCATTGTTTCCATGGCATTTCGTTGTAAGAGCAAATATGTAAATTAGGATGTTTCGACAAAGCTTGCCGCGAAGATTCATTATCATCCCAAGCATAAACTTCAACTCCATCACGAAGAAGCGCATCAATCGTGGCTTTTCCTGAGATTCCTAAACCAAATAATGCAACAGCCTGCCCATGAAAATTTGCGGACATAAATTTCTCTTAGCGTAGTTTTAATGTAGAAAGGCCAATAAGTGCGAAGATAACTGCGATAATCCAAAAGCGAATCACGATTGTAGATTCGCTCCAGCCCTTTTTTTCAAAGTGATGATGTATTGGAGCCATGCCAAAGAAACGCTTTCCTGTGGCTTTGAAATAATAGACCTGAATGATCACAGAAACTGCTTCCATCACAAACAAACCACCGATTACGGCGAAAACAATTTCATGTTTTGTAATGACACTAACTGCGCCCAAAGTTCCACCAAAAGCTAGGCTGCCTGTATCGCCCATAAAAATTTTTGCGGGAGGTGCGTTGTACCATAAAAAACCTAAGCCTGCGCCCAAGATAGAAGCACATAAAACTGCCAGTTCTCCTGCTCCAGGAATTGCATGTAATTGCAGATATTGCGCATAAACTGCGTTGCCTACAACATAGCTAATCAGCGCAAAGCAGCTGGCTGCAATCATGATTGGAACTATCGCAAGACCATCTAAACCATCAGTGAGATTTACTGCATTTGATGCACCCATCATCACCACCATGGTAAAAGGAATGTAGAACCAACCAAGATCGATAAGCAATGTTTTGAAAAATGGGAGCGCCAATTCAGTTTCAAGCCCACCAGGTGCAATTGAGCGAATCCAAAACGCTGCAATCAAGGCAATGATTGCTTGTCCAAGCAGTTTCTTTTTTCCTGCCAATCCCTTGCTGTTGCGCTTTGTGACCTTAAGAAAATCATCAAGAAAGCCAATAAAACCATAGCCAAAAGTTACGAGCAAAATAATCCAGATATATGCATTACTAAGATCTGCCCAAAGCAAAGTTGCCAGCCCCATGCTAAACAGCATCATTAATCCGCCCATTGTCGGCGTGCCTTTTTTGCTTTTTTTATGCGACTCTGGCCCGTCTTCGCGAATTGGCTGACCTTCATTCTGCTTTTGTTTGAGCCAAGCAATCATTGCAGGACCAATGCAGAAGCTAAGCAGCAGGGCTGTTAAAATTGCGCCACCACTACGAAAAGTTAAATAACGGAAAACATTAAAAAAAACGAAATCATCCGCCAGCGGAAAAAGCAGGTGGTAGAGCATATTAGGAGTCCGTCCAATTTTTAATGATTAATTCCATGTGCATACTATGCGAGCCCTTCAGTAACAGAAGGTCTTTATCCTGTATAGACGTTTTTAAAGCAGGAATTAGGCTTAAGCTATCTTCTGCGTGATGACCGCGTTTTTTTTCTTCTATTGCGTGATTAAGCGCAAGCATGTGATGACCAACTGTGTGAACCAAATCTATTGCAGAGAATTTTGCAATCACATTGGCGAGATTTTTATGCAATGCGAGAGAATCATCGCCAAGCTCTTTCATGTCGCCAAGCACAGCAATTTTGCGCTTAACCTCAGGATGATTAAATTCGGCGAGCAAGCGTAAACCCGCTTCCATTGATGCGGGATTGGCGTTGTAGCTATCGTCAATTACAAAAATTTTGCGTGAATCTGAAAGCTTAAATTCACGAAATACTCCTCGACCTTCTTCAGGAGTAAGCGTCTCCAAAGCAGAAATAACTTTTTCTGGTTCTATACCAAGCGCTACGCAAGCAGCAATTGCCGCACAAGCATTTTTAGTTTGGTGAATACCAGGCAAGCCGATTTTATATTTATAGGTTTTATCAGCGATTTTTATTTCGCCAAATCCAGATAAACCATCTGCATTCCAACTCAGCAAACAAATTTTTGCCTGACTGTTTTGCCCGAAGCTAATGATATTAAGACCAAGAGAAACCGCCTTTTTAGCGAGTCTTTCATAGTAAGGGCTATCTAAATCGAGAACGATAAAACCACCTGCAGAAACGCCTTCCATGATTTCTGATTTTGCATCAGCGATTCCTTCAATCGAATCAAAAAATTCTAAATGAGCTGCAGCGACTGCAGTAATTATCGCCACATGAGGGCGAGCTTGATTGGTGAGAGAACGAATTTCGCCTGCGTGATTCATGCCCATTTCAATCACGGCGTAATCGATATTTTCAGGCATATTTGCAAGAGTAAGAGGAACGCCGATATGATTATTGAAATTTCCTTTTGTGGCATAGGTTGCGCCCTGAAAAGAAAGTAAATGGCTGAGTATGCGTTTGGTGCTGGTTTTTCCTACACTTCCTGTAACGCCGACTATGCGCGCACCACATTGATTGCGGCGATAAATTCCTATTTCTTCCAGAGCTTTGAAGCTGTTTTCAACGCGCAATATTTTTGCATTTTTATGCAATGATGAAGGAAAATTTTCACCTAAAGCAGCGGAGTTTTTTTCTAGAATTTCAGGAATGAATTGATGCGCATCAACGCGCTCGCCTTTCAGCGCGACAAATAGAGATTCAGCAGAAACTAAACGGCTGTCGATAACTATTTTTTCTACTGACCATTCACTTAGGTTTTCTAATTTTCCTGCTGTTGCTGCTGCTAATTGCTTAGAATTCCATAAAGGTTTGTTCATAAAATTTCTCGCAGCTGTGAATTGACAATTTCAACTTCAGAAAAATGATTTTTCTCAGTACCAATGATTTGATATTGCTCATGCCCCTTGCCTGCTAAGAGCAGAGTATCGCCATCTTCAAGGTTTTTTATTGCTTCGATAATTGCTAAATCTCGTGGCGCAATTTCTATTGCATTTTGGCAAGCAGATAAAATTTCACGCCGAATTTCTGCGGGATTTTCTGTGCGCGGATTATCATCGGTTATGATAATTTTATCTGCATATTCAGAAGCAATTTTTCCCATAAGCGGACGCTTGCCTTTATCACGATCACCGCCGCAACCAAAAAGAACATGTAGATTTTTTGGAGTATGCGCGCGAAGAGAATTCAAGCTTTGCTCAAGCGCATCAGGAGTATGCGCATAATCAATAAAAATGCGTTTTTCTTTTGTCACGAATACTGGCTGCAAACGCCCAGTAACTGCTGGTAATAGCGCTAAATTCTTTAGAGATTGCTCTAAGTTTTCAGGCTCAGATAAAACTAACGCCATCACTAAATTCATGGCTTGGAAAGCACCAAATAATTTTGTTTTGATTTGATATAAAGTACCAGAATGTTGCAAAGAAAAGGCCAGACCATCTGGCAGAGCTGAAATTTTTTCAATGCGCCAATCTGAATCAGCATGATTCCCAACAGTTTGAATCCGCAGTTTTTTTCGTAGCGCAATTTCTTTGGCGCGCGCAAACCAAGAATCATCACGATTTAAAACTGCAAGCGCGCCTTCTGGCAGAAGCTCACCAAATAAGCGCATTTTGGCTGCGCCGTATTCTTCCATCGTGCCGTGATAATCGAGATGATCACGACTTAAATTGGTAAAAGCTGCAGATTTAAATTTGAGCGCTTCTAAGCGATGCTGAACTAATCCGTGGCTTGATGCCTCTATCGCAACATGCTGAATATCATTATTTGAAAGACGCCAAAGAGCTTGATGCAAGCCAATTGCATCAGGAGTGGTAAGGCCAGAATTAAGATCAGAAACAGAGATTCTTTCCGGAGCGATAATGCCTAAAGTGCCAATGCTTGCTGCGGTTTTTCCCTCTAAATTCCATAATTCACGCAAAAAATGTACGGTGGAGCTTTTGCCATTTGTACCAGTAACTGCAACTAAATTATCTGGCTGTGGTTGGTAAAAAAGCGAAGCAATTTTTGCTAAAACAAAGCGCGGATCAGCACTGCGCAAGATTGGTATATTTTGCGCAGATTCAGGCAAATTTGCATCATCAGCAATCATGATTACCGATGCTCCATTCGCAATTGCATCGGCAATATAGCGCGAGCCGTCTTGTTTGGTTCCTGCGAGCGCAACAAAAAGAAAATTTTTGCCAACTCGACGCGAATCGCTTGCGATTCCTTCGATTTGGAGATCAGCATAATTTTCAAAAAAGGAAATATTGAGGTTTTTACAGAGATTGGAAATTAGCAATTTCATCTTCTCGCTTCATTTGTTTTAACTCAAATTCACGCTGCAATTCTGGCTCGCGCTCATCGACAGGAATAATATTTAGAATCGGCGCAATGCGGCTGATTATATCACGGACAGCTGGAGCTGCGGTTGCGCCTCCCGTTGCGAAGCCTGCGGTTTCTTTGGTTCCTTTTGGTTCATCAAGCATAACCATCAAAGCATAGCGCGGTTCCTGCATAGGAAATACGCCCACAAACGAAGAAACCAGCGCAGAAGTATCATAACGCCCCGCTGTTGGCTTATCTGCTGTACCTGTTTTTCCGCCAACCATATAACCGAAAACATCAGCTTGTTTTCCAGTTCCATATTTCACCACAAAGCGCATAAGCTTTCTAATGTCTTTTGCTGTGTGAGTTTCTATCACTCGCCTGCCTTCAGGAATTTTTTTCTGTTTGAGCAAAGTAGCGTTGTGGAAAATTCCGCCATTAGTAATTGCAGCAGTTGCTTGCACGACATGCACAGGAGTAACCGCGATTCCATGACCATAAGAAATGGTCAGCATGCTAATCTTGTTCCAATTTTGTGGATAGAGGGGCGAGGCTTTTTCTGGCAATTCCAGTGCAAGCTGATCAAGCATGCCCCAATCTTTGAGAAAACGCTTTTGTGAATCTTCACCAATTTCCATTGCAATGCGCGCTGTGCCTATGTTTGATGAATGAATATAAATTTCAGGAAAAGAAAGTGCGCCCTTTTTCGGGTGATAATCGCGGATCGTAAAATTAGCGATATGAATCGGATCGGTAACATCATAGTGATCTCCCATTTTGGCTTTGCCCATTTCCAAAGCCATTGCCATTGTCATGGTTTTTAATACCGAGCCAACTTCATAAACACCTAAACTGTTAGAATTGAATTTTTCGCGCGCTGAACTTTGTGCGGGAGAATGTGGATCGAAATCAGGCAAACTGACCATTGCAATAATTTCGCCTGTATTGACATCCATCACTATTCCCGATGCTCCAACAGCGGAAAAGGTTTTCATTTTTTTCTCTAACTCTTCATGTACAACGCTTTGCACACGCAAATCGAGTGAAAGCTCAAGCGGAACCTGTGCCTCTGTTGCATCGGATGGAACTTGCAAATAATCATCAAATGATTTTTCAACACCAGAGATTCCTTGGCTATCAACATCAACATAACCAAGAATATGCGAGAAAAGCCTGCCATGCGGATAAACACGCCGCTCTTCGCTAGTGTAGAATAAACCAGGAATACCTTTTTGATTTACCGCCTGCTGCTCTTTTGGTGTGAGGCTGCGTTTTATCCAAACAAAAGAGCGATCAGAAGTAAGGCGGCGCTTGAGTTCCACTGGTGAAAGTTCTGGCAGAGCGCGCGCCAAGTGATTTATGGCTTCCTGAACATCAGGAATTAAAGCAGGCCTAGCATAAAGAGAAGCGGTGGCTAAATTAACGGCAAGAAGTTGACCATTTCTGTCAGTAATTTCCGCGCGCCCAACTACTCGCGCTTTATTGCTGTTTTGCGTAGCTACGCCCGTTACTTTTCCATGCCAGACCGCCAAATCAAAAAGACGCAGAGTAATTAAGAAAAAAACCGCACCAAATGCGCACATGATAAAAAACAAGCGCGAACGAGTATTTTCTAGATGCTGCTCGACATTATTTTTTTCTCCCGCACGCGGTCGCCTTTGCATCAATAGACGGTGCGTGAAAATGGCCATGGGAGAAAATCTCTTTGTTAAAATTCGATATTAAAAACGTCGCGAAAGTAAAATCTAGTTACGCACTGCGCTGCGCTGATATGGCTTGATTTTATTCGAGCGCGCGCCTCCTACCATACTAGCTTGCTGCACGCTAGCGCTTTTGCTGAGATTATCATCACCAAGAGCTAGCTTCATTGTGCTGTCTTCAACCATTTGCCTAGGATTGGTAGGACGCAATTGCAAATGACGCGAGCTAAGCTCCAACAAACGCCTTGGGTCGTTGAGATAGGCCCATTCTGCTTTCAAAACGTGGATTGCTTCGTGGTTTGCTTCAAGCTGACGCTCTATTTCGTTTAAATCACGCTTTAGATTTTGCACGCGATATTTTACCTGGAACAAACCATAAGCAGATAAAACCAACGCAAAAAAAGCCATGATTACAGTTGGGCGCATCAGCAATTTCCCTCCACATTAACGCGACGTGCAGCGCGTAATTTTGCTGAACGTGAACGTGGATTTTTTGCTATTTCTTCGGCGCTAGGCATAACTGGACGCTTGTTTAGCAGCTCCCAGGTAATTGGAGTTGAATCTAGCGCTTCTGGCTCATGCCTGGAAACAGAAGGACGCTGACCGCTGCGATAGGCAAAGAACTGCTTAACGATTGCATCTTCCAAAGAATGGAAAGTCACGACTACAAGTCTTCCACCTGGTGCTAAAATTTTTTCTGCTGCTTCAAGGCCTCTTTGTAGTGATTCCAGCTCTTGATTTACCCAAATGCGAATTGCCTGAAAACTGCGCGTCGCAGGATCAATAGTGTCGTTATAGGAGCGCACAGCGCGGCGAATTATTTGTGCAAGCGCAAGAGTGGTTGTGATGGGTTTTTCTTTTCTGGCTGCAACGATAGAACGCGCAATGCGCCTAGATGCGCGCTCGCCGCCATATTGATACAATGTATCAGCTATATCTTTTTCGGAATGATTATTGACGAAATCAGCAGCAGTGCGACCATTATCGCCCATGCGCATATCTAGCGGCCCATCCTGTTGAAAGGAAAAACCCCGCGCAGCAGTATCGAGCTGCATAGACGAAACGCCAAGATCCATGACTACGGCCTGGATATTAGCCTTCGGGTAATGTTCCTCTACAATATTTTTCATCTCGCTGAAATTACCTATAGTCAGCCGGATGCGATCCCCGAACTCTGTTGCTAAATTTGAAGCAAATCGTGAAACACTAGGATCCTGATCAAGTGCAATAACTTGACATTTTGCGCTAGAAAGAATGCTACGCGTGTAACCACCTGCCCCGAATGTTGCATCAATTACTGTTTCTCCGTCCTGGAGAGCGAGATAATGCAACACCTCCTCTTGGAGCACTGATATATGCGATGGGGAGCAGCCTGTCATCAGCTTTTCTGCATTGTTTCATTATTTTTTGCAGAGAGTTTTTTTTCCTCCGCAACAGCAGTAGAACGCAGCATATGGCGTGCATTTGCAGCAACTTTCCTGGCATTTTCTGAATGCACAGAAAATTTCGCGCTATTCCAAATCTCGAAAGTATTGCCCTTTCCTATGAAAATTGCCTCATCTACAAGCTCGGCTTTTTCGATTAAAATTTGTGGCAAAACCACACGACCATCACCATCGAATGCCAATTGAATACTGCCGCCCAAAACTGTTGCGGCGAATGCATCGCGCTCTTCTGAAAAAGGATCTAGCGCATCAATAGTTTGGAAAAGAGATTCCATACGGGAAATACCGCAGGCTTCGATACATGGATTCACGAAAGACGCATACGCAACTACACCAGAGAAATTTTCTCCCGCCAATGCCGCGCGAAAAGAAGCTGGGATAGATACCCGTCCCTTTTTGTCGATTTTGTTGGTGTAGGTAGAAAGAAACAGCACAAAAATTCTCCCTTTGTTTCTTTCTGCAACTTTTGTTGCGCTCTCAAATAATCAAATCAAAAGACCGCGCTCCTTCTGCTTTGCACGCACCGAACTGGGCCTAATGTCCTAAAATATGCTTCGCGTTTTGCATCCCCTCGGCCTACTTGGCGCCTGCCCTACCTGAACAAAACGGGGATGCATGAAATCTGGAAGCTACTCTCCCATACGGGCCTACCTGGTACGGCATGGGAAAATATGGTCTTGAACGGGATTATTAGACACAGAAAGTGAATACGTCAAGCATAAAACCGCCTTTTCTTCGGTTTTTCTTGATTTTCATGACAATCTATGAAGGCTGCTTGTCTATTATTACTACATATGGTAGGTTCGCCCCTGGTATTTGGCACCTATTGGGTGATCTTTATATTTTTTGTTTGAGGTGATGTAATGCTCATACCGAGCCCGTCTTCGGCTGTTCGTACGACACAAAAAACATCTTTACCAATTTTATGCGCAAGCATTTTTCTATGTTTTTTAGGTTTTGCTTTTGTTGCTAATCAAGCTAGAGCAGATGATTTTCTGCGCACTTCACAATATTGCAGCAGATATTTTGATTATCACGAACGTCAAAAAGCCATTCCCAAGCGTCTGCTTCGCGCAGTATCGACGCATGAATCTGGAAGAAGACATGCCGCCTCAAATATGGTTGTTCCTTGGCCTTGGACAATAAACGCGCAAGGAAAAGGATATTATTATCCCGATAAAGAAACCGCGATTAATTCGGTGAAAAAATTCCAGGCAAGCGGCGTGAAAATTATCGATGTCGGCTGCATGCAGATAAATTTGTTTTACCATCCCGACGCCTTCACTTCCCTTGAAGAAGCTTTTGATCCATCCACCAACATCGCTTACGGCGCAAAATTTTTACGTGGATTATATGAAAGAAACAAAAGCTGGAAGCTTGCTATTGCGCAGTATCACTCATCTTCATCAGAACGCGGCCAGCTTTATGCGAGTAAAATTTTTAGCCGCTGGCGCGAAACGGGAAATCGCTCGCAGCGCTTAATTGCACTTAACAGCATTTCTTCTGCAAGAGGTTCTGGCTTTCTTCCCGTGGAAAACATTACATTTAGCGCACTTGCGCGCTTTGGCCGCGTATCCAATTAAAAGATTTTTGTTATTTTATAACAAACCCTGCAGAAACTTTGTGCCAATTGCAATTCCAGCCTGATCAATTCCATGACCAAGACCAGCGCGCGAATACCCCTCAACGGGAAAATTGAGCTTTTGTAAGCTGCTTAGAGCCTCGTTAAAAGCAACAAATGGAACAACCTCATCATCTTCACCATGAATCAAACAGATTGGCGTTTGTTTTTGCAGAGGCAAATTTTTTAGCAAATATGGTGCAATTAAAGCACCAGAATACGCCAATATCCCAGCAAGTGGCTGCTTAAAACGCAGGCCAAAATGCAGACTTAGCATTGCGCCTTGAGAAAAACCAAGCAACGCAATTTTTTCCATTGGAATTTTATATTGCTCACTCCAATTTACTATCGACTCAACAAGCACAGGAGCAACTGTTTCTATGCCGCTGAGAATGTCTTTTTCATCGCGCGACTGCAAACTAAACCATTGCCGACCAAACGGCGCCATATCGCAAGGAAAAGGCGCATCTGGCGCAATGAATAATGTCTCTGGCAAAGATTTTGCTAGATGAGGCGCAAGCTCGATAAGATCAGCTCCATCTGCTCCAAGCCCATGCAAAAGAACAAGCAAACTTTTTGGTGCCTCAGCTGAGAGCGGCTTAAATACTGGTCCTTGCAATGTCATTTTTATGCTCTTTTGTTATTTTATACCGTTTAATATTTTTAAGCATGAAGAGAAGCTGCGAGTTTTTTAAGCTGAAGTGAAACCAAAAAGCACATGAGCACTAAAAAAATGAAGCAGAAAAAATGTCAGGCTAAAAAAATGTAATTGTATAAGCTCATTTTTGCGCTCTTCAAGTAAGGCTTTGAACTGGGATTGGTGTGAATAAAAATTTTGGGAAAAATTTCCGCTATCCTATTGATATTCCTAGAGGCAAGAAAACCAATAAGTAGAATCTAAAAAAAACCTCTAACCAATAAGTTTAGAAGTCTATTTTTATATTTATTCTGTTTGACAATATAAAAAGCTCTGACTAAATCTCTCTCAGATTACGTTGTGTTTTTCAGTTCATTTTCCGGATTAGGAAGAGGAATAAATGAAGCCAGGATTGACTCTCTCTTACTCATCAAGCGTTGACGATCTTCATATCGGACGCCGCCTTAAAGTTGCTCGACTCGAGTCAGGATTCACCCAGCGTGAAGTAGCTGACCTAATGGGAGTTTCATCGCAGCAACTACATAAATTTGAAGGTGGCATTAACCGCGTTACCGTCAAAACCTTATATCATTTGAGCCGTTTATACGACAAACCGCTCGATTGGTTTACGCAGGATATTATTTCTGGCATGAGCGCTGGTGAGCCACCTGCTGAAAAACAAGATATTCCGCCAGATATTTTACGACTTCTCCAACGCGTAGAAGACCCATCAAAGAGAGAAAAGATTATAAAATTAATCCGACTTGTTCTCTAAGAAAGTCCTGATATTAAAAAATTAAATTATTAGTAGATCGAATAATACTATTACATATTTTTAAAGCTAAAAGAGGAGATGCAAGTTTTTTAAAGCTTAAAGTGCACTAAAACTTACATGAGCACTAAAAAACGATGCAGCGACAATATCAAGGCTAATAATATGGAATTGCATCACTTACGTTTTAGCACACTATCTTTGCGCCAATTTGCTCGAACTTGATTAAGCAAGTCTTTGAACTGGAGTAGGTATAGAAGATTTTTCTGGGAGAATTTTTCCGCAGCGCAATAAAAAACTAGATTGGCAATTTATTTGGACGATTGCGCTTAACCCAGGAAACCACCATCCAGCGCGTCAAAAGAACGGCGGTAAACATCGATGCGCTAATGCCAACGGCGAGAGTTATAGCAAAGCCCTTCACTGGCCCAGAGCCAAAGAAAAACAGCATCGCTGCAGCAATTAATGTTGTGATGTTGGAATCAAAAATTGTGTTGAAAGCTTTCGCGAAACCATTTTCTATCGCAGCCAATGCGGTTTTACCGTTCGCAATTTCCTCGCGCATGCGCTCATAAATTAAAACATTGGCATCAACAGCCATTCCCATTGTTAGAACAACACCAGCTATGCCAGGCAAAGTAAGCGTTGCAGATATTATCGACATCACCGCAATGATGATCAGCAAATTCATAATCAAAGCAAGATTAGCGAACATGCCAAATTTTCCATAACCAATAAACATAAAAATTGTCACAAAAGCGACGCCCAATATCGCAGCACGCGCGCCGTCAGCTATAGAATCCTGACCTAAGCTTGGACCAATTGTACGCTCCTCAACCACTGCAAGCGGCGCAGGAAGAGCACCTGCACGCAATAACACCGCCAAGTCTTTTGCTGATTCTGGCGTAAAATTTCCAGAAATCACTCCGCTTCCACCCAAAATTGGCTCGCGAATAACTGGCGCACTAATAACTTTTTGATCAAGAACAATTGCGAAAGGCTTACCGACATAACGCTGTGTTATCTCTGCAAATTTTTTTGCGCCTACATCATTGAAGCGAAATTGCACGACCGAGTCTTGTTCATGAAAATTACTGCGCGCATCAACAAGCATTTCCCCGCCAAGCATCACTTGACGCTGCACTGCATAGTACAAGATTTGCCCGTCTTTTTCTGGAGTATTTCCTGGCAAACGCATAGCCTGAGCGCTAGTTGGAGCATATGGTGACTGACTGTAAGTTATTGATTCATCCAGCAAATGAAAAGTAAGTTTTGCCGTTTTGCCAAGCAGCGCCTTCAAACGCTCAGGATCATTGAATCCTGGAACTTGCACCAGAATGCGCCTGTCTCCCTGGCGCACAATATCTGACTCACGCGTGCCAGTTTCATCAACGCGGCGACGAACAATCTCTAGCGATTGCTCCATCAAATCGCGCGACATTTGCTTTTTTACATCATCAGAAAAAGAAAGGCGCAGAAGAGTGCCATCTTGTTTCACATCCAAAGAAGCAGAGAGTTTTTTGATGTACTCACGCACAGCCAAGGCGTCGCGCTCATCATTTAGCAGTAATTTTATTTGCTCTGATTCAAGCTGCAGCTGCTGATAGGTTATAGGCTTATCGCCATTTTTTTGCGTACGCAGACCTGTACGAATCGATGTCGCAATTTGCTCCAGCTGCTCACGCATGTAATGGTCGCTTTGAATTTCAAGCAAAACATAAGAACCGCCCTGAAGATCTAAACCAAGCGGAACCAATGCAGATGACAACCAGGTATTTTTTTCCCGCAAACTAGCAGATAAAAAATTGGGAATGGTAAACCAAATGGCCAACAAACATATGAATGAAACTAAGATTTTTTTCCAAAGCGGAAAATGAAACATGCTGTAGGAACCTTATTTTTCGCTATTTTTATGGCCTGAATTAGAAGATTTTTTATCGTCATTATCTTCTTCTTCAGCTGCTTCTTTGCTGGTTTTTTTTGTCTCGGTTTTTGCTGAGCCATCTTTTATTTCAGCAATTGAATTACGTGTAATTTTTACACGAACTTCAGGAGCAACTTCCAAAACTACGATGTTTTCCTTTTCTTCAACACGATAAACCGTACCAATTAATCCACCATTAGTTATGACTTTATCGCCTTTCTTAAGAGCTGCAACAAGCGCCTGATGGGCTTTTAGACGCTTTTGCTGTGGACGAATCAGCATGAAATAAAAAATTACAAAAATCAGTACCAGCGGCAACATTGATTCTAATATCCCTGGAGCGCCAGTAGCTGAAGCTGCGGCTTGTGTTGTAGCGGTTGCAGTTTCTTGTGCGAAAGCATTAGTAATTATCGGCATATCGTCCTCTTTTTTATCAGCTCTTTAAGGTGCGGCAGTTTCTATAGAGCGAAATCGTTATTTGCAAGCCCTCTACGCAAAAATAAATGCTCTCAAATGTTGTTTTTTTTCTGTAGAAAATAATCAAGTGATATTTTTCCAGCGCCAGAAACTGCTAGCCAGAAAAATATGGCCAAATAAGCGCTCTCCTCAAACCCGAGCAAAGTCTCGAGAGAATCAACATCAGACAATTTTGCGGTGATAATAGCAACGACCATCACGCCGCTTAACATCGCACCAAAAACACGGGTAAATAAGCCGAGAATCAAAGCCGATCCGCCGATAAATTCTACCGCAGAAACAAATGGCGTAAGAACATGAGGAAACGGAATGCCGAGGCCGATAAAATTCTCTGTAATTTGCGGCAGATTATTTAGTTTCACCCAACCAGTTTGCATAAAAACATAACCGACAATTATTCGGGCTGCCAAATCGCCAGCCCAAGGAAAATACTCGGTTACAGAGCGCGGCCAAGCTAGCAAAAGCCAAAGAATTTTTTTAAAGAAACTAGAATTTTTATTCATATAAAACCTTTTGTTTTTTTGCTTCTTCATCATAAGCAAGCAAGCCGTTTTGGATCCAACGTGCAAACCATGATGAAATATTTTGTAAAATTTCATCTTCTAAAAGATCAGGAAAATCATTCATCAGAGCGGAAAAAGCTGCAGAAATTTTATGACCTGAAAATATTTGCTTAAGTAAAAAATATTCTTTCTCAGCCAAAGACAAGCGCCAGACGACATCTTCATGACGGAAAACCGCCAGAAAACTTTTGCGTGGAGTTGGCTTTTCAAAGAGTTTATCGGCAAGAAATTGGCTATAAAATTCATTCACTGGAAAAGAAAATTCTAAAAGCTTCAGCGCTTTTCGTGGCGAAATATGCAAATCCATGAAGTCTTCTGCAGTGATTTTTTGCAAATGTTCTGGCTGCAGAATTTTTGTCTCTGGCAAATCTTCAACCAGCAAAATGTTACTTTCTAACATTGCTAACTCATGAGCAAATTTATCAACTGATTCTGTGGAACTTAGAAAATCAGGGAGTTTCAGCGAATAGCGACTGATGTTGAAATGCTCAGAATTATTTTTTTCGACAAAATTAGAAATTATTTCGGCGAATTTTTCTGCACCCAAATATTTTTTTAATTGCGGATAATCTTCTGCAACTGAATCAAAGAGCCGAGAACGATAGGCTTCAACATACACATTAAGCTGCGCTGATGGTGAAAAATTATCTTTCTGCAGAATCCAATCTTCAGGCTGAGATTCAAATACAGAACCCTGAAAAATGGCTTTTTGCATAGTATTTTGCGCATCAGCAAGAGTGGTTTCCACATTAGCAATATAGCTAGAATTACCAAGATTGATTTGCGGCAATGGTGAATAATTTTCTGCTGATAAAGCAGCAGTTTTTACTTTGTTTAATTCAGCAAAAAGCACAGGAAAATCAGGAATATTATCATCCCACTCAACCATAGTATTTATCAGGCGTTTGGCGTTGTGAATGACGTAGCGATAAAGCGAGAAAACTTCATCAATAACATGCGCATCATGAGTATCAATTATGTGCGTGCCCATATTTCTATGACCAGATAAATGAATCTGCGCAACGCTCTCAAGCGGCAATTTATCAATGTAGAGCTTGGGATCAAGGCGATGATTGTAACAGCTGACATAAACATTATTAACATCAAGCAACAAGCTGCAGCCCGATTCCGCAACCATCTGCGCTATGAATTCAGCCTCGGGGATTTGCGAGGAATTAAATTCAAGATAGGTCGAGGGATTTTCCAGCGCAATTGGCCGCTCTAGATAATCTTGCACCTGTTTGATGCGCGTAACCAAATGGCGCAAAGATTCTTCCGTATATGGAAGCGGTAAAAGATCATGCGTGTTTTTATGGGCAATTCCTGTCCAACATAAATGATCTGAAATCCAAGCAGGCTCTATAAAATTGGCGAATTTTTTAAGCTGATCTAAATATGAAAAATTCAGCGGATCCGTTGTACCAATTGAAAGCGAAACGCCATGCATAACGATTGGATAATGCTCGCGAATGCGCGCTAAATTGCGCCTTGGTTTGCCTTCGGTATCAATAAAATTTTCAGAAATAATTTCAAACCAATCAACCTGCGGCCAATGCTCGAAAATATAGGAATAATGCGGAATACGCAGGCCTAGGCCGAAACCTAAATCAGGGAAAAAATCCTGATTATTTTGCATAAATTTTTGCTCTTAATATAAAAAAAGCGGAAGCTGGATTTCCCCAAACTTCCGCTTTTGTAAAACAGACAGAGTTACTGAGCTGATTTTTCTTTTGTAGCTGCTTCTTTTTTAGCTTCGCCTTTGCAAGCTGCTTTGCCTTTGCAAGCGTTCTTTTCGCCAGCTTTTTCAGTTGTAGCTGCTTTATCAGCAGCAGCATCAGCAGCATGAGCGCTGATTGAAGCGAAGGCCAAAAGACCTGTAAGTGCAGCAGCAGCTAGTTTTGCAGAAGATTTCATGTTGAACTCCTTGAATTTTTTAAGATGGGTGAAATTAGACGGAGACCAATTGCACCAATTAGTAAAATTTTACAAGCGTAATTTATAGCTATATTTTTTTGCCAACTCCAAGGCCCAGAGATTTTTGCAAACGTATATATGCTTGCAAAGCTTTTAATTTTATATCTATCCGCTCTAAATTTGTGCGCTTAAGATCAGATTGCGCGGCAACTAAATCGCTCATGTCGGTTAAGCCACTCTCATAACGCTTACGCGCTAAATCGATTGTTTCTCCTCGATGTTGAATGGTCTTTTCCTGATCCTCCAAGGCATTCACAGAATTCAAAAAATCACTCAAGGAAGTACTGGCTTCTTGTAGCGCAGTTAGAACGGCTTTTTCATATACAAAAATTGCCGCTTGAGAATTGGCATCAGCAGCATTTTTTGCTCCACGCAAAACACCAAAATTTAAAACAGGAGCCGAAATATCTGCAGCTAATGACCAAATCGGATTGCCAGCCTCGATCATTCCATTTGAAATTTCCTGCACACCGAAAAAGCTGCGCAATGAAAGTTTTGGCCAGAGATTTGCTTCGGCTAATTCAAGGCCTGCTTTTGCCGAAAGCATTTCCGAGCGTGCGGCACGAACATCAGGGCGCGAGCGCATTTTATCGAGATTAACATCAATGATTTTTTCTGGATTCGGCACAGTTAAATCGCCTGTATTTTCACTGAATAACTTCTGAGTTTTCCCTGAATCTGTTCCCATTATTCTTTCAATTTTATAGATTGAGCTGTCAGATTCAGCCTGAATAAAAGGAAGATTAGCAGAGGTTTTTGAGCGCTCCGCCAATGCGCGAGTAAGGGTGATTTTATCAATCAGGCCTGCATTTTCGCGCGCAGATAAAAGTTTAATTTGTAGATCTTGTGTTTCAAGAAGCGAGCTTTTTTCCGCGCGCTTTTTTTCTGTGATTCTGAAATTGACAAAAGCTAAAACCAACTCGGCAATGATGCTGTTAGAAACATCTTCAAGCCTGGCTTCACTGCCATATAAATTTTGCTGCGCGGCGTTTAATTTTGCTGAATTACGACCGAAAATATCAAGTTCCCAACTGGCATCAAATCCGCCTTTAGCAATGCTTGCAGATTTATTCATTCCCACCTGAGAATTTCCGCGATAAATATTTCCCGTGGCATTTATCTGCGGAAAAAATTCACCCACAACCGCTTGCTCCAAACTGCGAGCCTCGCGCACACGTTGGATTGCAATTTTAATATCGAGATTTTGCGCGAGTAAATCTTCCGCCAATTTATCTAGCAGCGGATCGCCAAAATTCCTCCACCATGGATCAGAAATTATCGGTTTTTCTTCTTTTGCAAGCGGCTCATTTACTGCGCTAAGCGCATTAAATTGTGCGCATGCGGATAAAAAAATTACGACAAGAATTGCAGCGATAAAACTGGTTGATTTCATTTATTCCCACCAGCAGAAGTGTCAATAAAAACATCCATTTGCTGACCAACATAAATGTGAGAAAGCTGCTTAGGAATAGCGTAGATAATCTGCAAAACTCTGGTATCAACGCGCTGATTCGCCGTCGCTAAATTTTGTTTTGGCTTTACGTAAGGCTCAAAGCGAACAAAACTAAGCGCCACGGGATTTTCTGTTTGACCGCGCTTTAATGCTTGCGCAGCATTTTTTTCATTGATGCGCGCTGCGTTTTCTTCATCAATTTCAACACGAATATGTAACTGGCTAACATCGCCCATGCGCATTAAGGGCTGGATGAGCGCTCCCGCACTCGCAAATTCTCCTGGGCGAATATTTACCTCTAGAATCCTACCATCGATAGGCGCATGAATATTTAGGCGCTCTTTGTTGATTTGCGCCTGCTTTAGCTGCGATTTTATTTCCTCTACATGCGCATTGGCTAGATCTCTGGCATAACGCCTGCGGTTTACTTCATCTTCAGCAACGGCGCGCTTATCATCGATGCTAGAAATCAGAGAAAATTGCTCTGCCGCATCAGCAGCCTGAATTTTTGCTGCCGCCAAAGTTTTTTGCAGCGTTGAAATTTGCGCGTCAATTTCTCGCTGATCGAGAGAAAATAAAACATCACCTTGCACAACATCATCGCCAACTGCTACCGCCACATTGCGCACCACACCTGGCAATTCGACACCTATGCTGATTAGCTCGCTTTTTGGTTCAACCACACCAATGCCAGAAATGCTTTGTGAATATTCCGCTTTTGGTGGCTGAACATCAGGAATTTTTGCAACAGTTTCACTGCGGCTAAAAACAGTAAACAATGCGAACACTGCGCCAAATGCAGCGATATAAGGCAGTTTCCAGCGCAAGAGAAAAGGAATTTTTTTCATAGTTTTTCCTTCTTTATAAATTCATCGGCGGTGAAATCGCCAACGATACGTCCGTCGCTCATTTCAATAATACGATCGGCAAAATTGTAGATACGACTATCATGTGTCACGATCAAAACGGCGCGGGCTGAGTCTTTGGCAATATCTGCAAGAATTTCCATAACCGCCTGCCCTGTTTTTGCATCAAGCGCTGCGGTTGGTTCATCGCAAATAATAAGTTTTGGATTATGAACTAATGCGCGGGCGATGGCGACACGCTGCTGCTGTCCGCCAGAGAGTTGGCGCGGCAGTTTTTCAGTCTGTCCTTTCATGCCGATTTTTTCGAGCACAATTTGCGCAAGTTTTGTTGCCTCAGAATCAGAAACTCCAGCCGCAAGCAAAGGCATCGAGGCGTTCTCAGCCGCAGTAAGTGCTGGCAAAAGATTATATTGCTGAAAAATAAAACCGATATTTTTTCTGCGAAAGAGAACTTTTTCTTTGTCGCTCATGCTATTTAAACGCTGACCTAGAATATCAATTTCGCCACTAGTGATCGATAAAATGCCAGAGAGAGCAGAAATCAAAGTTGTTTTTCCGCAGCCAGAAGGCCCAACCAGCATGGTTAATTCACCCATGTTAATTTCTGTATTGATACTATGTAACACTCGGATGTTTTCTTCTCCGGCTGGAAATTCTTTGATGAGGTTGCGAATTGTTACTGCTTTTTTCATGCCTATCCTCGGAACACAATTGCAGGATCAAGGCGAAAAACTTTGCGCAAACTAAATAGAATCGAGAAAACAATGATGATTGAAATCGCACAAAAAGTACCAGCCAAAACCTGCCAATGCAGCGCAAATCCTTTAAGAGCAGGATTGCCACTAGTGAGCTGAAAAAATAAAGCTGTGAAACCAACTCCCATGCCATAACCAATCAAGCCAACTATTGCCGCTTGGATCATAACCAACCGAAATAGCTGTCCGTTAGTCACGCCAACCGCTTTCATCGCGGCAAATTGGCGCAAATTCTCAACGACAAAAATATAAAATGTTTGCGCAGTAATTGCCGCACCAATGATCGCACCGAGAACAATAGTTATGCCAAAATTAATCGGAATTCCCGTGCGCTCCAAAATATAATTGATACTTCGCCAAGCGAATTCATCACGCGTTAGAGCTTGCAATCCTGTTTGTTTTTCAATGCGAATTTTTAGCTGCTGGAGATCCTCACCCTGCTTTGCTTTCACCAGTATAAATGGCAGTTTTTTACGCTGCGGAGGAGTTACTTCCATCGCCGTTTCATAAGAAACATACATGATCGGAAATGTGAAAAAAGTTGGGCTTACTTCGCACAGAGCATTGATGATTAAGCGATTGTCATTTAGTTCGACATAGCGACCAAGCTCTAATTTTTTTCCTGGCCAAGTGAACATATAACCGTTTTTATCCATCATTGCGGTTTGTGCTTGGCGAATAGATTTCGGATCACCCATAACTTGTTCTGGGCAAATTCCAACCAGGCTTACATCATCGACACCAATCAACTGAACCTGCTGCGTTAAACCATCAGACATACGAATTGTCGCCAGCCCTTTGTAAAACGGAACTGCCCAGTCAACGCCTTGTACAGAGCGGATGTTAGTCAGCTCAATGTCGCGCATTGGTTCAACTTCTTCGATATAGCGAACACGCTTATCCATCACCCAAATATCATTTTCTGTGACTGCATAAATCGCACCAGCAGTACGCGACATAAGACCAATAAAAATAGAAACCTGCTGCGCCATCAACAGCGTTGCAAAAGTTACGCCAAAAACAAGGCCAAGATATTTTGCCCGATCTCCCAAAAGCATTTTGATAGCGATATTGCGCATGATTACTTTATTTGTTATTTAATGTACTGGTTGGTACCCTAAATACTAAAATTAAATGAACTTACAAGTACTATAAATGAAAAAAGATAAAAAAACTAACAAGCGCGGCCGTCCTGTCGATGAAGGAAAACGCGATGAAATACTCGATGTTGCAGGAAAATTATTCATGGACAAAGGATTTCATTCCACCAGCATGGACGATATCGCCCAGTTTGCGGGCATGTCGAAGCTAACGCTTTATCGACGTTTTCCCGACAAACAAAGTCTTTTTGTTTCAGTTGTCGAGGAAAAATGCCAGAGCGCAATGCCAAATGATTTATACCAAGGCACAAAAGAAACTAATCCTAGGATCATTATTCAAGGATTTTGCTTAGCATTTTTTAGTTTGATCATGAGCAATGATGCGATTCGTCTCTATCGCATGATGCTTGGTGAAGCAGCGCAAAGCCCAGAAATGACCAAGCTTTTTTATAATCAGGGACCAAAACGAGTGAAGAAAATTTTGGATGAGATAATTTCAGATTTCAAAAAAAGAAAAATTCTCAAAACTAATGATGTTATCGAGGCACGAAATATTCTGCTAAGCCTATTCACAGGAAGCGAAATTTACATGCGCGCATTGCTGAATATCGGCAAAAAACCTTCGCGCAGCGAGATAGAGAAATTCGTCAAAAAAACTGCTGATTTTTTCGTACGAAATTATCTTTGCGAGAAATTGAATTAGTATCTGTTCGGCCTTGAAAATGGAATTGATATTAAAAATAGGGAATGGAATTATTTTATTTCCTGCAATTTGCGGCCCTGAATCATTTCCCATAATCTATAAACATCACCAGCTTTGCGTTTGCGAACATTTTCAAATAGTACGTGCGCTGATGGCTTATCTGGCTGCAAACGAATTCCCCATAGCGGTGTAATTTGGTCGGGCAACATAGCAAAGCGAACATCTCCTATCAAACCAGCATTTTCGGGGTCGTAGGCAATCCAGCCGTCCGAAAAAAATCTAAAATAATCCAGATCTTTTTGCTGCAATTGGCTTGGCTTCTCAGTTTGCGTGTAAAGCGGAAGACTCCCGCCATTATAGATAATCTTTCCATGCCAAGGACTGGCATGAACAGCATCAATAAAAATATTTCCTTGATGTAAATACTGCACGCGCCACAAAAGCAGGTTTCCAAGTGATGGTTTTACTTCAAAACGTTCGACAATATGGCCGCGAGAAATGGCCAATTCATGCATCGCTATTGTTGCCTGTTCGCGCTGATAATATCCAACCAGCCAATAGCTACTCGCGAAGATAGTACCGATTAAAGCAAATTTTCTTGATTTCTTCCAACATGCCAATCCAAGCAATGCCAACAATGTGAGGGTGAAAATTGGATCAACGATAGAAATAATACTCCATGATTCCCGGCGCATCGTAAACGGCCAGAATAAATGCGAACCATAATTCGTCATTGCATCGAGTAAGCCATGAAGTGCGAATCCCAAAAAACAAAATAGAAATAGCCAAATGAATCCTGTTTTTTTCTTAGAAAGAAACCATATTGCAGCAGCAATAAGCAATCCCCCAAAGGGAGAAAAGGCTAGCGAATGTGTAAAATGGCGATGAAAGGCCAGACCTAGCATGGGATTATCAGCAGAGCGAATCAGAATATCTAGATCAGGCGCAATCCCCGCAGCGATCCCACAGATAGCTGCAAGCCGCAGAATTTTTGGATTACGGCATATGCTTACCGCCGCTATTCCCCCAACCATTGCATGTGATAATGGATCCATTCCTAGGCTCTCTTAATAGCGTTCTATATTTTTATCCTGACATTTTTGCTGCTTTTGTTTTTTTATGCTCATGTAATTTTTAGTACAATTGCGCTTAAAAAACCTCCAGCTACTCCTGGAGATTTAAAAATATAAAATGGTATAAGCAACAGTGAGGTAGTTTTAAAAAATGGTGCCGAAGAGAGGATTCGAACCCCCGACCTTCGCTTTACGAAAGCGCTGCTCTACCAACTGAGCTACTTCGGCATTTTCAAATGAAACCGTTGAAAATGAGACGGTATAAGCATTTGCTATGATTTCTCAATCTTTTTTATTGCCTGAGAAATTTCTTGGACGAAATTTGTCGCAGCATCAAGCCGCGCGGAAGCTGTTACTTGCTTGGCAATGGTTTCAACCAAAGCCGAGCCAACCACAACTGCATCAGCATATTGCGCAACAGCTGCAGCCTGCTCTGGCGTTTTTATACCAAAACCCATGGCGATAGGAAGATCGGTATGCGAACGAATATTTTTTTCAGCAATTTGTAAATCTTCAAGCGCCGCAGTTTTCGTGCCAGTCACGCCCGCAACTGAAACATAATAAATAAATCCTGAGGCTTTTTTACAAATAGAATTCAGGCGCAAGCTTCCCGTTGTTGGCGCAACTAAACGAATCCAATCAATATTATGAGCCTTTGCAGATTGGCTGATTTCCTCATCTTCCTCGGGTGGCATATCAACAATTATTAATCCATCAACGCCAACTTTTGCTGCATGTTGCATGAATTTTTCGATGCCGAAATGTACTAATGGATTCGAATATCCCATCAGAATTATCGGCGTTTTTTGATCAGTCTTCCGATAATTTTCGATCATTTGCAGAATTTTACTAAGCGTTGTGCCAGAGCGCAGAGCGCGCACAGCAGCCTTTTGAATGGCTTGACCATCAGCCATTGGATCAGAAAATGGCATGCCAATTTCTATAATATCCGCGCCAGCTTCAACAATTTTTGTAAGCAGATTTTCTGTTTCATCAAGAGAAGGATCACCAGCAGTGATAAATGTTACAAAAGCAGCGCGCTTCAAAGAGCGGAGATTAGCAAAGATATTTTTCAATCGCGACATATTGTTACTTTATAACTTTTATGAATTTAAAGTGTTATTGAAAGCGCATCAGCGATAGTAAAAATATCTTTATCACCGCGACCACAAATATTTACAACCATGATATGCTCAATTGGCAAGGAAGGAGCCAATTTCAAGACATAAGCCAAAGCGTGCGATGGCTCAAGAGCTGGTAAAATTCCTTCTGTACGCGCGCAAATTTGGAAAGCATTTAATGCTTCTTCATCGGTTGCTGAAACATATTCAACCCGACCAATACTGTTTAAATATGCGTGTTCTGGACCAATACCTGGATAATCAAGCCCTGCAGAAATAGAATGCGCATTCTTGATTTGACCATCTGCATCTTGCAAATAAAGCGAAGCATTGCCATGCAAAATCCCGTAAGTTCCGCGCGCAACAGAGGCAGCGTGTTCCTCTGTTTGCAAGCCCCTTCCCGCCGCTTCAACTGCGATACAACGTACTTTTTCTTCCGCTAAAAATTCGGTAAAAAGACCCAAGGCATTTGATCCGCCGCCAATACAGGCGATTAGAGAATCAGGTAATTTCCCTTCTGCTGCATGCATTTGCGTGCGCACTTCTTTGCCGATAATTGCTTGAAAATTACGAACCATTTCTGGAAATGGATGCGGCCCCGCTGCTGTTCCAATCAAGTAATAAGTATCATCAACATTCGCCACCCAATCGCGCAAAGCCTCGTTCATCGCGTCTTTTAGCGTCGCAGTTCCACTCTCAACTGCGTGAATTTCAGCGCCCAATAATTTCATGCGGAAAAGATTTGGCTTCTGCCGCTCCATATCTTTTGCGCCCATGTAGATTACGCATTTTAGATTAAAAAGCGCGCAAACTGTTGCCGTTGCAACACCGTGTTGACCTGCTCCTGTTTCAGCAATTATGCGGGTTTTACCCATGCGTTTTGCCAATAAAATTTGGCCCATACAATGATTTATTTTATGCGCGCCTGTGTGATTTAATTCATCACGCTTGAAATAAATCTTTGCGCCGCCTAACTGCTCGGTTAAGCGCTTGGCAAAATAAAGCGGGCTTGGGCGACCAACATAATGTGTGAGATAATATTCAAGCTCGGCCTGAAAGCTAGGATCTGCCTGAGCTCTACGGTATTCTTTCTCAACTTCAAGAATTAAAGGCATGAGTGTTTCTGGCACATATCGACCGCCATATACGCCAAAATGACCGTTTATATCAGGCTGATTATTCATTCGTTATTTCCTTTTATACGCTCGAGAAAAGCAGCAATTAGATCTGGATCTTTAATACCAGGTTCACTTTCTAAACCTGATGATGCATCAACAGCTGGAGGATTAGTGATGCGCAAAGCCTGCTCGATATTATTCAAATTCAGACCACCAGATAAAAACCAAGGCAAAGAAAAATTCAGAGTTTTAAGCAAAGTCCAATCAAATGAAATGCCGTTCCCGCCTGGAAGTTCAGCCGTTGGAACTTTCGCATCGAAAAGCAACATGTCCGCAGTACCTTCGTAAGTGCGGCTACGAGCGAGATCATCAGTTGATAGCACACTAATTGCTTTGATTACGGGAACACCGTAGCGGCGCTGAATTTCAGCCACACGCGCGACTGTTTCATCGCCGTGTAATTGCAGATAATGCGGAGTCCAAATTGAGAAAAGATAATCAAGCTCGTCATTTGTGGCATCAACAACAACTGCAACAATTGATATTTTTGACGGCGCTAATTTGGCAAGATTTTTTGCCTTCTCGATAGAAATATGGCGCGGCGATTGAGGATAAAAAACAAAGCCAACATAATCGGCAGAATTTTTTACCGCCGCATTGAGAGCATCTTCAGTGGTAATTCCACAAATCTTTACTTGAGTTTTTTTGGCCATTATTGAGATCCATCGAGTAATTTATTGAGCTCTTTGCCCAGCTGTTTTTGAATTCCGTCTTTTAATTGATCGGTAGTTTTTTGGTCCAAACGCAGCTCTTTTATATTGAGTTTTATTTCGCGTCCCAAATGTTTTTCCAGCTGTTTCTCAAGCGGTGCAGTATTGCGAATTAAGTCTTTCAAAGTGCGCTCGATGTCTGGAACGATCACAGGAGAATTAAGTGGTCCGCGCACAATTAATGGAATACGCACACCAATTTCTCCTGCTTCAGAATTCAGCGAAATTGGCTCTGGATCTAGACGATAGTCGATTGTCTGCTCAGCTAGATTAATGCTGCCTTTGCCAAAAATTCCCAGTAGTGGCGTTCGGATATGAAGATCATCGCCGCGCATTACGCCGCGCTCAATCTGGAATGTGCCAGTTACTTCTGTAATTTGCGTGTTAGAATTTTTGCGCTTATCTGGATCAAAAGAGCCAGAAACATTGCTGATCATTGCTAAAACATCTCCGCCTTTTAAAACCGCCTCGCTAATTTTTAAAAATAATGTGCCTTCCAAATTATTCAGCCATTGCTGCATATTTGCGCCAACCGATTTAACTTCACCTTCAGCTGTTACTTTTCCTTCTAGATAAGAAAAACCAGGAATATCTTTGGTTTGAATATCAGTAATCGTAATGCGCGTACTAACAGCAGTTGGTAATTGACCGCTGTCTAAATGCAGAGCACCAACTAATGTGCCATTATAGAGCTCTGCTTCTTTCAGCTGCACTGATAATTTTCCATGTTGAAGCTGACTGCTTAATGAAATTTTTCCCGTCTGTAATTGCGGCAGAATCAAAGATTTTACGCGCAATCCTAAATGCGCATCCATCTGTTTCATCCATTCAATATTTATCGGCGCATCTAGGAATGAAGCGGCAGGAGCTGCAGTATTATTTCCAACATTAGCGTTATTTTCTATACCACCAACCAAGATTAGCGGCCCCATTTTTGGCAAAATATTATTCGCAGAATTTTGCTGCAGATACGGACGCAGATCGACATCATCGAGATCAAGACCCGCTTTGAATTTTGGCGTTATATCGTGAAATAATGCCATCAAATGCGCGTAGCCTGTAATTTCATCAATTTTTAGCTGCATAGATTCAAGCGCTAATTTGCTCTCAGCTAAACGTAGCGAGCCATTAACTGCGATAGACATTGGTTTAGCCAGTTGACTACCTTCCAATTTCAGCTGAAAAATGAAAGGATTTTTATCGGCAAGCAGGGCTGTGTCTAGTTGCCAATCAGTGATTTTCCAATTGTTATTTTGTAACTCGTCTTGCAAAATAACACTGCCGTTTTTGATAGAAACTTCACGTAATTTCCAGGCGGCAATTTTTTGAATCCAGCGATGTGGTTCAGCAGCGGGAAAAGAGCCATTTTCCTCAGATCCAGGTATTTCTTCAAGCAAACCTTCAAGACGGTTTGATGCGAGCTGCAGGTAAGAAGTTTTTTCCTGCCAAGCCTGTTTATCAAAATATATTTGCTGCCAATTCCACGGAGCGCCAGAATGCCTGATAAGCCTTATTTCTGGCGTATCCAGCAAAATTTTATCGATAACAATTTGACGCTTCAGCAATGGTAATAATTTGCAAATTACCGTTACTGATTTTACCGAAACAATTGGTGCTTGGTTTTCATTTT
>JBIKYU010000054.1:0-8877 GCA_044355085.1 Rickettsiales bacterium | reverse complement strand
ATTGAGTTTAAAATCATCATCAGCAATTACAGTAAGTTCGGCTTCTTTCCTCTCAACGCTGCAGCGCGTGTCTTTAAAATCATAACGCTGAGAAATTTCTCTCCGCATTGCTTGCAGGGCATTTTCAACTTCTTCTAAATTTGTTTCTGAAACAACATCAAAACTTGGCATAAAAAACCTCAGAAAGATTGACGAGATTGTGAAGGAGAGCGCGTTTTAGGAAAGGAAAATAATTTATCTGCGAGAGAAATTCCATATTTGTGATTAGATAATTTCACCTCGGTAACTTCTCCATTTCCGTCTTTTACAGAAATTCCAACCAGAGCCAGAGGCTCCTGCTCAAATTGCAGAGTAACTTCGCCTTCATCGGCGTTTTTGCGTTGCGTTACAGTCATAAAAAATCGGCCAGAACGCGCATCGCTTCTAACAATTAGCAGTTTATCATTTGGTAAAACCAAATTTTCCTCCGCTAAAAATGAAGCCAGAACATTGTTTGTTACTTGAGTAAGCTCATCTAATTCAACATCGTAATAGGCTGAAACTCTGTGATTTAGGATGATCAAAATTTTCTCTGGCTGTATATATTCCCAGCGCAATTTTCCTGGTCGCGCTAATGAAAAAACGCCGCTGCTTTTTTCTCCATCAGCGCTAGTTTGCACAAAATCCGCCTGAAGCGTGGAGATATTATTCAAATATTGCATGATTTTTTCATGCTCTTTTGTGCTGAATTCTGCTGCATTCAAGGGCAGGGCAAAAAACGCCAAAAATATTATGCTCAAAATCCTCACAAAACCTCGCGTCTGCCAATATGATTTGGTTGGCTAATTATTCCCTCGCGCTCCATTCGATCAATCAAATCAGCGGCGCGGTTATAGCCAATTTTAAGCTGTCGTTGCAAATAACTAGTTGAGGCTTTTTTATCGCGTTGAACAATCGCAACAGCTTGCGAATATAAATCGCCATTGCCTGAATCTCCGCCTACAGAGCTGCCATCATCTTCTGGCTCCGCTGTTACATCTTCCAAATAAGAAGGTGTACCTTGCGTTTTCAAATACGCAACCACATCTTCAACTTCGCGATCATCAACAAAAGCGCCGTGCACGCGAATAATTCTTCCGCCACCAGCCATATAAAGCATGTCTCCCATGCCGAGCAATTGCTCAGCTCCTTGTTCACCAAGAATAGTTCTGCTGTCAATTTTTGAAGTAACTTGAAAGCTTATACGTGTTGGAAAATTTGCTTTAATTACACCAGTAATCACATCAACGGAAGGGCGCTGCGTGGCCATAATCAAGTGAATTCCAGCTGCGCGCGCCATTTGCGCCAGACGCTGAATTGAGGCCTCAATATCTTTTCCAGCTACCAACATCAAGTCCGCCATTTCATCAACTATCACAACAATGAAAGGCAGTTTTACCATATCTATTGGAACAGTTTCAAAAACGGGCTCGCCAGAAGCAGGATTAAAACCCGTTTGTATGGTTCGCTCTAAAGTTTTACCACGTGCTATAGCTTCCTCAATTGCTTTGTTATAACTAGCGATGTTGCGCACATTCAGAGTCGACATCAGGCGATAACGCTGCTCCATTTCTTTAACCGCCCATTTTAGCGCTACAACTGCTTTTCCTGGCTCGGTCACAACTGGAGTTAGCAAATGTGGAATGCCGTCGTAAATGGAAAGCTCGAGCATTTTTGGATCAATCATGATGAAACGACATTCATCAGGCGAAAGTCGATAAACCAAAGAAAGAATCATCGCATTAATTCCAACCGATTTACCCGAGCCAGTCGTTCCCGCAACAAGCACGTGTGGCATGCGCGCAAGATCAGCAACAACAGGGTCACCACCAATATTTTTGCCTAAAGTAAGAGGAAGTTTTACGCGCTCATCAGCATATTCATCCGACTCCAGAAGTTCGCGCAAATAAACCGTTTCGCGCTGAGCATTCGGTAGTTCAATACCTATCGCATTGCGTCCAGAAATCACTGCAATGCGTGCGGAAATAGAACTCATCGAGCGAGAAATATCATCGGAAAGGCCAATAACGCGTGAAGATTTCGTGCCTGGTGAGGGCTCTAATTCATACAAAGTAACTACAGGACCTGGACGAACGCGGATGATATTTCCCTGCACGTTAAAATCTTCCAGAACCTGCTCAAGCAGCCTCGCATTCTGCGACAAAGAAGACTCACTCGCAGTGTTTTTCTTTTTCTTGTTGTCAGGCGCAGCCAGCAAGGAAATATCTGGTAAATCATAACGATCGCGCAAAGGCAGAGAAGCTTGCTGTAAGGGAGCGCGCCGGCGTTTTTTCTGTTTTTTAGGAATCGCAACAAGAGGCTCAGAATTTTCTTCCTCAATTTCGTCTTCCTCTTCTCCTTCCGCTTCAGTTTTTTCTTTTACAAAAAAGCGTCGGTGAATCCAGCAGCATATATTCCAAAATAAAATGCTGGAAACGGAAATTCCATACCAAATCCAAGCAGCAATTTTTCTGACTTCTTCCCAAGTAATTCCCGTTGCACATGCAAAAATAAAAGTAAAAACAGAAATGATACAAAGTAACAATATTGAGGAGAGAAAAAACGACGAGCTAGGAATAAAATTTTTAAAAAATGGAATCAGAAAATCACCAATCAATCCACCGTAACCAACGTAAAACGGCCATTTTTCATCGGTTATGAAAGCGGAACATAAAGCGCTGCTACAAATTACCAATAAAATCGCCAGGGCAATTTTAACGCTCAGCCAATTCGGTTTTAAAATTAAAAAGATTCGGTAAGAAAAACCAAAGCATAAAAATGCAATAACATAAGAAGCCATGCCAAAAACTTGCATTAAAGGATCGGCATAACGAGCGCCGACAGCACCCATCCAATTTGCAGGATTCTCGAAAGTTAGTCGGTTTAGCGATGGATCAGAAGCGTTGTAGCTAAATATCGCGCACCATAAAAAAATGCCAAATCCAGCAAGAAATATGGACGTACATAATACAAAAAAACTACGTTTTTGGCTGGTCATGAAGTTACAAAATCAACTTTTTTAAAAATACTGCACCTGCTCTTAAAGTTATATGTAACTCTTGTCAAAAACACTTTTTAATCAGCTCTATTTTCGAAATTCTATAGATCGATCTGCGCCAAAAAGAATTTTTATGCGCAACAGAGATGGCCCAACACAAGCATAGTCGATTCGTGTTTTTAAATTTTGTCCGTAGAAATTTTTATGAAAATAATATTCAGCAGCCTGAAAGACTCGCTTTTGCTGACGTTCAGAAAAAGCAGAAGCATGATTGGTATTTTTTTTTCTAGCTTTTACTTCAATAAAAACGAGAAAATTACTACGCCTCATTATCAGGTCAATCTCGCCAAAAGGCGTGCGCTGACGTTTGGAAATTAGTCGGTAGCCACGCAGTCTATATAACCATGCAACTAAAATTTCAGCTAATATACCGTGATTATATGCCAGCTTGCGTGTATTTTTATCATTCATCGCAAGATCATTATTGAAATAAATAAACTAGTAGGTTGGCTCTGGATCAAAATCACCGCTGCTCTCAGTATCAATTTTTTGAGAGTTTTCGGTACGAATTATCAGGGCATCAATCGGTTTTAAAATGGGTGCTGGTAAAGATATTTTTTTTTCATCATTGGTCTCAGAAAAATTCACATCGGCAGCGCTACGAATTTGCGCGGAATTTGCAAAGGCACGATCAAGCAAATGCATCATATGTTGATCGCGAATTTTTGCGCTTTGTCCGCCCAGCACAACGCCTACAATTCTTTTTCCATCACGATTTGCAGTAGTAACTAGATTGAACCCAGAAGGAAGAGTAAACCCAGTTTTTAAACCATCTGCACCAGCATATTGGCTAACTACGCGGTTATGAGTGCTGTAATAATGCCCACGAAAATTAAAACCAGTGCGCTGAAAAAACGGATAATACTGAGGAAAATCACGGTGCAGAGCAATAGCAAGTTTTGCTAGATCATATGCGGTAGTAATTTGATTAGGATGATGTAATCCAGAGGCATTTTTAAAATATGTTTTTTCCATGCCAAGAGCATGTGCGGTTTTTGTCATTTTTTCGGAAAAATTTTGCTCAGAACCAGCAATTGCCTCAGCCACTACGACAGCAACATCATTTGCTGATTTTATAATCAAAGCCATCAAAGCATCACGCACGCGAATTGACTGCCCCGCTTGTAAATTAAGATTACTTGGTGGACGCGAAGCTGCAAAGGAAGATACAGGAAGCCTTTCATGCATTTCTAATTTTCCGCTACGAATCGCATCAAAAAGCAAATACAAAGTCATCATTTTAGTCAAAGAAGCTGGATACCTTGCTGCCCCCGCATCAGCTTGCGATAAAACCCGACCGCTTTCTTCGTCCACAGTTAAAGACGCATATTTGCTGCTGTTTGTTATATCATATGAAGTTGCGCGATTATTTGTGCTTCTGTTGGATTTTTTCTTGCTAGATTTTTTCTTCTCTGCAGTTTTTTTAACGACGACTTTTTTCTTTTTTTCTGTCGATTGCGTAGTACGTTTTTCCTGTGTTGCGTTAGCAAAACTAGGCAGAGTAAAGGCTGCAGAAGTCACAAAAACAGCAAGTGCAACAATAAAAAACGTACGAAAAAATTTCATCATAAAATTCATAAAGACAAACTCTAAAGTTTTCTGCTCGCAATTTCTGTATGCGAGAAATTTCAGCAAACTAATTCTTAAAACTCTATGTTTTTTAAGAATAAAAAAAATAGTTTTGGGCCGCTGATAACAACTCCAAACCAAAATATATGATCGGTATATACCTATCAATCGCGTTATAGCAAAACAAAATATGCCCGCTTCTGTTATTTATAATGTTTTACATTTTTACGCATTGAACAAGTCAGGATAACAATAATAAATGCTATTATTTCTTTTTTGTTTTGAAGCCAAAAGACTTCCAAGAATCTGCTAATTTTTCTCCTAACGGCGCGGAAAAAGAAAGCATTTTTCCTTCCATGTTTTCTACCTTTAAATTTCTCGCGTGAAGATGCAAAATTTTACTCGAAGGTAAATCATCCTGATTCCACAAACCATATTTAGAATCGCCAATAATCGGACAGCCAATCGCAGCCATATGAACGCGCAATTGATGCATTCTGCCCGTTACAGGCTTAAGCTCAACCCAGGCAACTTGTTCCTGATTACTGTCTAATACTTCATAAAATGTTGTGGCTTTGCTACCGCGCTCATCTTCTTCAATGCGATCGCTACCATCCTCTTGTTTGTTTTTACTAATCGGACGATCAATCGTTCCTGAAAGTGGCATAGGAATTGGTGCGACCAGCGCCCAATAAGTTTTTTTCGCGCGCTGCTCTTTAAAAGCACTGGCGTACCATTGCGCTGCTTGTCTGGTGAGCGCCACTAATAAAACGCCGCTGGTTTCTTTATCTAGTCGATGAACCAATCGCGGAGTTACTTCCCCTGACGCAACCAAAGCAGGTAAAATTTTATCAAGTGAATATTTAATTCCGCTGCCGCCCTGAACTGCAAGTCCTGCTGGTTTATTCAGCACTAAAATTGAGGCGTCTTGATAAATAATCAAACCGCGTAATTGCTCGATGAGCTCAGCAGGAGCAGCAGAAAAATTTCTGTTATTTTTCGCCTCTGTTTTTTCAGCTACGCTTGCTTCTTTCGCAGAAAAAATTGGCGGTAAACGAATTTGCATTCCTAGTTCTAGGCGCAAATCACCGCGACAGCGTTTGCCATCAACGCGAATTTGTCCTGTGCGTAAAATCTTTTGTAAGCGTCCAAAAGAAATTCCTGGAAAACGCTCTCTAAGCCATCGATCAAGGCGGATGTTAACCGCATCTTTATCAGAAAAATTTAGCAAAAAAACATTGGTCATTTAAAAACAAATTATAAAAAGTGGAAGAAAAACAGCGGAATGGCTATAGCTATGCATAGCTCAAAACACAACGGAGGAAAAATGCTTTGCTTTAAAAACCGCTCTGGCTCAAAAAATCTCAAAGCTTTTTCACTGGTTGAATTAGCAATAACCATAAGCATCATGGGCATTTTAGTAGGCACAACCTTGCTTTCAGTCTCGGTTATGAAAAATGCAAAAATCAGGCGTCTCATAAATGAAAAAGAAGGTTACGAAGTAGCAATCAGCAGCTTCTGCAGTCGCTATAGCGGACTTCCTGGCGATTTCAACGAGGCATCTCTTTACTGGAGCCTCGCAAACGGCAATGGTAACGGGCAAATTAATTTCCTAGCTAGCGGTGTCTATGAGGGCTACCGCGCTTGGCAGCATCTAACACAAGCAAGCATGATAAACGGAGTTTATCTTGGCACACAAACAACTTCCGCTGCAGCTCTAGGAACTGACGTTCCAGAATCGGTTGTTAGCGCCGCAGGTTGGCTAGTTGATTACGGCGTTTTTGGTTTTTCTAACGCAAATATACTTGTGCTTGGTGCGCCGCGCGCAACAACCGCAACGCCAATTTTGGTCGGCGGCGTAATGAATGCAACTGAGGCGCAAAAAATCGACGGAAAAATCGACGATGGATTGCCACACAAAGGCAATGTACATGGACGCGATGGCAATGGCGCAAGCGCCAATAGTTGCTTCGACAGCAGCAGCAATATCTACGCAATCAGCGGCAGCAATAATGACTGCACTCTGGGTTTTCGTATCCAAACAATTGATGCCTGCACAGGAAATTAAAGCTCTTGATGCGCAGAATTTTCTCTCCGTTCAATCACGGTTGCTGCGTGTGATTTTTACTTTTGCATTCGTTTTTTGATGAATTCATTCATTTCTGGATCTTTTCTGCAAAAAGAAAAAGCATTATGTCCGTTTGAATTTCTTTGATTCGGATCTCAACCATGATCAAGTAGTAATTTTGTTGTTGGAAAATCGCTGTTTTGAACAGCCAATATCAGCGCTGTTGCTCCATCTTTTGTGGAGTGATTTACATCAATTTTATTTTTAGGATCTTTTGGAGAAATTTCAAATTCTACATGATGATTTGCAGGCAAAAGTAAAATATTCGCCATTAAAATTTCTCGTATTTACGAGCGAAATTGATCTTGGTTTTGCTTGATAAATTCTAATATTTGCGAGTTTATTGCTTTAAAATTTCCTGCCAAAAAATCATTGGCAATTTTTTGAAAAAATCTCTGCTGCGTTTTATCAGCAATTAAAAACGCCAATTATTGCAAGCGCTTTTCGCCGCAACCAGAATATCTGGGGTTACTAATTAATAGACTAAAATTTTGTTGCTCTATTAGACCTGTCGATCTTACTGTTTGTGCTATTGTTGATCTCATTGCTTCATCCCTTTATTTTAAGAGAAGAATGAATAGCGTGATAATATAACAGTACTATAAAGGTTTGCTTCTTTGTCCTATGCAGAAAGATAAGTATCTACAAATTTTTTATGAGCAATTAGTTGATAAAATCAACTTTTGATAGTATTTCATGGGTGCTATGGTAATTTGGAGGCTAATAATAATTAATATTGCGATAAAAATCTGCTTGCGTGAATCGTTCCTGGTTATATTTTGAGGGAGTTTTAATAGCTGGTGCTGGGTAGTATTGCTATTAAAAGATGATTTTTTTCTCTCTAAATACGGCGCTTTCATGATTCGATTTTCTACTAGAGGCCTATCATATAGACCAGACTTTTTTATCCTAGCTATCGTCTTCCTTATAGCTCTCACATGCTTTCTTTATATTCATGACGAGGCCGAAAAATATTCGATTATTTGCATCGGTGTTGTATCTATAATTCTGATGTTATGCCTGCGTTACCATGTTAAACGCTCATTGCGCGAGATCAATGATTGGAGCAATGCGGATAAATTAATTCCGTGTAAGAAACTGTATCGCAGTGCGATTATTGATAAAAATCACTTAAAACAACTTCTACGATTTAGACGTCAAGTTCGGAAATTCAGGATAAATCAAAAAAAATGGAGACAATATAACCTGAAAGAAGCAGCAGAGCGGGAAAGAGAGCTGTTCTTGCGCGAGATGCGCCGCGTTTTGTCTGTTCCGCTTATATCTTTAAAAACAAGTATTTATCTGATGAAAGATGATGCTTGTAAGCCAGTTTCAATCCAGCGTTATCAAGAAGTTTTGAACTTGATGGCTGATGCGGTAATACAGATCGAAACCCTAACCGCGCGAGAAGTTTTTCTGCAACCAGTTTCTCCTACGTTACTTCTGCATAAGGCGGTAACAATGCAGCAGAAAATGGCGATTGAACAAGGCGTAAATTTGAATATTGAAATTAAAGAAAATTTACCGCTTTTGCTGCTTGATCCGATTCGTTTCCAGCAAATTTTAGTTGGTACATTATATCATTCGATTAGTTTTGTACCGTCGGGAAAAAATGTCTGCGTTAGCAGCAAAACCATTGTTGAAAATAAAAAATCATTTTTAGAAGTAATAATCAAAGATAATGGATTGGGGCTAAATATCAGCGAGCGCAAAAATTTGCGCGCTCTTACGCAAAAACATTACGGAGAAAAATTTCTGATGCCAGATTTGATGGTCCTAGAAATTTGCGTTATCGAGCATTTGCTTGGCCTACATAATGGAAGTTTTTCTATGCATTCAAGCTATTTGCAGGGCACTTCTTTCGTGATAAAAATTCCTTATCAAAGCCATGTTTAATTAAAAACTGGATTTGCTCTATATATTTATTCTTAAAAAATAGAATGTTATTAAAGGAGTAGGGAAAACTGCTTTTATATAAAAATGATTTGAAATCTCGATTAACTTCAAGCAGGTTTTCTATTCAGAAATAATAAATAAATCCACGCGATCAGCTGGGCCGCTACCGCTGGTTTTATCCCCCATGGCTTGAACATGAACACGCAGG